>PMBS01000043.1 GCA_003153015.1 Myxococcales bacterium
AACAAGTTCATCGTAAAAGGATATCCTCGCCCCGGGGCCGTGTGGACCCAGTTGCCCCTGCTCTTCTTCAAGGCCCAGAAACAGGCCGGCAAGAAGACCTCCGCGCCGGAAGAGATGAAGGCGTTCATGCAAGGGATTTTCAATCCCGACGACGCGGCCCTGGCGGCGTTCCGTTCCCGAGGCCAAGGCAAGACGGAGTCTGCCCCTTGGGGCGGGAAAGCAGGACGAATCCCGTACGGGTTGAGTCGGGTAAGGCCCGGCGCCGGCAGCGGGCCCGTCATGCCCGGCGGCGGCGGCACGGCCGGTTCGGTGTTGGCCTAAGTCGATAGGGGTGTGCTCGGACCCACCGGCAGCCTCACCTCGAACCGACTGCCCGTGGGCTGGCGGGCGATGTACACCACGTCGCCCCCGTGGTAGCGGGCCACCTGGCGGACCAGCGCCAGACCGAGCCCCAGGCCGGTGTCGCCAGAAATTCGTAGCCCGGGCGAGCGGTAGAAAGGCGCGAAGATGCGCTCCCGCTCGCTCTCTGGCACGCCGGGGCCGTCGTCTTCCACAGCGATGATGGCTTGTGCGTCCAGCCGCCGCACCTCCGCGCGAATCGCGCCATTGCCGCCGTGCAGACGCGCGTTGACGAAGAGGTTGCGCACCATGTGCCTCACCATGGCGCCTTCACAGGCAAACAGCAGGGGCTCTCCCGTGACCTCGGCAGACACGGCTTGGGCCTCCTCGCGCACCAACGCGAACAAATCGATCTCCGCCGACGGACGCCGAGGCACCCCGGGCTGCGCGCGCGCCGAAAGCAGCAGCTCCTCCACCAGGGCGTCGAGTTCGATGATGTCTTCGGCCGCACGGCGGGCGAGCTCGCCCCGCCTGATGGGATCCGATTCGTCGGCCAGTAACTCCAGGGCCATGCGGATGCGGGCCAGGGGCGAGCGCAGTTCGTGCGAGGCACCGGCCAGCATTTGCCGTTCCTGCGCCAGCAAGGCTTGGATGGCAGCGGCGGTCTGGTTGAACCGCTCGGCCAGC
Source organism: Myxococcales bacterium (assembly GCA_003153015.1). Lineage (GTDB taxonomy): Bacteria > Myxococcota_A > Polyangia > Fen-1088 > Fen-1088 > Fen-1137. The sequence goes on from PMBS01000043.1 coordinate 1,027, forward strand.
GTCGCGATCTCGTCGTGGCCGACCACCGGCACACGGTGTCCAAGATCGCCGGCGCCCCAGCGCCGCGCGCCCTCGGCGAGTTGTTCGAGGCGGCGGGTGATGCTTCGGGAAAGGGGAGCAAGCCCGATCGCCATCAGAATGGCCAGCGCGGCCAGAAGCGGGAGAAACAGCGGCCGGCGCGGCCCGACGTGCCCGCGTTCGCGCAAGCCGAGGGTGCGTCCGTCCCCGAGGGGGGTGAGCCAGACCGGACCGCGCGGCCCATGCTGCCAGCCATCAGCGCCACGAGAGAACGGCCCTGCGGGCGCATGGCCGGCATGAAAGAGAAGTCGCCCATCCCCATCCCAGATCACGACATCCGCATCCAGCTCACGCGCCTTCACCTCAAGTAGCTGCGCCTCTGCACCCTGACATGCGCCGGGCGTCTCGCAGACCAGTGATCGCGCAATGGGCACCAAGGCATGAGCGGCAGGGATGCGCGGCTCGTGGAAGGCACGCGCCAACAAGGCGGTCACCAGCAAGGACAGCACAGTGATGCCCAGGAATGTCAGGTACAGCCGATGATAGAGGCGCTGGTTCATGGCTCGCCCGCCTCGGCTCCTCCAGGCGGCAGCGCCAGAACGTAGCCCGCGCCTCTCACCGTCTGCACCAGGCGAGGATGTCGCGGATCGTCTTCGATCGCCTGACGAATGCGCGAGATGTGCACGTCGATGCTCCGATCCACGTTGTCCCATTCCTCGCCCTTGAGCGCCTCCATGAGTTGGTCGCGCGTCTGCACCCGACCTGCCCGCTCCGCTAGCAATAGCAACAGGTCGAACTGCCGGCCGGTCAACTCGCGCCGCTGGCCGCGCACCCGAACCTCGCGGGCCGCGCGGTCGATTTCCAATGGCCCGACCCGCACCCGGTCGGCCGCCTGGCGCTCGCCCACGCGCGTGCGGCGCAGAACCGCGGCCAGGCGCGCGAGCAGCTCGCGTGGGTTGAACGGCTTGGGCAAGTAGTCATCCGCGCCGATCTCAATCCCCACGATGCGGTCCATGTCATCACCCCGTGCCGTGAGCATCACAATGGGAACCTGGGAAAAGGCGCGCATGCGGCGGCACACCTCCAGCCCGTCGATCCCGGGCAGCATCACGTCGAGGACAACGGCGTCGTACCCAGTCCGACGCTGCGCCTGCAGCCCGCTTTCCCCATCGCCGCAGCAATCCACCAGGTACCCATGCGTGCGCAAATACCCGCCCAGCATTTCGACCAGGCGGGCATCGTCGTCGATCAGAAGAACGCGGGTTGGCATGGCAGGGACAGAGTCAGCAAGCAGCGGCCCTCATGGTAGCTCAGCCTGGCTTGGGGGGCCTAGTCCGTAGCTAGGTGAAGGCCGGAGCCGGTGGCCGGTGGCCGGAGCCGGAAGCGGATCCGGATCCGGCGCCGGATACTAGAAGCCGTGACGATGGTGACCGCCATGGTTGCGCATCTGCTGGATCAAGGTCTGGCGTTGATCCACGGTCAGGATATTGCCGGCCTGGACTAGCGCCGTGGTGATGGTCTTGGATGCCTGGTCCATCAGCGCAGAAGCCTGAACACGCAGATTCTCGATGCCAGCCGGATCAAGGGTGGTCGCCGCAAAGGCATCGAGCATCGACCGGTGCAATTGAGCATGCTGCCGGTGGATGGACCTCAAATCAGTGGCCAGTTGTGCAGCGATGGGCTTGATCGCAGCGCGCTGGCTATCAGTGGCCTTGACCAGATCGAGCATCCGCTCCAGCCGGCGCTGCATGAAGCCCTCATGCTCCCCAGGTGAGCCATCTCCGCCAAAAGCCTCTGGGCCGAAGCCCATCCCCATGCCGGGCCCGCCAAAGGCCCACGCCCGCGCGCCGTAGGTTCCGGCAAGAGCCACGGGAAGCGCCAACAGCAGCCACCAACGGCGACTCCTCGGTTGATGCAGATTCGCAGATTGTCTTTCAGTCATGGTGTCCTCCTTGCGTTGCGACGGGCTTGTTTGCGTCCCGTCTGTGCTCAAGATGGCGCCTTCGTTGTGCTCGCGTATTGCGCGAAAGTAAAGTTAAGTAAATTCGCCACGTCCACGTTCCAGTGCGGTGGCATCGCCGCGTACGGCGGGCAGAGCCGGCGGCTGTTCATCGCCAAGTACTCATCCATCTCCCGGCGGTCTGGATAGGCTCTTCTCACCCGAGAGCATGCCGGTCAGCGCCGGTTTGCCAAAAAGTTTCCGGCCTGTCACGGAGTCGTCACAACCGGCGCCTAGGCTGCGCGCAAGGAGATTGAAGAACCATGAAGAAAAGGCAGGTCCACGTCACTCTATTGGCAGTTTCGATGTTTGCAGCGCCGGTGGTTCTCGCACAAGAAGCGACCGGAGCCGGTAGCCAGGCCCCTGCGGCCAGCGAGGCGTCCCCACCGGCGGCAACGTCTCTCGAGTCCCCTCCGTCGACTGCTCCCACGCCAGCGCCCGAGGCCCCCGCACCAGCCACCCCTGCGCTCGACCAGCGCTTGGGCGCGGTCGAGAGCAAGCTGGCGGGAACCGAAGAGACGGTGGGAGCCATGCAGGCGAGCGTGGACGGTTTCAAGAAGCTCAAGATCGGCGGCTTTATCCAGGGTCGCTATGAGTACCACCAGGATGCGGTGGACGGCACGCTAAGACCCAAGAACGAAAACCGATTCTACGTGCGCCACGCCTATCTCGGGGCCAAGTACGAGGGCAAGAATGCCGAGTACTTCCTGCAGATCGACGCCAACAACAACGACGGCTTTGCACTCAAGGACGCCGAGGCCTCCCTGGTCGACACTTGGACGCCGTTGCACCTGAAGCTGACCCTCGGCCAGTTCAAGGTCCCGTTCGGCTACGAGATCCTTCAGTCGGACGCGGACCGCGAGATGCCGGAGCGCTCGTCGGTCATAACCGGGCTCTTCCCGGGCGACCGCGATCGCGGTCTGCGGCTGCAGGGCAGCTACGAAATGCTTCGTCTGAGCGTCGCCCTGGTGAATGGCGCCAGCTTCGGCCAGAAGGATCCGTCGAATTACTTCGGCGTGGTCCAAAACGGCTACGACCCCAACGGGTTCAAGACCGTGGTGGGCCGCGTGGGCGTAGACCTGGGCAGCCTGGTGGGTGGTTTCTCCTGGATGTGGGGGCGCACCCTGGATACCAAGTTCGGCGCGCTCGACGTGGTGGACACCAGCAGCACGAAGGGCAAGCTCTTGCCGGATACCTATACATACTACGCCCAGACGCGTCTGGGGGCGGATGTGCAGGGCTACATCGACGTACCCGAGGTGGGTGGCCTGGCGGTGAAGGGCGAAGTGATCTATGCGCGCAAGACCAATCTGGTATACGCGGGCACACCCGCCAATAGCTGCCTCAACAGCCAGAGCCTGGGCTGGATGGTCACGGTCGTGCAGAACATCGGCCCGTACCTGGGCGTTGCGCTTCGCCTGGATCAGTTCGATCCGCTCCTTTCCAGCACCGTCGATTCCAAGTGCTATGACCCGGCCGTGACCCCGACGCCGACCTCAGCCGTTGCGGCTCGCGACAAGGACAAGCTGACTAGACTGGGCGTGGCCGCGCTCCTGTACGCCTCGTCGAACATCAAGTTCACCCTTTCCTACGAGCACCCCTGGGAACAGGAAGGCGCCAAGCTGTCCAACGACATCGTCACGGCGCAATTGCAGGCGCGATTCTAGTACCGTGGTTCGGGTTGCCGGTTCCGGGGCCGGGACCGGCAGCCCCGCTTCGGGGACTTCGGGACCTACCACCCAGCCCGCCCACCCCGCGCACTTCGCGCGCGCCCTCGCCGGGGCCGGCTGCCGGATCCGGTGCCGGCCACCGGCCACCGGCCACCGGCACCGACAGGCGGCATCAGTTCTTGTCGCCCTCGTCGCGACTGTCAGGATGGCGGATGTCACTGCCCTTGACCATGAACACCACCAGCTCGGCCAGGTTGGTCGCGTGATCGGCGATGCGTTCCAGGTACTTGGCGATCGACTGCAGCCGGGTGGCGCGATACACGTTCTTCGCCTCTTCCATCATGTAGGTGAGAAGCTCGCGGAAGATCTGGGCGTACAAGTCATCGACCATCTGATCCCGGGTGATGACCCGGCGGGCGCGATCAGCATCTTTGCCAACGAACGCATCCAGGGCCTCGCGCAACATCATCTGGGCTTCGTCCGCCATGCGGGGCAAATCGACGTAGGGTTTGAGGGGCGGCTCGCGGTTCAGTTCCACCACCCGCTCGGAGATGTTCACCGCCAGATCGCCCATGCGTTCTAGGTCGGTGACGGCTTTCAGCACCATGGTGACAAAGCGCAGGTCCGAGGCGACCGGCTGGCGGCGCGCCAGGATCTGCAGGCACAAGCCGTCGATTTCGATCTCCAGCCGATCGACCACGCGGTCGGCTGCAATGGTCCGCTGGGCAAGAGCGGAATCGCGTTCCACCAGGGCGTGCAGACTAGAACCGATGGCCCCCTCCACGTGACTGCCCATGAGCAAGAGCTGCTCGCGTAGATGGCGCAGTTCCTGCTCGAATTCCTGGTCGGTGTGTTCGTGTGCGCGCATGTCCCTCTCCTACCCGAAGCGGCCGGTGACATAGTCCTCGGTGCGAGTTTGGCTAGGGTGGGTGAAGATCGTGTCGGTACTGGCAAACTCCACCAGATCGCCCATGTAAAAGAAAGCCGTGTAGTCGGACACGCGGGCGGCCTGCTGCATGTTGTGGGTGACAATGACCACGGTGTAGTCGCGTGCCAGCTCGTGGATCAGCTCCTCGATGTGAGCCGTGGCAATGGGGTCCAAGGCCGAGGCGGGCTCATCCATGAGCAGGACCTCCGGCTCCACCGCCAAGGCGCGGGCGATGCACAGGCGCTGCTGTTGGCCGCCTGACAGCCCCAGGGCGCTTTCCCCCAGCCGATCCTTGACCTCGTCCCACAGGGCGGCCCGCCCGAGCGCACGTTCCACTCGGCCGGCGATCTCGGCGCGGTCCCGCATGCCGCCGATACGCAGGCCGTACGCGACATTGTCGAAGATGGTTTTGGGAAAGGGATTCGATTTCTGGAAGACCATACCCACTCGCCGCCGCACCTCAACCGGGTCCACCCCCGGGCCGTAGATGGCCTGGCCATCCAGTCGCACGTCGCCCTCCACCCGGCAACCCAGGATCAGGTCGTTCATCCGGTTGAGTGAGCGCAGAAAAGTGGACTTGCCGCAGCCCGATGGGCCGATCAGCGCGGTGACATGCTTCTCGGCGACGTCCATCGTGGCCGGTCCCAGGGCGCGCTTGTCCCCGTAGGACACCACCAGATCGCGAACCGACAGACTGACCTTCGCAAGGGCCGCGCCGGGGTTGGGATCGCCATTCATGCGGTGGCTCCTGCAAATCGGCGACGCATCTTCGACCGCACCACCACAGCCGTCGCATTGAGTGCGAAGGTCAGCAGCAGCAAGACCAGCACGGTGGCGTAGAGGATGGGCCGTGTGGCGTCCACATCCGGCGACTGCGTTGACAGAACGTAGACGTGATAGCCAAGCTGCATGAATTGGTCGTGCAGGCTGCCGGGCAATTTCGGCAGGAAATACGCCACACCGGTGAATAGGATGGGCGCGACCTCGCCGGCACCGCGGCTGATGGCCAGGATGGCCCCAGTGAGAATGCCCGGCAGAGCCTGCGGCAGCACCACCCGGAAAATGGTCTGCAGGCGACTAGCGCCGAGGGCCGCGGAGGCAAGGCGCAGCTCGCGCGGGACAGCGGCCAGGGCTTCCTCGGTGGCCACGATGACCACCGGCAGGGTCAGCACTGCCATGGTCAGCGCAGCCCAGACCAGGGCCGGCTGCCCGAAAACCCTTTGGCCGCCGTACAGGGCACGGTCGATCCCAGCGCCGACGAACTGCACGAAGAACCCCAACCCGAAAAGCCCGAACACAATCGAGGGCACGCCAGCCAGGTTGTTGACCGCGACGCGCACCAGGCGAGTCACACGCGCGCTGGGGTTGGCATATTCCGAGAGATAGATCGCGGTGGCCACACCAGCGGGCAAGACCGCAAGGGTCATCAGCACCACAAGCGCAACGGTGCCGAAGATGGCGGGAAAGATCCCACCGGCCGTCATGCCCTCGCGCGGCGCCTGGGTGAGAAAAGCCAGCGTCATGCGGGGGGCGCCGTTGTAGATGACGTCGCCCAGAATCACGGCGACGATCAGCAACACCAAGGCCGCGGCCAGGCCAGTGCCCAGCGACAAAGCGACATCGCCGAGTCGTGGAATCTTGGTTCTGGCGGGCCCCTTCACGCCATGCCTCCCAGACGCCGCCGCATACGGCCGATGGCGAATTCACCAAGCAGGTTGGTGGCCAGGGTGAAAGCGAAGAGCAGCACGCCGAGGAAGAACAGCACCGTATAGTGCGGGCCGCCGAAAACCACCTCGGCCAGCTCGGCCGCGATGGTCGCGGACACCGTGCGCACCGAATCCGCCGGGCTGGCCGACAGGATGGCAGCGTTGCCCGAAGCCATGAGCACGATCATGGTCTCCCCAACCGCGCGCCCGAGACCCAGTGCGATGCCTGCCGCCACGCCCGGCCCTGCTGCCGGAACGATCACACGAACAATGGTTTGCCAGCGGGCTGCGCCGAGTGCGGTGGATGCCTCGACGTAGCTGTGGGGGACAGCGCCGAATGCCTCCTCGCTCACGGTGAAGATGACCGGGATGATGGCGAACGACAGGGCCACGCCAGCCACCAGCGCGTTGAGACGGGAATCGAGGCCAAGCACCTGCTGAATCCAACTGGCCATAACCATGAGGGCAAAGAAGCCCAGCACCACTGAAGGAACGCCGGCCAACAACTCGACCGTCGGCTTGATGATCTCGCGCAGCCGGCGGCCCGCATACTGCGAGACGAAGAGGGCCGAGCCCACGCCCAACGGCACCGCCACCAGCATGGCGATCAACGTCACCTTCAGGGTCCCGACCACCAAGGGCCATGCCGCGTACTTCGGGATCTCGGAAACCGGCTGCCACACATGCTCGGGCGCATCGTACCCGGGCCACTGCTGCGCGAACCACATCTTCGCCAGCGTGACCTCTTTTCCAATCACAGAGTCATGCAGGAGCGGCCACGCCTCCTTGCCGATGAAGACGAAGATGAGGATGATCGCGGCGATGGAACTGAAGGCGAGGACCCGAATCGCGACCTCGGCCAGCGCGTGAAACTTCGGACGCCGGCTCGCCAGCCGAGGACGCTCTGCGTGTCGATGGTTCTTCGGGTCGCTGGCCTCGACCGGCCGCGGTTCGGGGCGGACCAGAGCCGAGCGCGTTGGGGGCGCCAACCCGACCAGCATGTCGGGACGGCGTGTTGTCGGCTGCTCGCTCCGGGTCGTCATGTCTAATGAGATTGGAGCAACCTCCGGCGACGCTGGCGTGACCGGAAGGTGACAGTCGTGTGACAAGAGGCTACTTCAGCGGGTAGTAGCCCACCTTGGTCACGATGGCTTGGCCCTGGCCCGACAGCACCCAGTCCACGAAGGCGCCCACGTCCCCGGTCGGCTTGTTGCGCAGATAGAAGAAGAGCGGGCGGCTCAGCGGGTAGCTCCCGTCCTTCACATGCGCCTCTTCCGGCGCGATCGCCGCGCTCTCGCTGTCCTTCTTTACCCTGAGCACCTTGATGCCCTTGGCGTAGGCCGCGCCCCCGTAGCCGATGCCGAATCTCTCCTTGGCCACCGCATTGACCACGGCGGCAGTGCCCGGCATGCTCTGCGCGCGCACCGTGTAGTCAGCGTTCTTGAGCACATGCTCCTTGAAGAATACGTAGGTGCCCGAGCTGTTTTCGCGTGAGTACACCACGATCTTCGCGTCTGGCCCGCCCAGTTCCTTCCAGTTGGTGACCTTGCCGGTGAAGATCAGCTTCAGCTGATCCATCGTGATCTCGGCCAGCGGGTTGCTCGCGTTCACGTAGACCGACAGGCCGTCGCGCGCCACCGGAATCTCGACCCCAACCGTGGCGTAGCGATCCCGCAGCTTCTCCTTCTCAGCCGCGCTCATGGTTCGAGAAGCCTGGCAGATGTCGGTGGTTCCGTTGATCAGCGCGCTGATCCCCGTGCCCGAGCCACCGCCGGTCACCTGGATGGTAGCGCTCGGGTGGGCACGCATGTATTCCTCGGCCCAGCGTTGGCCAAGAATCACCATGGTGTCCGAACCCTTCACCGTGACCTCGCTGGCCGCAGCCGCCAGCGGCGCCAGCAGGGCAGTTGCGATCGCCAATACCTGGGTGATTGTCTTCCCAACGCTTCGGCTACACATCTTCTTTGCAACGCCTTCGATTTGAACTTTCTGCATTGTGATCTCCTTGCCTGCACGATGCCCGGACCCTGTGACGGCCTCGTGACAACCACGAAACTTGTCGGTGAACCTCTGGGTTCAGGCTGCGTAACGCTGGCGGATCGCCAAGCAGCCGTGCACTGGCTAGCGCGAACGGATCATCCCCAGGGAACGGCGGCTGTCCGGTCAGCATCTGGTAGAGCATGGCGCCCACACCGTAGATGTCTGCACTCCTGCGCCCGCGTACTGGTAGGCGGTTTCATTGTGCAGGATTCGCTGCATCCAAGTCCCACGCCTCCAAATCAGCCTGCCCGCAAAAAGGGACCACCCGGGGATACTCGCGGGCGAGCTCGATGCACAGGCGATCGCGAACCGGATCCAGTCACTCGGCGGTGCGACAGCTTGAGCTCCAGCCCAGGCCACGCCAGCGCCGCGTACCCGTTCGCACTTTCATCAACTGCTCATCGTTGCGCACGTCCGGACGCTTCGCAAACGCCAGTGTCAACCACACTGCGTTCCGTCCTCATAATCTTCCGCCACGCCCCGCCCTTCAAGCCAGCCCATCCTTCCTTCGTGCGTCTGGATTGTTTCTAGCCGATGACCAACCCAAGGCCCAACCGTTTCATCCCGCCTGATTTCGGCCAGATAGCACGTTCGCGGAGATCTCGGCTGCAGCCCACAGTGTTACGGCAAATTGGCCGTCGGGAAATACGTTGTTAACCGACTGTGAGTATACTTGTTTTGTGACGATCTCAGATGATTCCGAATCAGAAGTACATCGTTACTAGTTCACAACAGCGAAAGAGGAACAGAACATGGAACCAACATCGGCAACAGGCAACGGCAGTGCTGGGAAAGGCTCTGTTCGACCCACACTGGGTCTGACGGGCCTGACCGTAAATGCCATGGCGCTGATCGCGCCGGGCGCATTCTTGTGGCTCACCTATCAGATGCAGTCCCTCTACGGCGCGCCCTTGGCCGGCTCGTCGATGTGGTTCGGCATCGTGGCGGCTTTGCTCCTGTGCTTTGCCACGGCTCTTAGCTACGCAGAACTGTCCAAGCTCTATCCCGGCGCAGGGTCGTCGTACTTCTTCGCCGAGCAGGCCTTCCTCAATCACACCAAGGCCTATCGCTTTGCCCGCATCGCCAAATTCATGACCGGGTGGGCGAGTCACCTCTACTACTGGGTGTATCCGGGCTGCATGGTGGGCGTGACGGCCATCCTCAGCGGCTATCTGCTCAATCAGTTCTTCCCGAACACCTTCAGTGGGTCAATCAACAGCCCCCTCTTCATGATCCTCTTCTGTGTGGGCTTTGCCTTTGGCGTCGCCTACATCGCGTTCCGCGGCGTGACCGGCACCACCGGCGTGAACGTGTTGATCAATATCGTACAGATCACTGCCTTGCTGGTCTTCTCCGTAATGGCCATCTCGTACCGGGTTCACCACGGCGAGGGCTCGCGCGCTTTCCAGCTCGTCAATGGCATACCGGTCGACTACAACGTCGTGCAGGAGCCAGTACTAGAGGATGGCAAGCCCAAATTGGATCCTACTGGTCAGCCGATGACTGCACCCAAGATGGACGACGAGGGCATGCCGGTGCCCGAGATGAAGGACGGCAAGCCGGTACCCTTCACCATCACCTACGCTGCGAGCGAGGCCATGAAGATGGAGCCGATCGACGCTGACCATCCCACCACGCTGACACCGCACTTCAAGTTCCACGATCGGGCGTCCTCGGTGCCGGCGCCGCATGGGTTCTCGCTCATCGTCATTCAGGCCTGCATCGCCATTCTCATCTTGGTCGGGTTCGAGTCGGTCACTTCGATGGGTGAGGAGGCGCGCAACGCCAAGCGAGACATTCCGCGGGCCGTGCTGCTTTCGCTCGGCATCCAAGGAATCTTCTGCTACCTGATTGAGTACTTCGCAGCTAACTATTTCCTCAATCAGGGCTACACCATGACTAATGCGGCCGGGTCTGGGGCTCCACTGGGCGATATGATGGTTATTGTTGGGACTTGGCTTTTTGGCAGCTACCAAGCAGGCCGTGCGTTCATGCTGGTACAGGCACTCACTGTGTTCCTCGCTCTCATCGGCACCACTCTGTCTTGCCTGAGCACCGGGGCGCGCGTGACCTACGCCATGGGCCGCGACGAGGAGATGCCCGCGCACTTCGGCATGTTGCACGGCAAGACACTGACCCCCTATCGTTCGATCTGGATTCTTGCCGCGATCTCGGCGGTCATCGGCATCATCACTGTGTCACTGTACCTCGGTGGCACCACGCCTTCCGCACTCGAGCCCAAGTTCCAGAATCTGTGGTACGGCTTTGGCGTGTTCAGCCCGGAAACCTACGCCAAGTTGCCCAACTCGCTGGTCATAGTGACCCTGGTAAGCAACTTCGGCACCTTCATGCTGTACATGATGACCTGCATCGTGGCGATGGTGGCATTCCGCGAGCACAAGTCGTTCAACGGATTCAAGCACCTGTTCATCCCCTTGTTCGGCTTGCTAGCCAACCTGGTGTGCATGCTGTTCTACTTGGTGGGGCCATTCATGGTGGCAGGCATGAGCGTGAAGGAGCCCTACATTGCGCTCGGTGCCTGCGCGGTCTGGGGCGTGTATGGGGCGGTGTACTTCCTGCGCAACAGCAAGGCCAAGGCACGCGCGGTGATGGTGGATAGGCCGGTGGTCGGTGCGGGGCAGGTGCCAGCGTAAAGGACAGTGAGCGCGGGCGTCGCCCCTCCCCTCGGGGGCGGCGCCCGGCTCGCGCTCGAAAGGCTTTGCATGTCGCTCACCAAGGAAGCAAATGACGACGCTACAGAAGGACAACGGCTTTCCCCTGCTCCGAGCGATTCGCCGCGGTCAGCACCAGACGCCTTTGCTTTTGACATGGCGGCGCTCAGCCATCCGGGAACTGAACGCGGCGACAATGAAGATTCTTGTGTTACCCATCGTGAAAACGACCAATGCGGTCTGGTGGCGGTAGCCGACGGTGTGTCCAGCTACGACGGNNCGGCTGGTGCGCGCGGTCCAGCAGGCCAACATCGAGATCTACGATACCGCCGTGGTTGTACCGCAGTTGCGTCGCATGTGTACCACCCTTACTGCGCTCGTGCTCGATCGCGGCGAAGCACTGGCCGCCCATGTGGGCGATAGCCGGTTGTACCTGATCCGCGAGGGACAGNNGATCGCTGCGTGCTCACCCGCAGCGTGGGACGCGAACTCATTGTTGGCGTCGACCGCATCACGCGCGAGCTGGTCCAAGATGACGTGCTCATCGTGTGCAGCGACGGCCTGTACAATGCGCTAGACGAAACCGAGTTTCCGCGCATCGTTGAGTCTTCGGATGCCGCCGGCGGATGTCGTGCCCTTGTCGACGCGGCCAACAGTATCGGCGCTTTTGACAACGTGACCGCAGCCATGGTGCGCATTACCCAGGCTCCTGCAAAGGTGGAGCCGGCGGGGGGACTCGCCAATCATCTTCGGCGGTGGTTTCGCTGACAAAGGATGAACTATGAAGAAGATCGAGGCCATCATAAAGCCGTTCAAGCTGGATGACGTGAAAAGTCGCGTGTTTGAAGCAGGCGGGCGCGGCATGACGGTTTCCGAGGTAAGGGGATTCGGACGCACCGGTGGCAAGAACGAAGTCTACCGGGGCTCCGCCTACGTTGCCGATTTCGTGCCAAAGGTCCGCATTCAATGCGTCGTCCAAAATGAGCAGGTGCGGCCGGTCGTGGATGCGATCATCGCGGCTGCGCGTACCGGGCAAATCGGCGACGGAAAGATCTTCATCCTCCCCGTCGGAGATGTGGTCCGCATTCGCACCGGCGAACGCGGCAAGGATGCAATCTAGTGGATCAAGGCGAGGGCCAATTCGGCGTGCAAATGCAAAACAGGAGCAGGGACAGATGTGGTATCCCTACAAAAGGACCTTCATAGCACTGGAGTTGGCAATAGGTTTCGTCTGCTGCATGGTTTACCGTGCCGCAGCTCCCGATCTAGCGCCGGCCGCGACCGCTTTCATTGTCATGCAGGTAGGCGCAGTGGCGGGCTCAATCTGGGCCAATCGCCTGCGAAAGAAAGTGACATGCAGCGTTTCGCGCCTCTTTAACTAGGTGAGATTGCGGGAACCCGGCCATCCTCGTACGACCCGTCGGTGCCGTGCGCCTCCTCAGAATAGCCTCTGTCCTTAACAGTACGATTGAAGATGCATGACTTGGTAGAGAACTTTCATCCGCGTAGCAGGCAAGACCTGGACCTTCTCCTTGAAGTGAGCGAAGAGCTCACGCGAACCGTGGCGCTCGACGCGGTCACGGGGCCTGTCTTGCAAAGGATCGCCGCTCGCATGGGCATGCTGCGCGGAACTATCACGATTCTCAATCGCGCCACGGGCGCCATCGTCATCGAGGACGCCTTCGGGCTCAGCCCGCACGAGATGGAACGTGGCCGCTACGCCCTCGGCGAGGGAATAACCGGCAAGGTCATCGCGACCGGAGAGCCCGCCATCGTGCCCGACGTCGTCGAGGAGCCGCTGTTTCTCGATCGCACCCGCGCCCGCCGGCGCAGCCGCCCCACTGAGAGTGGAAGAGTTTCCTTCATCTGCGTGCCCATCATCAACGGAAAGGAGGTGGTGGGCGCGCTCAGCGTGGACAGGCTGTCGCACGACGAGGTCTCGCTCGACGAGGACGTCCGTTTGCTCACCATCATCGCGTCGATGCTTGCGCAGGCGGTACGCATGCGGCAGGCCGCGCGCGAGCAGTACGAGTTCCTGGAGCGCGAAAACGCCCGCCTACAGGGTGAGCTCGCCCAACGCTTTCGACCTGCCAATATCATCGGCAACTCGGCCGCCATGGCCCGCGTGCTGGCCGAGATTGCGCAGGTGGCGGGCAGCCCAACTACCGCCTTGATCCGTGGCGAGAGCGGAGTGGGCAAGGAGCTGGTCGCCCAGTGCATTCACTACAACAGCCCGCGCGCCGACAAGCCGTTTGTGCGGGTGAACTGCGGCGCCCTTCCCGACGGCGTGGTGGAGAGCGAACTCTTTGGCCACGAGCGCGGCGCTTTCACCGGTGCGGTGGCCCGGCGCAAGGGACGCTTCGAGCTGGCCAACGGAGGCACGCTCTTCCTCGACGAGATCGGCGACCTACCTCTTACTACGCAGGTCAAGCTGCTGCGCGTGTTGCAGGAAAAGGAATTCGAGCGTCTGGGCAGCAATGAAATCCTGCACGTCGACGTTCGCATCATCGCCGCCACCCATCGTAACCTGGAACAGCTAGTGCAACAGGGCCGGCTTCGCGAGGATCTGTTCTACCGATTGAACGTGTTTCCCCTTTACGTCCCGCCGCTGCGTGATCGTCGCACCGACGTGCTGCAACTAGCTGACCACTTTGTCGTGCGTTTTGCCAAGGCGGCCAATAAGCCGGTGCGCCGCATTTCCACGCCGGCCATCGACATGCTGGTCGCATACCACTGGCCCGGGAACGTGCGCGAATTGCAGAACGTGATTGAGCGGGCGGTTCTGCTATCCACGGACGGGGTTATCCACGGCCACCATCTGCCGCCCACATTGCAGACCGCAGAGGCAAGCCACACACCCATGCGGGGCAAGCTGCGCACAACCCTCGACAGCGTTGAGCGCGAGATGATCGTGGAGGCGCTGAAAAGCGCTCGGGGCAACATGGCCGAGGCGGCACGCAAACTTGGCATTTCGGAACGGATGATTGGACTCCGCGTGGAGCGCTTTCGTGTCGACCTGGAGAAATTGCGGCGGGCGTCCTAGCCCGCGTCCAGCGGGACACAAGCTTCCTGATTGCGAACGGATTGTCACGCCATTGTTTCGGACGTTTCGCGACAGTTGCTTCCCGGCAAATCCGTCGGAAACTCGCGCCTGGTCCCATTGCCAAACCCCATTGGCTCTGCTCTGCTGATTGCAAGGAGGCCACGCCATGAAATGCATCGACGCCATTATCAAGCCATTCAAGGTCGAGGACGTGAAGGAACGGCTCCGGCAGGTTGGGGTCAAGGCCATAACACTTTCGAAGATCACTGATTGTGGGGGCACCGACGGTAGGTTGAGAATCTATCGCGGTTCGTCCTATGTCATCGACTGTGCACCAATGATGCGAGTCCAGATCATGGTCGAGGAGGATATGGTGGGTCCGGTTGTGGATGCCATCATGGCCGCCGCTGACACCGGTGAGAGCGACAACGGCAGCATCTCCATCTACCCAGTGGCTGAGACCATTCGCATACGAGTCGGCGAGCGCCCCTACAAGGCGATCGCCGATCGTCATCACGACCAGGCCAAGGTCGCCTGAGAAGGTGCCCACCGGATTCGAGCGTCCGATGCCGCATGGGCCTGGGTGAATCACGCCTTGGCCCATGCCGAGGTCGCGTGTCGGGGCACCAGACGCCCCGCCTTCGCGTCTAAGACTGGGTGTCCATATGGCCACGCCAGCAGCGATGCATACCGCGCCGGGCGCACCGCGAAGGCATTGAGCCCAGGATGCAGAGGCATAAACCCGGCAAGGTAGAGACCAAGAATTTCATGGATCCGGGAAAGACTACGCGAATGACTGCCACCGCCTGAGCCGTGCGACGCGCCCGCGGACCCGCCCCCACAGGCCGCGCCCGCGCCGCAGTTGCAGCCCGTGTTACAAGAATTCTCCGTTGCCATCACTCTCCGCCAGACCGCATGCGATGAAACGTTCAGGCGCAGCCCGTCTGCTAGCCGCCGCTACGTAAGCGTATCCCGCCCAAGCCGGATCCTACGCGGATGTAGCTCTTTCCCGTCCCGTGCCCCTGCGTCTCGCACTGAGCAGACACGCAAGTGCCCGAGTCCTGCGGACTTCTGTTGGTCTACCCGTGCGTGCGCATCTCTGGCAGGTCGCTTGCATTGCTCTGGTGCCGTTACCAGGCCTCACATCAGGAAGGACACCATGAGACAGATTGCAATCTACGGCAAAGGCGGCATTGGCAAGTCGACCACCACACAAAACACGGTCGCCGGGTTGGTTTCGTTGGGCAAGAAGGTGATGATCGTCGGCTGCGACCCCAAGGCGGACTCCACCCGTCTCATGCTCCATGCCAAGGCGCAGAACACGGTCATGGACCTCATCCGCGAGCGCGGCACGGTCGAGGATCTGGAACTCAGCGACGTGCTCAAGGTCGGCTACGGCGGCGTGAAGTGTGTCGAGTCTGGAGGTCCCGAGCCGGGCGTCGGTTGCGCCGGACGCGGCGTGATCACGGCCATCAATTTCCTGGAATCCGAGGGTGCCTATACACCGGATCTCGACTACGTCTTNNTTCTCGGCGACGTGGTGTGCGGCGGGTTCGCGATGCCCATCCGCGAAGGCAAGGCGCAGGAGATCTACATCGTGTGCTCGGGCGAGATGATGGCCATGTACGCTGCCAACAACATCTCGAAAGGTATCTTGAAGTACGCGACCTCGGGCAAGGTGCGCCTGGGCGGCCTCATCTGCAATTCGCGCAATACCGATTGCGAGGCCGAGCTGATCGATGCCTTGGCCAAGCGCCTCGGCACACAGATGATTCACTTTGTCCCGCGCGACAACGAGGTACAACGCGCCGAACTGCGGCGCATGACGGTCATCGAGTATTCGCCGGAGCACAAGCAAGCCCAAGAGTACCGCGAGCTGGCGCGCAAGATCGCCGAAAACAAAATGTTCGTCGTGCCCAAGCCGCTACAGATGGAAGAGCTGGAGGGACTGCTGATGGAGTTCGGCATCATCCANNCACACGAAAGGAAGCCCACCATGTCCGAAGCAACCGTCAAGAAGGTCGACGGCATCACGCGCGAGTCCACCCAGGCGATGATCGATCGCACGTTGCAAATCTACCCCGAAAAGGCCAAGGGCAAGCGGGCGCCGCACCTGGCGCCCAATGACCCGACCGCCACCAGCGCGTGCGTCAAATCGAACCGCAAGACCGTGCCTGGGGTCATGAGCGCGCGCGGGTGTGCGTACGCGGGCGCCAAGGGCGTGGTGTGGGGGCCGATCCGCGACATGGTCCACGTGTCGCACGGCCCGGTGGGCTGCGGTTGGTACTCGTGGGGCACGCGGCGCAATCTGATGTCCGGCATCAACGGCGTCTCCAACTTCGCCATGCAGATGACGTCGGACTTTCAGGAGAAGGACATCGTGTACGGCGGGGACAAGAAGCTGGCCGTGCTGCTCAAGGAGGTCAAAGACCTGTTCCCGTTGGCCAAGGCCATCTCGGTCCTATCTGAATGTCCGGTGGGACTCATCGGCGACGACATCAACGCTGTGGCCAAGCGCATGTCGCAGGAACTGGATTTGCCGGTGATCCCGTGCAACTGCGAGGGATTCCGCGGCGTCTCGCAGTCTCTGGGACACCACATCTCGAACGACACGATTCGCGACTACGTCATCGAGACGCGTGAATTTGTCGAGGAGCCCGGGCCGTATGATGTCGCCTTGATCGGCGACTACAACATCGGCGGCGACGTCTGGTCGGTCAAGCCGCTGCTGGAGGAGTGTGGCCTCAACGTCAAGGCCACCTGGACCGGCGACGGGGAAATCGAGAAGATCGCTGCCACCCACAAGGTCAAGCTGGCCATCATCCACTGCTACCGTTCCATGAACTACATGGCGCGGGTCATGGAGGAGAAATACGGCATACCCTGGATCGAGCTGAACTTCTTCGGGCCGACCAAGATTCGCAACAGTCTGCGCAAGCTGGCCGAGCGATTCGACGACCGGATCAAGGAAAGCGTCGAGAAGGTCATCGCCAAGTACGACCCCATCATGCAGAGCGTGCTCGACGAATATCGTCCGCGCCTGGAAGGCAAGAAGGTGATGCTGTACGTGGGTGGGTTGCGGCCCCGACACACGGTCGGCGCCTACGAGGATCTGGGCATGGTCGTAGTGGGCTCGGGCTACGAATTCGCGCACGGGGATGACTACGAGCGCACCCATCCTGAAATGCCAGACGCCACGGTGGTCTACGACGATGCCAGCGAATACGAGCTGGAGAGGTTCGTGCAGGAGCTGAAGCCCGACCTGGTGGGCAGCGGGATCAAGGAGAAATACCTCTTCCAGAAGATGGGTCTGCCCTTCCGGCAGATGCACAGTTGGGACTACTCAGGACCGTACCACGCCTACCAGGGCTTCCCGGTGTTCGCGCGGGACATTGACCTGGCGGTGAATAGCCCCACATGGAAATTGGTCAAGGCACCGTTTTGATCGCGTGGGGAGCCCGCCGGCTTCGCCGGCGGCGGACCATCGCGGGAGGGTTTGAGAACCCTTTCAGGGTGCCCATCACAATAGACCACCCTGGCCAAGGAGAGCAGCATGTCAAACGAACTGGGATTGCAAGTGAAGCCGGTCACCGGCATTTCGCCTGAAGATGAAGCCCGGGTGGCGGCGTGGATCAACACCGAAGACTACAAGCTGAAGAATTTCGCCCGACAGGCCCTGGTGGTGAATCCGGCACACGCCTGTCAGCCTCTCGGCGCCGAGCTGTGCGCGCATGGGTTTGCCGAAACGCTGCCGCTGGTACACGGCTCGCAAGGCTGCGCCTCGTATTACCGGTCGACGCTGAATCGGCACTTTCGCGAGCCAGCCCCGGCCGTGTCTTCCGCCATGAGCGAAGACGGCGCGGTGTTCGGCGGACAGAACAACCTGCACGAAGCGTTGGAAAACGCCGTCGCGCTGTACAAGCCCAAGATGATCGCGGTCTTCACCTCGTGCATGCCCGAGATCATCGGCGACGACGTGAGCGCATTCATCAAGAATGCCCGTCAGAAGAATTGCGTTCCGCCGGGCTTCCTTGTGGCCCACGCCAACACGCCGTCTTTCACCGGCTCGCACGTGCATGGCTACGACTCCATGCTCCTGGCTATCTTGCAGACCCTGACCGAGGGCAAGGCCATCGAGGGGCGATGCACCGGCAAGCTGAATTTCCTGGCTGGCTTCGATGCCAACACTGGCAATTACCGCGAGTACAAGCGGATTTTTCACGAATTCGGCATTCCCTTTACTTTCCTGGCCGATATTTCCGAGGTCTTCGACTCGCCCAATGATGGCACCTACCGCATCTATCCAGGCGGCACTCCTCTCGATGATGCGGCCGATTCCATCAATGGCAAGGCCACGCTTACTGTCGCGCCCTATGCCACGTCAAGAACGCTGGTGTGGATCAAAGAACAGTACGCCGGCGAGCACGCAAGCATGCCCATGCCACTCGGCATTGCCAGAACCGACACGCTCCTGCTCAAGCTGTCGGAGCTGTTCGACAAACCGGTGCCAGCGTCGCTGAAGGCCGAGCGCGGCCGTGCCGTGGACGCCATCACCGACGCACACCAATACATGCACGGCAAAAGGTTCGCCGTGTATGGTGATTCGGACCCGCTGCTTGGGTTCGTCGCCTTCTTGCTTGAGATGGGGGCATCGCCAGTCCACATCCTGTGCTCCAAGGGCTCGAAGAAACTGGAACGCGAGTTGCAGGCCTTGCTCGACGGCTCGCCCTACGGCAAGGCCGGCAAGATCTACATGAACCGCGACCTCTGGCACCTGCGCTCGTTACTGATGACCGAGCCGGTGGACGCCATCATCGGCGACACGCACGGCAAGTTCGCCGCGCGCGACGCCAAGATCCCGCTTTTCCGCTTCGGCTTCCCCATCTTCGA
>PMBS01000052.1 GCA_003153015.1 Myxococcales bacterium
CGCGCCTGCTACGACGAGGGCAAGCGTTGCGCCGAGACCCTGGCCACCAGCTACGCGCGCCAGTACGGCGTGGAAGTTCGCATCGCGCGCATCTTCAACACCTACGGTCCGCGCATGCACGAGAACGATGGACGGGTGGTGTCCAACTTCGTGGTGCAGGCGCTGGCCGGCCAGCCGCTGACCGTGTTCGGCGACGGCAAGCAGACCCGCTCGTTCTGCTACGTGTCCGATCTCATCGAGGGCTTTCTGCGGCTCATGGCCAGCCCGCATGGTTGCGATCCGGTCAACCTGGGCAACCCGCGTGAGACGTCGATGCTGGAGCTGGCGACCCTGATTCGCGACATGGTCGGCTCGCGTGCCGGCATCGTGCATGCGCCTTTGCCCAAAGACGATCCGGTGCGACGCAACCCGGACATCGCGCTGGCGCAGAAGCTGCTGGGTGGCTGGACGCCGCAGGTGCCGCTGGAACGCGGGCTGGAGGCCACCATCGCGTATTTCCGTGGGCTGAGCGGGCGTTCCAATGGGTAGCCCGCGCCGTCTGGGGGCGCCCCAAAGCCCATCGCGCGGCACAAGACCGTCAGATGTCGCTGGGCGGCAGGAACAGGGCACCCGAACCCTGTGCTGGCGCCCAGGAACCGCGGTAGGATTAGCAAATGAAGTCACTCCAGTCCTCGATTCGTGTCGACCCGGAGATCCTCTCGGGGACGCCTGTCTTCGACGGAACCCGCGTCCCAGTCCAGACGCTGATGGACTACTTGAAAGTCGGGGATCGTGTGGACGATTTCCTTGACGATTTTCCGACGGTCAGCCGGGAACAGATCGCCGCCGTGCTTGACGTCGCCGGCGAAGCGGTGACTCGATATGCGCGTATTGCTTGACGAGTGCCTTCCCCGCGGATTGAAGAAACACCTCAGCGAACACGAGGTGAAGACCGTGCCCGAGGCCGGATGGGCGGGAAAGAAGAACGGCGAACTTCTCCGTGTCGCAACAGGTAGCGTCGATGTTTTCGTAACGATCGACAGCAACCTCGTGTATCAACAGACGGTGGCTACGTTGCCGTTTGGCGTGGTCGTGCTGGTCGCTCGCAGCAACCGACTCGGCGACCTGTTTCCGCTGGTTCCGGACATCCTGATAGCCCTCAGTTCGGTGCGGCCTGGACAGGTGTTGCGAGTCGGTGGCTAGGCTCTGTCGAGGTTCCAGGGCCGTCACGGCGATCGACAGACCTGCCTCCAGGACAAGGGATGCAGGTGACGGGAACGAGCCCGCCCACCCAGGAGATTCACGCCCGAACGGCGTAGCTTTCGCGCCGAGGATCCGGTGAGCAGGAGGCGAAGATTCAGCATTTGCTGAAACGATCATCTGTAGTGAAAAGAGCTTGACACCTGATTTTCACTATATGTAACATTTTCAGCGTCTGCTGAAAGTGCATGATATCGTGAAAGTATATGACTTAAAGAGACAGGCTACTGCGGCAATCGCGGCGTGCCTGCAGGAAGCACCCTTCATCCGGGTCAGATCGGCAAGGAAGACTGGGCGTCGGCGCGATGCTGGGGCTGACCTCGTGCTCAACCTCCGAACCAAGGCCGGTTCGTCCGCCCAGATCATCGTCGAGGCCAAGACCTCGGGCCAACCCCGTCTGGCAAGAGAAACGGTCAACCACCTTCTGCGTCTCCGCAGCCAGTTTCCAGACGCCTACGGCGTGTTCGTGGCCCCGTATGTGTCCCCCGAGTCGGCCGAGATCTGCAGCAAGGACGGCATCGGGTATCTCGATCTTGCCGGGAACTGCCACCTGTCTTTTGACCAGGTCCTCATTTGCAGAGAGGGCTTTCGCAACAGGTTCACGCAGAGGCGAGATCTCCGGTCGCTGTACGCGCCGAAGGCTACGCGGGTGCTTCGCGTGCTGCTGATGGGCAAGGCCAAGTGGTGGAAAACCCAGGCGTTGGCCGACGAGGCGGACGTGAGCATTGGCCAGGTGGCGAACGTGAAGAAGAACCTGCGCGACCGGGAATGGGTCGCCGAAGGAGAGGAGGGCTTTCGTCTTGCGAGTCCCCAGACCCTCCTGCGGGAATGGGCGGAGAACTACACCTATCGAAAGAACACCGTTCGTGACTTCTACGCTATGGGTGAGACCGACCAGGTCGAGGCCGTGATCGCAGAGGCGTGTCGCGAGCTTGGGATTGAATATGCGTTCACTGGCTTCTCGGCGGCGCGCCGGATCGCCCCTGCTGTCCGCGGGCAACGCGCCATGGCCTACGTGGGCACGATCTCCGAAGCTCTGCTGAAACGGGCAGGGCTGAAAGAAGTGTCCAGCGGCGCTAACGTCAGCCTCCTCGTCCCCTACGACGAAGGGGTCTACTACATGGCCAGCGAGATCGACTCGATGAAGACCGTCTGTCCCATCCAACTCTACCTCGACCTCAAAGGCTACAAGGGACGTGGCGATGAGGCTGCGGAGGCCGTCTGGCAGCAGGAGATCTCGAAGCTGTGGTGACCAAGAAGGACTACGACGCCATACAGGTCGAGGCGGCCCGTTCCGTCATGTTGGAGTTGGTCAGGTTGCTTGCGGAGTACCGCGACGACATCGTGGTTGTGGGTGGCTGGGTGCCAGCTCTCCTGATCCCCCAAGACCGGAAGCCGCACATCGGCAGTGTCGACGTCGACCTTGCCCTGAACCACAGAACCTTGACAGGGCCCGCGTACAAGACGATCTGCCGGCTGTTGGAGGGGCGGGGCTACACGCAGGACAAGAAGCAGCCGTTCATCTTCTGGCGCACCGTCGAGGTGGGCGACAAGGAGATCGCCGTGGAAGTCGACCTCCTCGCGGGGGAATACGAGGGAACCAGCAAGAACCATCGAACCCAGAGGGTGCAAGATGTGCGTGCGCGCAAAGCTCGTGGCTGCGACCTGGCCTTCCAGCTCCCTCAGACGATTGCGATCGAAGGCAGTCTACCGGATGGCGCCAAGGACTCGACGACGGTGCGCATCGCTTCGATTGTTCCCTTCCTGGCGATGAAGGGCATGGCCTTGGCCACCCGCTTGAAGGAGAAGGACGCCTGGGACATCTACTACTGCGTGAGGTGGTACCCGGGCGAACCCGAAGCCTTGGTCGATGTCTGCCGCGAGCACATCAAGAATGGTCTGGTGAGGGAAGGCTTCAAGAACATCGCGGAGAAATTCGCGTCCCCTGATCACGTCGGGCCAACTTTCGTCGCCGACTTCGAGGAAATCTCAAATCCCGAAGCACGCGCCGTCACCAAGCGGGACGCCTATGAACGCGTCCTGTACCTGCTCCAGGGACTTGGTCTCTCCTGAGCGGAGACGGCCTGCGCGAAGTGCCGTTCGCCATCATGGGGCTGCTCGATGTGGCACCACGATCTGGGCAACCCGCGTGAGACGTCGATGCTGGAGCTGGCGACCCTGATTCGCGACATGGTCGGCTCGCGCGCCGGCATCGTGCACGCGCCCTTGCCCAAGGACGATCCGGTGCGACGCAACCCGGATATCGCGCTGGCGCAGAAGCTGCTGGGTGGCTGGACGCCGCAGGTGCCGCTCGAACGCGGACTGGAGGCCACCATCGCGTATTTCCGTGGACTGAACGGGAGGCCGCAAGGGTAGCCCGGGCCGCCTGGGGGCGGCGAAGGCCCCGCGGACACAGCCAGCGGCGGCGTGTCAACCGAGGATGGCCGTGAGCACCCGGCGAAGTGCCTTTTGGTCTTCGGCGTGAAGCTGCCCGAGCTGACGGAGGACCAGGGTGGATTCGATGGTGGCAAGCAGCGGCTTGATTACGGAAGGTTTCAGAAGTCCTGCCGCCTGCCAGTGCACGACTGCCACCTCCCCAACGGTGGAGGCGAGACGAGTTTGGCTGGTAATGGCCATCACGATGAGATCCGGGCGCTGGCGCTGATACACCTCGGAGCTGACCACGACGGCGGGACGCTTCTTGGTCGCAGTCTGGTCGGTGAAGGGGAACGGGACCAGAACGACGTTGCCGAACTCGTGGATCATGGTAGCGGGCGCCTACACAGTGTCGTAGATGTCGTCTTCTGGATTGTCCCAGACCTTGGCGAAAGCGAGCTCGGACGCCGCAGTCGCTGCACGAGCGAGCTGCCGGTCGGTGTCGCGCTGGAAGAGGAAGTCAACGAAGTCCTCCACCTCCGCCGCATAGTCGGGGGGCAGGCGGCTGATCTTGTCGAGAAGCTGGTTCCGGGGTGTGGCCATGACAGTCTCGGAGTTCGAGTTTAGCTCCGATTTCTGCGGGATGGGA
>PMBS01000023.1 GCA_003153015.1 Myxococcales bacterium
AGTTCAGCTTCAGGCGGCCGACCTTCGACAGGTCGTAGCGCTCCGGGTTGAAGAACAGATTCTTGAACAAGTTGTGCGCGGTCTCCACCGTGGGCGGATCACCAGGCCGCAGCCGCCGGTAGATCTCCATGATGGCCTCATCCGGGCTCTGCAGTTTGTCGGCGATCAGAGTGTCGCGTAGGAACGAACCAACGTTCAGGTTGTCGATGAAAAGAACCGTGAACTGGTTGATGCCGTGGTCGCGTAGCTCGTCCAGCTTGGACTCGGTCACTTCCTCGTTGCACTGAAGAATGACTTCGCCCGTGGTCTCGTCGATGACGTCGGTCGCGGCCACCTTGCCCACCAGTTCGGATACTTCGACCGGCAGTCGCTCGATGTTCGAGTCCCGCAGCTTCTTGATGGCCAGTTTGGTGAACTTCCGGTTCTTCTTGACCAAAATCTCGCGCGACTCGGGGTGGCGCACGTCACGTGTCGCCCGCTGCCCGGGCAGCAGGTCGTACTCAACCGACTTTGAATACTTCTTGCCCGGCTCAAGAAACACCTGCTCGGTATCGTAGTAGTAGTTGAGCAGTTCCTCGGTGGAATAGCCGAGCGCGCGCAGCAACACGGTCGCGTGCAGCTTCCGGCGCCGGTCGATGCGAACGTAGAGCAGGTCCTTGGGGTCAAACTCGAAGTCGAGCCAAGAGCCACGGTAGGGGATCACTCGGGCGCTGTACAGCAGCTTGCCGGACGAGTGCGTCTTCCCCTTGTCATGATCATAGAAGACACCTGGACTGCGATGGAGCTGGCTCACCACCACCCGCTCGGTGCCGTTGATGATGAAGGTCCCGTTGTCGGTCATGAGCGGGATCTCGCCGAAAAACACCTCCTGCTCCTTGACGTCGCGAATCGACTGGGAGCCGGTCTCTTCATTGGTATCCCAAACCACCAAGCGCACCGTCACCTTGATCGGCGCGGCAAAGGTCATACCCCGC
The DNA here is from genome assembly GCA_003153015.1 of Myxococcales bacterium. GTDB lineage: Bacteria > Myxococcota_A > Polyangia > Fen-1088 > Fen-1088 > Fen-1137. The sequence goes on from PMBS01000023.1 coordinate 975, forward strand.
TGCCGGCACTCGTCCACGTCGTACTTGGGCTTGTCGAGCGTGTAGCTGACGAACTCGATGGACGAGGTTTCCGAGAAGTCCTTGATAGGAAAAACGCTCTTGAACACGCCCTGCAGCCCCACATCCTCCCGCTGTTCCACCGGCACATCCTTCTGCAGAAACTTCTCGTAGCTCTGCTTCTGGATGTCGATGAGGTTGGGGATGTCGATAATCTTCGCGATCTTCGCGAAGCTCTTGCGCGCTCGGAAATTATTCTGAATCTGGGACGCCATGCGTTCTCCCCTGTCCGTTCGTCAATGGCGAACGCTGCACAGTCAAGTGCCCGGAGGCGCACTTGCGCCCCCGGTAACCAGGTACTTTTGCTTGTCGACCGATAGCCGACTGTGGATTGTCAACTGCCGACGTGCCTACTTGATTTCGATCTTTGCTCCGGCCTCTTCGAGCTTCTTCTTCATGGTCTCGGCGTCGGCCTTTGACACGCCTTCCTTGACGGTTTTCGGGGCGCCGTCCACTAGATCCTTGGCCTCTTTGAGACCGAGCTGAGTTAGCTCGCGCACCACTTTGATGACCTCGATCTTCTTTGCGCCGACCTCCTTGAGGATGACGGTAAACTCAGTCTGCTCAACCGCGGGAGCTGCTGCGCCAGCAGCACCAGCAGCCGGGACACCGGCAGCGACCGCCACAGGGGCCGCCTTGACGCCCCACTTGTCCTCCAGCTCCTTGGTAAGAGTAGCCAAGTCCATCACGGACATCTTGGACAGAAAGTCAACTACTTGCTCTTTGGTCACATCGGCCATTTCCGAATCTCCTTGTCTGGTTGCAAATCGTTCTTCTCGAAACTCAGGCCGCGACAGTCGCGGCAAACTACGTCTTCTCGGCCTCCTTCAACGCCTCCTCGCGCGCGGAAAGCAGATACGCGAAATTCTGCGGCGCCGCCTGCAGCAGGCGCAAGAAGCTCTGCGGAACCGCCAGCAATGTGGCCAAGAACATGCCGCGCATTTCGGGCTTGCCCGGCAGCGCCGAAAGGCTCGCCACGCCCTTCGCATCCAGGAGGCGGCCGTCGACGCACCCGCCTTTGATGACGAACTTGCTCTCGCCCCGGGCCACCTTGGTCGCCACCTTGGCGGGTGCCGAGGGATCCTCGAATGAATAGGCGATTGCGGTGGGCCCCACCAGCAGGGGCTCGAGCACCTCCATGGGAGTTCCCTTGGCGGCCTGGCCCAGCAGGGTGTTCTTGACCACGCGGTATTCACAGCCAGCAGCGCGGAATTCCCGCCGCAACTTGGTGTCGCTTTCGACGGACAAGCCGCGGAAATCCGCCAGAACCAGGCTCTGCGCGCGCGCCAGCTTGTCCTTGAGCGCGCTGATGTTTTCTTTCTTCTCTGTGGTGTTCACGAAGGGTCTCCTCGACTTACTTGGCGGCGAATTCCGCGACCAGAGGGGCGACATCCACCTTGATGCCGGGGCCCATCGTCGTGGCCAGTGTGACCGACTTCATGTACGTACCCTTGGCCGAGGCCGGTTTGAGTTTGAGCAGCGTCTCGACCATCACGCGCGCATTGTCGAGCAGCTTGTCGCCGCCGAAAGACACCTTGCCGATGCGGGCATGCACGATGCCGGCCTTCTCCACCCGGAACTCGACGCGGCCGGCTTTGAGCTCACGCACCGCCTTGGCAACATCCGCGGTGACCGTGCCCACCTTGGGGTTGGGCATGAGACCCTTGGGCCCGAGCACACGCCCCAGCCGTCCCACCAGGCCCATCATGTCGGGGGTCGCTACCATGGAGTCGAAATCGGTCCAACTCTCCTTCTGAATCTTCTCCACTAGGTCCTCGGCCCCGACAAAATCGGCACCCGCCTCCTGCGCTTCCTTTGCCTTGTCGCCCTTGGCCACCACCGCAACCCTGAGGGTCTTGCCGGTTCCGTGGGGCAGAACGATGGCGCCGCGGACCATCTGATCGGCGTGCTTGGGATCGACGCCCAGGCGCACCGCGATGTCCACGCTCTCGTCGAACTTTGCCACCTTGGTCTCGGGCAGCAGCTTGCATGCGTCGGGCAGCGGATAGCGTTTTGTGCGGTCCACCTTGGAAGCCGCCTTGGCGTACTTCTTTCCATTCTTGGGCATGATCTCCTGCTTTCGGCTTTGTTCAGCCTTCCACCTCTACGCCCATGGCGCGCGCGGTCCCGGCAATGGTCCGCATCGCGGCCTCGACGTCGGTAGTATTGAGGTCGGGAAGTTTCGCGGTGGCGATCTCCCGGAGTTGTTTCTGGGAAAGTTTGGCCACTTTGGTCTTGTTGGGTTCCTTGGAACCCGAACCCGGCTTCTTCTGCGTGGGAAGGCCCACCGCCTTCTTGATGAGAATGGCCGCGGGTGGCGTCTTGGTGATGAAGGTGAACGAGCGATCCGAGAACACCGTGATCAGGACGGGAATGGTGACGTCGTCCTTGGCCTGCGCCTGCGTGCGGGCGTTGAACTGCTTGCAGAAGTCCATGATATTCACGCCGTGCTGGCCGAGCGCGGGGCCGACGGGCGGTGCCGGATTGGCCTTGCCGGCCGGAATCTGCAGTTTGATGTAACCAGTGACTTTCTTCATGGCTCTGCCTTAACGACTCAGACCTTCTCGACTTGGGCAAAATCCAGCTCGACCGGGGTGGCCCGGCCGAAGATGGAGAGATTCACGCGTAGCTTCTGCTTCTCGGCCTTCACTTCGACCACCACGCCGGTAAAATTGGCAAAGGGTCCCTCGACCACCCGGACGTTGTCGCTTTCCTTGAAGCTCTCGCGCGGCCGCGGGCGCGAAGCACCCTCGGTCATGGCGGTATTGATGTTCTGGATCTCGGTTTCCTTGACCGGCTGGGGATTCATCCCGCCCAAGAATCCGGTAATGCGAGGCGTGTTCTTGACCAGGTGAAAGGTCTCCTGGTCGAGATCCATCTGCACGAACATGTAGCCGGGGAAGAACTTTCGGGTGGTAGAACGCTTCTGGCCCTTGACCAACTCCACAACCGTGTCGGTCGGAATCAGGACCTCGCCGAACTTGGCCACCAACCCGGCCTGCCGCACCCGATCGAGCAGCGACAGACGAGCCTTGTTCTCGTGTCCCGAGTATGTGTGCACAACGTACCATTTCATCGCCATAGGTCAGTCCCGCGGTCCGTCACTTGAGAATCTTGCCGGCCATGAACGACCAGATGGCGTCGAATGTCGACAGAATGACCGTCGAGATGAAGACGGTGACAATCACGACGATGGTCGCATAGTAGGTTTCCTTGCGGGTGGGCCAGGCGACCTTTTCCAGCTCCCGGGTCACGTCCACGACGACTGCGTAGACGCGTTCGTTGCGATAGGCCACCACACCAGCCACCACGGCCATGCCCAAACCCACACCCTGCAGCAGCAACTCGTTCGGCTTGGCGAAGTAGCTCCAGACCCAGTCCCCTGTCTTGAAGAGCAGGAACGCGGCCAAGAGGATTCCCACCGCGAACGTCAAATGTATGAACTTGTTGGGGCCCATGGCTGGCCGCTACCCTCCTCGTGCTGAACTCGCGCGCCCCGCGAGGGGGTTATGGACGGCAGCAGGGCAGGCGGGACTCGAACCCACAACACGCGGTTTTGGAGACCGCTGCTCTACCATTAGAGCTACTGCCCTATTGTTGATGGGAACCCTGGGAGGGTTCCCATACCCTCCCGCGCTCTGGCTACGGCGGGCAAAGCCCGCCCCCGCCAACGCGCTCACGATGGGAACCCTGGGAGGGTTCCCATACCCTCCCGCGCTCTGGCTAAGGCGGGCAAAGCCCGCCTCCGCCAACGCGTTCACAAAGTCGAAACTCGTCACTTCGTCTCCTTGTGCTCCGTGTGCTTCCGGCATCGACCGCAGTACTTCGACAACTTCAGTTTCTCCGCGTTGGCGCGCTTGTTCTTGGTCGTGGAGTAGTTGCGCTCGCGGCAGACTGCACATTCTAGGGTGATGATGACTCGGGCGGATGCTGCCACGGGGTTTCTCCTGGTTCACGTACGGTGATCTTGCCTACTCGATGATCTGGGTCACGACACCGGAACCCACCGTCTTGCCGCCTTCCCGAATCGCGAAACGCAGCTTCTCCTCACACGCGATCGGCGTGATCAGATTGATCTCCATGTTCACGTTGTCCCCAGGCATCACCATCTCCGTCCCTTCCGGCAGCTTCACCTCTCCCGTCACGTCCGTCGTCCGGAAGTAGAACTGCGGCCGATACCCCTT
>PMBS01000368.1 GCA_003153015.1 Myxococcales bacterium
GCCGGTCGCCATTGACGCCGTCGTCATTTCCACCCAGCACAGCGAGAGCGTGAAGTACAAGACCCAGCGCGAGGTGGTGATGGAAGAGGTCATCAAGCCGGTGCTGCCCACTCGCCTGGTGTCGGGCAAGACCAAATATTTTATCAACCCCACCGGTCGCTTCGTGGTGGGCGGCCCTATGGGCGACTCGGGGCTGACCGGCCGCAAGATCATCGTGGANNGGCGCGTTCTCGGGCAAGGATCCCTCCAAGGTCGATCGGTCTGCCTGCTACTACGCGCGCTACATTGCCAAGAACCTGGTGGCATCCGGCCTGGCCCGGCGCTGCGAGGTGCAGCTTGCCTACGCCATTGGCGTGGCCCAGCCGGTCTCCCTGCTGGTGCAGACCTTCGGCACCGGCGCCCTGCCCGACGATCGCTTGTCCGAGTTGGTGCAGGCCAACTTCGACGCGCGCCCGGGCGCCCTGATCCGCGAGCTGGATCTGCGCCGTCCCATCTTCCGCAAGACCGCGGCCTACGGTCACTTCGGCCGCAGCGACGCCGAGTTCACCTGGGAGCGCACCGATCGGGCCGAGGCGTTGCGCGAGGCCGCCGCGGGTGCGGCGAGCAAGCCGGCGCGTGCGGCCAAGCGATCGGGCAAGAACGGCTCTGCGCGCAGCAACGGGGCTAGCGCGGACGCCGGATAAACGCGGTCGCTTTCACGGCCTCGACCACTTGTTCGGCCGGAGGCCGCGCTTTGAAGCGAACCTCGGTGTGCGCCAGGATGTCGTGCAGGGCCAGCCGCCGGGGATGGAAAGGCACCAGGAGAAACCCGGCCAAGTACGCGACCAGGATCACGGTTGCCAGCGCGACGTAGAGGGCAGGCAACGCGAGCTGCGGTACGGTCAGATTGGCCATGCGAAAAGCCACGCGCTGATCGCGGTGGAGGAAGTAGACGATGGTGGCCAGTACCGTCCAGGCTAGCGGGCCCCAGGCGAAAACCAGAAAGCGAATCAGCGCCGCCTTCCACGAAACCCGAGCTCCCGCCGGATCTTCCACCCGGATGCCGAGTAGCCACTTGCCCGGGGTCTGCCCGAGCAGGCGGTGGAAAAGCACGAAGTACGCTATCGCCACCGGAATGACCCACAGCTCGACGAAATACCCAACCACCGCCAGCAGGAGCGCGTCGATGGCCAGAGCGATCCCGCGCGTGCGAAAACCGGACAGCTCGCGGCGGTCGGCCCGGGCCGACTCCAACGCCGCCAGCAGATCGTCGTAGTTGGCAAAACGGGCGTCGGGCTCCTTGGCCATCATGCGCTCGACGATGCGGGCCAGTACCTCGGGCACGTTGGGATTGGCAACCCGCACCGGCGTGGCCTTGTCGGTGACGTGCATCGAGATCACGCCAACCGGCGAGGGGCCGGAAAAGGGCGGTTGGCCGCACAGCATGTGATAGAGCGCGCAGCCGAGCGAGTAGATGTCCGAGCGAAGGTCGACCACGCCGCCGCGTCCCTGCTCGGGTGACATGTAAAGCGGCGAGCCGATGATGGCCCCGTCGCGGGTGAGCTGCGAGTCGCCGTGCATGCTCTTGACTAGCCCGAAGTCGAGAATTTTGATGCCTGCCTCGCGATCGAGCATCAGGTTCGATGGCTTGACGTCGCGATGGACGAAGCCTTGGGCAGAGGCTGCACGCAGCCCGCGGGCGGCCGCGATGGTGTATTCCAGGGCCTTGGCCCAGGGCAAAGGTTCCGGCCGAGCAAGCAGCGAGTCCAGCCCCGGCCCTTCCAGATACTCCATGACGAAAAAGTGAAAACCGCGATCCTCTCCGATGAAATAGATCTGTGCGACATTGGGATGGCGCAGCCTCGCCTGCGCGCGCGCCTCGCGCTCGAAACGCGCGACCACGTCGGGGTCGAAGGCAAGTTCAGGCGCCAGGACTTTGATGGCCACCGGGCGTTCCAGCGAGGTGTCGTTGCCGTAGTAGACCGTGCCCATGCCTCCGCGGCCGAGCTGGCGCACGACCTCGAAGTGCTTGAGGCGCGTGCCTTCCAACGACTCGGCGGACACCCTGGTCTCGGCCTCAGCCGCGTTTCTGACCAGGATCGTCGCGTCGAGAGAAGGAAGGCTTTTCTCTCCGTCGCCCATGGACGAAGAGAATAGCGCAGAAAGGGCTAGACATGGGAACCTGAGCGGCGCCCGGTCACCGTAGTCCCGCGGCAAGCGCAGCGAAAGCGCGGATCGCCACGGAAGAACAAGCCTTTCCATGCTCAAGTCGTGCACCCAATCGGAACGATCGGTGGTGGTCGTGGACGTGGTCCTGGTCGTCGTGGCCGTGGCCGTGGCCGACGGTAATCACTCCGGCCACGGCCACCACCACGGCCACGTTTACGACCACGACCCTCTGCCTATCGCGGGATTACGGGGTCAGGATCGGCGTTGAAGAGATCTCCGACCGCTGATACGGTCTGGCCATGTCTCGGATCTGTGCGTTTGGATATGCTGTTCTTGTTTGCATGATCGCGTTGAACTGCAGCGGCAGTGGCTCGGGCAGGACCGGCGGGCAAGCAGGCGCGGGCGGTAGCGGTTCCGGAGGCGAAATCGCAGGCACAGGTGGCGTCGCCGACCAAGGGAACGGCAGCCCCGACGCAGCGATTGATCCCGGCGCGATTGATACCAGCGGGACCTGGTACGGCTATGTCGAGCGATGCGTGGGCTTCGTCACGCTTCGCTTGACCGCCACGTTCGTGGAAGGGAACTGCTCGTTCACATACGCCGGCCTGGATGACACTGCCGATGCGGGGCTCATGCTGTTCGAGGGATCGTGCCATGCGGTGCCGGGCGGCTGGGCCTTCACCGTCGCTCGTATCACGGTCGACAACGGCTCGGGACCGACGACCGTGCAGGCCGGGGATGCCAACTATGCGGACGTGCGCGGGTCATTCTGGGGAGAGAACGATCTCAAACAGTTTGCTCTTTCCGCGAGCCCTTCCGGCGGCATGCAGCTCGGCTTCCAGTCGAGAAAGGTGGCCGTCTCGGTGGACGTCCAGCACACGGCGAACGACGCCCTGTACGCTCAGCGCCGTGGGACGTACCCCGAGATCAACTACCTGGGGCTTGGCTTTCACAACAACCCCCAAAATCCGGGCCTCACGCTGGATGTGATGGGGAACAAATTCGCCGGCTCGGTGACCAGCGCCACCGCGACACTGCGCGGTCCGACGGGCGAAGAGCATCCGGCCATTGCCCTTTCCCTTGACAATGGCGAGTACAAGGGAAGTCACGCCATGGGCCCCTATCCTGCCGAGGGGATCTGGTTCATCTCTGCGGCCACCGTAACCACGGATCGGGGGTCGGTGACTCAGCTCACCCGGTCGAGCCCGTACGAGCCGTATTTCCAGACCATCCATAGCAGCGCGGGGAGCGATGTGACCGGCACGTTGAATCCCGACTGGTACCACATCCTCGGGCAAGACTATGTTCCACCACAGACCGCGACGGCCTGGATCTACATCGAAGGCTTCCACAACGGTTCCTCGGTCAGCCGTGTGGATCCGGCCTTCTACGCCTATCGGGCGAGCGACACTTCACGGTGGTTCGCCGCGGACGACGACAACGGGAAAGAGGAACTCATGCCCGGACTCAAGCTCCCGGTCACGTCCGGCGAGCGACTCTATCTGCAGGTGAAGGACATCTACCGCGGGGGTGGAGCCTACTCGATCCGCGCCACTGCCACCGGCTTTGGCGCGACCACGACCCAGACCATCACTGTCGACAGCTTCGAGCCGGATGACGACGCGGCTTCGGCCAAGCCGTTGCCCCTGGAGACGTTCCAGCCCCATTTGTTCGCGCCGGCGGGTGAGAGTGACTGGGTGACGATCGACGTGCCCTGACCTCAAGGCGAAGAAGACCCGTACTGTCCAGCCTGCGCATAGGCGGCTGCGGCCCCGCGGGCGAAGATCGCGTTCGGCTGCGGGGCGAGACTTGGCCGCATCAGCAGGTGCACATCCACGTCACGCGACAGAGCGCTTGCTGCGCTTGGTCTTGGCGAAGCGGTCCGAATCTGCTCGCCTCTCGACCCCGAAGCGGGGCGTGCGGTCGGGTCCTTCGATACGATCGGGATGGCCGGACCGACCTTTCCCGGATAGACTGATGCCGCGCATTGCCATCCTGATGACTGTCGATGCGAGTCGGGAAAACCAAGAGTGACCACCCCGAAGACACTTGGGGCCTTCGCCGCGACAATGATCGCTATGTCTGGCTGTGGCGCGAAGGACGGAACCGAGGTTGGGTCTGGGGGCGCTCCAGGGTCAAGCGCCGGTGCCGGTGGCAGCGTCGCTTCCGGTGGAATTCCGTTGGGTGGCGCAGCCGCGGGCAGCGCCGCCGCCGGTGGGATAGTCAGCCTGGGTGGCACGTCAGCCGCCAATACCAGCAATAGCGGAGGGGTGGGTGCTGGCGGTGGGGTCCCAGCGGGCGGTTCAATGTCTGGCGGCGGCGCCAGCATCGACTGCCCCGAGGGTGCCTCGGCGATGTGCGGCATGGTGGCCGCGCACAACGCCATTCGCGCGGCTGCACCGGGCGCCAATCCAGCGCTCCCGCCCGTGACATGGGACGCCACTTTGGCGGCCTTCGCCCAGGCTTATGCCAGCACTTGTCCGACTGGGCACAACCCCAATCGCACTGTTGAGGGCGAGACTGCAGGCGAAAATATGTATTTCACCAGCCAGCGCAATTTGTCTCCGCCGGCAGAGGTAGTCCAAGCCTGGGCTTCAGAACAGGCCAACTATGCCTATCCGGCCAATACCTGCGGTGGAGTGCCCTATACCTCAGCGACTTTTGGCTGCAGTACTTGCCCGGTATGCGGGCATTACACTCAAATTGTCTGGCGCACCACCATCAAGGTCGGGTGCGGCGTAGCCTCGGGCTGCAGCGGCAACTTCCCACAGGTCTGGGTCTGTGACTACTTGCCGGCGGGCAACATGGTCGACCGCAGTGGCAATCTGCAGTTGGCGTACTAATGGCGGCTGGTGGAAAAGGATCCTGACCACATGATCGAAGACGGCGACGAGCAGTTGAACGACAACATCCAGGACGAGGAGAAGCTGGAACCTGTCGGCAAGATCGGCTCGTCCGACCCGATCGATGACTGGTCGTTGCCTTTGGTCGACGATGGGGTCGAGATGGTGGACTCCGCGTCCCAGCTAAAGGGGACGAAGAAGTCAGTCCCGGACGAAGCCACCCCTGAGCAAGAGGTCGAGCCGGAACCCGCCCGGGCCGCCGAGGAGGAAGGGGAGGAGGACAGCTACTTCAAGACCAACGATCCGGTGCGCATGTACCTGCGCAAGATGGGCTCGGTGTCGCTGCTGACCCGCGAGGGCGAGGTGGAGATCGCCAAGCGCATGGAGGACGGCGAGCGTCGTGTGCTGCAGGTGGTGCTCAATTCCAGTGTCGCCATCGAGGAGACCCTGGATCTGGGCGATCGGCTGCGACAACAGAAGATAAGGGTCAAGGAGGTGGTCAAGGACGCCGACGAGAATGACGCCGAGTTCGACGAGAGCTGGCACGTCGAGCGGGTGTGCCAGGCGATGCAGAAGGTGCGCCGGCTGCGCGAGGAGTTGCACAGGGTCGAGGAAAGGAAGACTGCGACCGAAGCCGCGCGCAAGAAGGTCAGGAACCGGGTTGCAGCGATCAAGCAGGAGATGATCGGTGCCCTGCAAGAAATGCGCCTCAAGCAGCAGCAGATCGATCGCATCATCGCCCGGCTCAAGGGCCTGGTGTCCCGTATCGAAGCCGCCCAGCGCGAAATCGCCGAATGCGAGCAGCGCGCCGGCATGCCCCAGCGCGGGTTCCGCAAGACCCTGCGCGAGATCCGTTCTTCGCCCTTGCGCCAGCGTGCGGTGGCCAAGAAGTTAGGCCTGCGCCTTGACCAGATCGAGGAGTTGGCCAGGGTGATCGATAGCGCCAAGAAGAAGGTCAAGCAGGTGGAGGCCGAGGCCACCATGACCGAGCAGGGTCTGCGCGAAACCGTGCGGGAGATCCAGGACGGCGAACGCCAGGCGCGGCAGGCCAAGGCCGAACTGGTCGAGGCCAACCTGCGGCTCGTGGTCTCCATCGCGAAGCGGTACACCAACCGCAACCTGCAGTTTCTGGACCTGATCCAGGAGGGCAACATTGGCCTGATGAAGGCGGTTGACAAGTTCGAGTACAAACGCGGTTACAAGTTCGCGACCTACGCGACGTGGTGGATCCGNNTCCGGCAGGCGATCACGCGCGCCATTGCGGACCAGGCCCGCACCATTCGCGTCCCCGTGCACATGGTCGAGATCACCAACAAGGTCATTCGCACCGGCCGCCATCTGGTGCAGAAGCTGGGACGCGAGGCGACCCCGGAGGAGATCGCCGAGGAAATGCAGGTGTCGATCGACAAGGTGCGCAACGTGTTCGCCATCGCCAAGCAGCCCATCTCGCTGGAGACCCCCATCGGCGCGGAAGAGGACTCGCGCCTGAGCGACTTCATCGAGGACAAGAGCGTGATTCCGGCGGCCGAGACGGTGATCTCCATGAACCTGGCGGAGCAGACGCGCAAGGTGCTGGCCACCCTTACCCCGCGCGAGGAAAAGGTGCTGCGCATGCGCTTCGGCATCGGCGAAAGATCGGATCACACTCTGGAAGAAGTGGGCCGGGACTTCGATGTCACGCGCGAGCGTATCCGTCAGATCGAGGCCAAGGCCCTGCTCAAGCTGCGCCAGTCGTCACGCAGCCTGCGGCTGAAGAGCTTCATCGAGGGATAGAACGCGCCGGCGGCTCTGGAGGCATGCTGTTCGAGTGACAGGCCTGGGTCTGCGGGTTCACTTGATGGTCGAGTCGGTGACTGTGATCGGCGTATCGTCGTGCGCGGAGATCTGTGGGTACTGCGTGTACCACGACCCGCCGATGTTGTTGGTGATCACCGAGCGGTCGATCACGATGTTGCCCGTGTGGTCGTTGGTGACGAAGAAGATCGCGCTGCCGAAGGCAACCACCTGGTTGTACTCGATGCGCACGCCGCATAGGCTGAGCGTCATGGTGTTGCCATCATTGTAGATGGCGCCGCCGCTACCGCCGCCTGGCGTGCCCGAAGTCGCCGGGTTGCCGCCGTTGCCGATCGCGTGGTTGTAGCTGAAAAGGCTGTTCAGGATCGTCCACGACACGCCGATACTGCTGATTCCGCCACCGTTGGAGCAGACGTTGCCGACGCCGTCGGACCCACCGAAGGTGCTGTTCACAACGTAGACCGGCAGGTTGTTGTACTGACTAAACACGCGGATCCCTCCGCCACCGACGTCCGGCCCGCTGTCGGCACAGACATTGTTAATGAAGCGCGAATTGACGACCTTGAAACGGCCACCACGTACCCAGATGGCACCGCCGCCGTCGTACGTGGTTTCGTTCTTCGAGTTTGCGTTGGCGAAGGTCAGGTTCTGCACCGTGAGCTGGGGCGTGTCTTGATCTTGGCAGTGGCTGGTGGTCCAGACCTGACTCTCATCGCAAGTGTTCATGTAGAGGATACGCGTGGTGCCGCCACCGCTCAGGATGACCTTGCCACCGCCATCGATGACGATCTTCGGCCCCTTGTCGTTGAACACCTTGGCCGGTTTGGTCAGGGTGATGGTCGCTGGATCCGGACCACAGTTGAACGTGATGATTCCACCTGCCGCGACAGCGGCGATGAATGCGTCGGGGGTACAGCTTTCCGGCGTGCCGGTGCCCACCACCGTCGTGGGACTGGACACGTCCTCGAGTTGCGCCTCGGCTGGAATCGGACACTGACCGTCGGGATTGCCGGGCTCGCCGGGCTGGATTGGCACCACAACGCTGCCCGAGCCCCCTGAAGCCCCCGAGCCCCCCGATCCTCCCGCCCCCCCCGAAGCCTCCGTGCCCTCTGAACCGCATGCACTGAAGAGTGCGGCGGTACCGATGGCGTAAACGCAAACTGTCGAGACAAACAGACAACGCTTCGTCGAGCCAAGGTTCTCGATCATGGCGCTCTCCCAGGCCGGCAATGGAAATCGCCTTCATTATGCACCAAGAATCTACGAAATAGGACTGCGCCCCTCCCGCGTCGCCCCAGAATCAGAGCCAGGCCGATGGCGAACAACCAAGAGCCTGAGGCGGATGAATCGCGGGCGGCATCGCAGCTACACCCACCGCTAGTGCCGCCGGGGGTTGCGGTACTGGTGTTGGCACTGCTGCCGCCGCTGCCGCTGGCGCCGCCGCTGCCACTGGCACCACCACTGCCGCTGGTTCCGCCGCTGCCGCTGGCACCACCATTGCCGCTGGTGCCTCCTCTGCTGCTGGCACCACCACTGCCGCTGGTTCCGCCGCTGCTGCTGCTGACACCACCACTGCCGCTGGTTCCGCCGCTGCTGCGGGTACCACCGCTGCCGCTGGCACCACCGCTGCCACTCGTACCGCCGCTGCCGCTCGTGCCTCCTGTGGCTGAGGGCGTGATCAGTCGGCAATCGCTGCCGCAGTTTGGATCGGACCCTCTCGAACCAGGGTCACATTGCTCGCCGCTATCCACCACGCTGTCCCCGCACTTGGGCTTCGTGCAGTCGAGGCGGCATGCATCGGGAGTGCGATCGCTGTTGGCTGCCCCATTGTCGCACTCCTCTTGGCCGTCGATCGATCCATCGCCACACGATCCTGTCCATCCGATGTCCCAAAGCAGGGCTCGTTCCATGACCAGGTCGGTGACTGGAATTGGCGAAGCAACCGGTTCCAGGAGGAGATTCGGCCTGACCAGAGGATCCCAATGCGCACCGGTCGAACCCGGCACGATGGGATTCGAGGTGAAGAGCAAGGTGCGACCCGCCGAATCCGCACCAACCTGGCGACTCTTGTCGCCAGATAACGTGACCGTTGCAGAAGGGTCGCTGTTTATCAGGCTGGCGTCGTTGCGCGTCAGCGCCAAGGTCGGGATCGAAACCGGGTATCGTGTGATTTCATCCGCGCTTGACTCAAGGGCTACCGGCGGTGGGCTGCCGTCCTCGTCGTAGGCGAACAACATAGCCAGGCCGCCCGTACTTTCCACTATTGAGGCGACACTGATGGAACCGCAGTTCCTAGCCGACGTGACGAGCGCAACTTTTCCGAGGAAGCCCGCGGCCAGGCTCAGGCGGCAGGCCGCCGGGATTGTGATAGCGCCGACCGGGCCAGTGATGGTGCCGCTATCAGCAACCAACCGACCGTAGTTCGCCTCGCCGATGAAGCCGGAGAAGCCGCTCGGGGAGGGCGTGACCTGCACGCTGGGCAACCCCTTGGCCAGGTCCCAGGCCGCCACCGCCTGCACCCGGTTACCGTCCCAAACCAGCTTTCGCACGTTGGCAAGCGATGCCTTGCGTTCCGCATCGGTCATCTCCGGCCAGTGCTTTCCATTGCTCGTGTCGAGGACATAGTTGGAGAAGACGGTCGGAGCCTTCGACTTATACATCCCGGTATCCGGATCCACGTTGCCCGAAAAACCCAGCCCGTGGGCCAGTTCGTGCATGACCGTGGACCGAAGGTCGGCCTGATTCGCTCCCAACCTGCTGTCGAGCCCGTAGTACCAGTCGATACCAAGGCACGTCATCAAGTCGCCGTTGAACTCGGCCTTGATATCAGCCGTGTCGGGATAGAGATCCCGTCCCATAATGCGGTTGGCGAGCGCCAGCGGGTAGCTTCCGGTGGTCGGCAGTCCGGGATAAGCGCTGACTGAATAGGGCGCCGCTTGCCCGCCGACGGCGGAGGTTCCGGCGCAGGCAAGGGGCGCAAAACTGGCCTCGACGATGACCGGAACCGGGCTTTCCAGCACCCTGCCCCAGGCGTCGGCAGCAGCTTGAAATGCAATCAAACGTTGCTGGCCGACGGTGGTACCGGTGTTGCCACCCACCGGGGTTGCCGGCTTCTGGTCGTTGAACCCGACCCCTGGAGTGTCGAGGACGTTGATCACGAACTTCGCCTCGGCCTGGGCGACCCGGGCAGCGGTGGTTGCGGCCAGCAGGGCGGCGATCGGCCACCACAGGCGGCTTGTCGCGCTCATTGATCCGCTCCGTTCCGCATCTGCTTCACCAGTGCGGAAACCTCAGCAGCCGAGGAAACGCACGTGGTCCGGAGTGTGCCATCGGGCTGGCGGACGAGAATCGCCGCATGCGCCGCGTATCCGTTCGGAATGTGCAGAGTGCCTCCCTCAGGCAAAGCTGGCCGGGTGGATATGCGCGAAGGATCAAGGGTGTGGGCGAGCGCCTGGGCAAACGCATCGAGGCCATCCTGCCCCGCCTGCAAGGGTTTGGCCCCGGCTGCCGGCAACGGTGTCGGCGCGGTCGCCGCGGCAAGCTCTTGCGCCGGGCGCTCGTGGTTCGGCGCGGGGGAGCTTTGCTCACCAGCCTCGATCCGAGTGCAGGTGACCGGCGCGAGGAACAAGCTCGCCGCCAGCGACCACCTCGCCATCGTCCGTGTCTGATTCTGTGAGCGCAACAACCACATGCATGCCTCCTCTTGTAGCCGCCAGGATTGTATCGTGGGCGAGCGCCAATAGCGAAGTGTCTTCGCCCGCATTGCTCGGCCAGTGTGATTGACCGCACACACATCATTGCCGGCTTGCCTTCGGAGGCGTAGGCGTGTCACTCGCCACGCGAATAGAAGAAGCGAAACTCCTTCGCAGAATACCAGGAATATGCGAAGTAGGAATCAATGCGCCGCGGAGGAACTCCGATGAGAACTGCTTCACTCTGTCTCCTTGCGATCCTGCTTCTGTCCTGCAGCTCGACCACCAGGTCATCGCAAGGCCCGGGCACCACCAGCGCCGACGCTGCGGCTCTCGCCGACGCCGCCCAGGCAGATCGGGCGCCTGCCAGCGACGGCCAGGCCAGCAGCACCGCGTCGACCACAGTCACCGCAGCGGGGACCCGCACGACATCGGGCACGGTGACCAGCACCGGATCCGGGTCCAGCACCGGAACGGGTACGGCGACGCCGTCTGCAACGGGAACCGGCACCGGCTCGGCCAGCACTACCGGATCCGAGCCCGGCACCGGAACCGGTAGCACCACGCGCACGACATCGACCACGGTGACCAGCACCGGCACGAGGACCGGCTCAACCACGGGCAGCGGAACCGGAACGGGCACCACTAGTGGAACCGGGAGCAGCAGCAGAACCGGTAGTGTGACAATAACCAGCACGGGCAGTTCCACCAGCGGCAGTCCGTGGAAGCCCAGCAGCACCCCGACCATCAGTTGGGACTGGCAAATCGGCGCATCCGCCGACACCGCCATCATCCCGCCCGCGGGCTCGCAGATGATCGACGTGGATGGGTTCAACGTCAGCGTCGGGAAAGTGGCGGCGCTACACGCCGCCGGGCTCAAGGTCGTGTGCTATCTGGACGTGGGCAGCTACGAGCCNNCAAGCGCTTCCAGATGTGCAAGGACAAGGGCTTCGACGCCGTCGAGCCGGACAACCTGGACAACTGGGACGCAAACAGCAAGATTCTGACCGAGCAGGATCAGGTTGACTTCGACGGCTGGGTCGCCGACAGCGTGCACGCGCTGGGCATTTCGGTCGCGCTCAAAAACTGCCCGGAACTTGTGACCAAGGTGGACCGGACCAACCAGCGCCTGGTCGACAAGTTCGATTTTGAGCTGGACGAACAATGTCAGGAATACAGCGAGTGCGGCAGCTTTACCGAGTTCACCAAGGCTGGCAAAGCGATATTCGATGTCGAGTACAAGACGAACCTCACGCTCAACTGCTCACAGTTCGACAGCCTCTCCATCAACGCACTCAAGAAGGACCTTGACCTGGTGGGCGCACGCGATTCCGGCTACCTGCGCCAGACCTGTCCGTAGCGACACCGCGAGGCGGCCCGCGCCTCGAAGCCCGAAGATCTGAAAGCTGCGACCGATATCATGGGGCCTTCTTGCTTCGTTCCCGCCCGATTCGCTCCGACAGATACAGCTTCATGAGGGATTGGTACGGAACATCCCGCTTGTTGGGCAGACTCTTCAGGTCTTCGAGCATCGCGACTGGCAGCCGAAGAGAGATCGCCGTAGTCGTCGGCTTCAAGTCGGGCAGCGTCGGTTGCACGGCCCTGTCGCAGTCGAAATAGTCAGCCGTATCTTCTTTGGCCCAGAAGCGCGCCTTAAAGCGGCTCGCTGAAACCACAGCCTGCTCTTAGGGAAGGGACGCGGAAACCAGGCGAACTCCAGTGGCCAGGTATAGCATGTGGCGCCGCTCCTGCTGACTCCCAAGGTGGTCATTCATGAACAACCGGATCGATGTCTGTTGGTTGACCGTCGTCGCCCTCTGCCTGCCTGCTTGTGGCAGGACCGATCTTGACAAACTCGGCCATTCGCGGGGGACGCCCGCCGCAGCGGATGCTGCCGAAACAGGTTCTCTGCCCGTCCCCCCGCCACGGACGACCTGGGACCAATTCCCCCGCTTCTGCAGCCGGGATGGATGGTGCGGCTCCAGCGTGTTCTTTCAGGGAGTCTGGGGCAGCGCTGCCGACGACGTCTGGGTGGTGGCAGGGGGAGGAGGCACCGCAAATGGACCACCACCATATGGTGTCATTCTGCACTGGGATGGATCTGATTGGCTCACGGTCGACTGGTTGCGTGCTTCTCAGGCCGACGGTTCGGCCAGAACGCAGACGTGGCTCTACTCGATTTGGGGGAGCGCCGCCGACGACATCTGGACTGTCGGTTCCGGCGGGACGATGATGCACTGGAACGGCAGCAACTGGTCGGAGTCTGCCAGCATCACCTCCGCGGACCTACGGGCTGTATGGGGGAGCGCCGCACAGGACGTGTGGGCGGTTGGGTGGGTGCCTGGCTCGGGCGGAACGATCCTGCACTATGATGGCAAGAGCTGGCTGGCTACTCCCAGCGGCTCCACTGCCGTCCTGCTCGCGGTATGGGGTAGCAGCGCCGATAGCGTCTGGGCGGTGGGTGCGAGTGGCGCCATCCTGCATTGGACGGGTAGCGCCTGGTCGACTGTCCCCAGTGGGACCAAGGCGAATCTGCGCGGACTCTGGGGCAGCGGCCCGGGCGATGTGTGGGCTGTTGGCGACGGAGGCACCGTGTTGCACTGGGACGGCACGGCCTGGTCCGCCGCGGCCTGGTCCGATGCTTCGAAGTGGGACCTCGCCGCGGTCTGGGGGAGCGGAGCGGACGACGTGTGGGCCGTTGGCTTTCCGCGGTGGGAGGGTCCGTCCTCCTATCCCCCCAGCCCGTATCTCCACAGCTCGGGTGGCATCGCGCACTGGGACGGGGTTGCCTGGTCTACTGTCTCCATCCAGAGCATGCCGTTACTTTCCGCCGTGTGGGGCAGCGCTTCGAACAACGTCTGGGCCGTGGGCGAATACGCGAGCCTGCACTGGAACGGCACGGCTTGGCTACGCTCAGATCCGGCGCGGTCCGATCTTTACCCAGCTTGGGGCAGTGCCGCGAACGATATCTGGGCGGTGGGGGAAGACGGTCTTGTGGTTCATTGGGATGGCGATGCTTGGTCAACTGCGCTTGACCCCCAGAAGAAAGCGACCAATGGCTGTAGCGGGAACGGCCGCAATGGGAGTGGGGCGATTTGGAGCAATGGAGCAAAGGATGTCTGGGCCACGACCGAGACCGCCGATCTGGTGCACTGGAACGGTGAGGCTTGGTCCACTGTCCCGACTGGAGCCAACGCCGCTCTGATGGGGGTCTGGGGCAGCAGCAGTACCGATGTTTGGGCCGTGGGCTGCGGCGGCAGCATTGCGCACTGGGATGGCAATACCTGGAGCGCATGGCCGAGCCCGACCAACTCGCACCTCTACGCCGTTTCAGGCGCCGCGCCCAATCACGTCTGGGCTGCGGGCCAGACAGGCACGGTCGTGCACTGGGACGGCGTGCGCTGGTCAGTCCAGGAGCTGCCCGCGGTCGAATGTACGCTGGGGTCAGGCTGGAACGGCCAGCAGCCGGACGGCAGCTGGTCCTGCTTGGGTCGAGTTGGATTGGAAGGCACGGATTGGTGGCTGGTTTGGAGTACCGCTCCCAACGATGTCTGGCTCATGGGCGCTTGGACGTCTGCTGGCCGCTCTGGGGGCTACATGGGGCCAGCATCGAGCCATTGGAACGGTACGGAGTGGTCGAATTCCAAAGAACCAGTCGCCGGAGCCGGAATATGGCTCAACGCACCTGACGACCGTTGGCTCGTGGGCACAAGCATGGGCGGCTTTTACCCAGATCACCAGGACATCGCCCACTGGAACGGCGTCGCCTGGTCCGAACTGGACGCGGGCTTCGCGGGCTTGAACGGAATCTGGGGCAGCAGCTCTCGGGAAATATGGGCGGTTGGCCAGGCAGGCGTCATCCTCCGAAAACGGTAATCACGGGTTGAACTGTACGGACCTTCCGTTGGTTTATTTTCCACCGGTTTGGAGCTACTGCCTCCCCAGTGCCCGACAGTCGCGTTCCGCCCGCTGACGCTTGCTCGTGGTTGCCGCGTCGACGGGCAACTTCTTGTAGGCCTCGGCCAGGCTGCAGTGCACGCTTGGGTCAAAGGGATTGGCGGCCAACGACGCCAACAGTGGCGCCACGGCAGCGGCGGCGTCTCCTTTGGCCAGGAGTGCTTGCCCGGCGATGAGGTGGGGCCATGGCACTTCGGGGTAAAGTTCCTGCGCAGGCGCCACGGCCTGCAACGCTCGGTCAGCGAGTCCCATGGCCAGGTAAGTTCGACCCAGCTTCACTGAAAACAGCCAATACGCCGGGCCCGCTTCTTTGGCGCCCTTTTCGTATTCGGCGCTGGCAGCCCGCATTCGGCCGCGCGCAAGCAGCATATTTCCCAGGCGCAGGAAGCGCTCGGCGCCGGTCCGCTCCGTGGTGGCTTCGTCTTCAACTGGCGCCCGGCGGGCGGCAATGGCACTGTCTTTGCGGTACTTGGGCAACAGCGCCTCGAAGCCAGGAATGATCTTGTAGTGCTGGGCAATCATAAAGGCCCGCCACGCTTTTTCGAAGTCGGCCCAGTTTCCACTTTCGCCATAGGCCCGGGCCACTGCCATGCGCGCATCGGCGCCCAGTGCGATCATGGAAAGCACGTTGCGCAGAGCTGGCATTCCGCCGCTGGTGAAGAGCAAGGCGATGGCAGTGGTCACCTCGGCAAAGGCCAGCGACGCGTCCTCAGCGCGCGGGAGTTTGGCCATGGACGGGTGCATGGCATCGAAGCTGATCAGCTTGTGGGTTTGTAGGCCCTTGGCGAGCAGGTGTTGCAGCGAAGGCGTGAGCGCCAGGCCCGGCGGATCCCTCCAGCGGTGTTCGAGAAACTTGGCAAAGCCTTCTTGCAGCCACACCGGGGCCCGGTCATGGGTCGCGCTCGCCACCGCGTAGTGGACCAGCTCGTGCGACAGGCTGTCCAACCAATCGTAGCCGAGCCGCATGGCGCGCGGAGTGGACAGCATGATGCGGCCCCATTTGGACACCGCAATGGTGCCGGTGCGCTCCACATCGTCGGTGCTAAGTGCGGTCACCAGCGCCAGATCGACTGGGCTGCGCAGAATGTCCACTGGTATCGGGCGGGTTGGGACAAAGCCCAGGTCGGTCCGCAAAGCCGAGGCCGCGGCTTCCAGCGCATCCAGCGCATAGTCGGCAATCACCACGTCTTCCGGGGGAAAGCGAATCACGAAATGCGGCGAGCGCCGGGCTAGGTG
Source organism: Myxococcales bacterium (assembly GCA_003153015.1). GTDB lineage: Bacteria > Myxococcota_A > Polyangia > Fen-1088 > Fen-1088 > Fen-1137. The sequence continues at coordinate 15,671 of PMBS01000368.1, forward strand.
ACCCTCGATGCTGGTCTGCGCACCCTCGGCCATGAGCAGCAACTCCTTGACTGGCATGTCCGCACTTGCAGCCTTCAGCTTGGCCACTGCGGCCGGGTAGTCGCCGCTCAGGAAGCGCTCATAGCCCTCGGCATAGAGGGTATGTACCTCGCCGGGATGGGTCCGCTCCAGCTCAGCCAACTTGCGGTCTGCCTCCTGAAAGCGCCACTGGTCGTATAGCCTGACCACGGTCTCCGCCTCCTCGACCTCGACGACCTCCTCGGCCCCGGTGGGGACTGGCGCGGTCAGCGCCAGCGCAGCCACAGCCAGCGCCACCGCCCGATTCATCGCACCAGCTCCTCGTAGTACCGGCGCACCTCATCGCGGAACTTCTCGGGCGCCTGCTCACGCATGGCCTCCATCAGTTCCTCGCGCCACGCGCGCGGGGCACGGTACTCGTCGGCTCCGGGAATCCGCACCGGCTCGCGAGCAGAGCGTGCGCTGCCCAGGGGGCGCTGGCTCATCGACTCGCGCAACTTGGCCAGGCGATCCGCCGCCTCCTGGGCACGGCCCGATCCTTCCACCGCGGCGCCCTGCCGCAGATCCTTGCTTGCCTGCCGCATCTGCCCAGCAATTCCACCCAGCTCAGAGCTCGCCACCTCCCCGCCTGGCACCTGGCCTTGGCGCTTGTCCAGCTCTTGCGCCAGCCGTTCGGTGCGATCGCCGATGCTGTCTTGCCGCTCGCCCATGCCCCGCGCCTGCTCGCGCTGCCTGGGCGTCAGGGCGTCCTCGCCGCGCGGAACCAGTTTGGCCAGATCGGACGCCAAGTCCTGCGCCAGGGCGCCGGCTTCATTGATCTGCTGCGCATAGCTTTCCAGGGAAGAAGACGTCGGCTTGCCTGCGCTGCGTTCCGCCAGCGTGCCCTGCGCGCGGCGCAGACCAGCCACCAGGCGCTCGCTTTCCTTGCGTGCCTCAGCCCATTCCTTGGCGGGAAGCTGCCGGCGCAATTGCCGGACGTTGTCCCTCGCGCGATCGAGATCCGCGCCTAGAGCGGACCCCGCCTCGCGCGGCGGCGCGCCCGCGATCCGACGTTGCACACCGTCGAGACTCTGCTTCGCCTTGGCCAGAAAGGCGTCGAGCTGCGCGGCCAGTCGTCGTTCCTGTTCCGCTTCGGTCTCCACTGCCAACCCCTTGCTGTCCGCGGCCAGGCTGCGCTCGTCGCCTTCCAGATCGCCGATCTTCTTCATGGCCTCGGCGAGAGCGCGGCTTTCCTGCGGAAAGCGCTCGCGCGCGAAGTCGTCGGCATTCTTGTCGAGCGCCTGTTGCAGCGCCGCCAGGGTGCGGCCCAGTTCGGCCAGCGCCTCAGCCAGGGAGCGCGCATCGCCCTTTTCCAGCAGCGAGTCGAGTCGGGAGGCTTGCTCCATCGCCCTTTTCGGATCAGGCATGTTCATCCAGTCGGTCGCGACCTCGTTACGCGCCTTGACCTCGGCGATCTTGCGCGCCAACTCGGCAATGCGCGCGCGCAGCTCGCGGATCTCGCGTTCGATCTGCCGGCGCAGTCCCTCGTCACCCGCCGCTTGGTAGCGCGCCAACAGATCCTGCAGGCGCTTGTGCGCGTCGGTCAGTTCCTTGCCCAGCTCGGCCAGGTCGTCGAGACGTTGCCGGCCGATAAGATCGTCGAGCAAGAGCACGGCACTCTCCAATTCGGTCACATGGCGGGCGCCCGCGGGCTGCAGCCGGTTAAGCCGCGCCGGGGTCAGCGCGCCGCGGTCGGCTTGATTGCGCAGGCCCCTGAGCAGGTCTGCCTCCTCGCGCATCTGGCGTCCCAGCCGATCTGCGATGCTAGCCAGGGCAGCCACCAAGGTTCGGCTCGACGTGGACTTGCGCCCCTGCTCATCGACCAGGCGGCCGAGCAGCACCAGGTGCGATTCCTCGGCGTCGTGCAGATCGCGCCAGCGCCACAGGCGCTCCAAGGGCGGCGACTCGGACACTGCTTCGCCAAACTCGATGCGGTCGGCCAGCGTGCCAATCAGCTTGTCGAGCACCACGTGTTCTGCGGCCAGGTGTTCATCAAGGGCTTCGCGTGGGTTCTGGATCACCAGGGTGAGGGTGCGCGAGGCGCCCATCTTGCTACCCGAGACGTCGTCGCGGTCAGAGGCCTCGATGTGGTAGGCGACGCGTGCGCCGGGCGTGAGCATGGCCGTGGTGGGCTCGAACAGGGTGGTGCCGCGCACAGCGCGCGCGCCCTGCGCGTCCTTGAGAGGGGTTCGTTGCTCGGGCCCGTGGTTGACCCGGTAGACAAGATCGATGCGGGAAAGCCCGTAGTCGTCGCGGGCAGAGTAGCCGACCTCGACCGGCCTGGGCGCGGCCAGCTCCAAGCGATCGGCCGGTGCCGTGATATCCACCTCGGGCGGCCGGTCGGCTTCGACCACGATGCGATGGGGCCGCGTTTCGCGCACCGGCCGGCCGAAGAGCGGCGACAGCCAGACGCGATAGCTGTTGTCTTCATTGACGATCAACCCAGCCGACAGCTTGCCGGCCGCCACTGCCACCGGGATTTCGCCTCCCTCGCCTGAGTCGCCCAAGAGCAGCAACGCCTGGCGCGTCGAATGCAGGGGTCGCATTTCGAGCAGCACGCGAGTTCCCCGCAGCGCCACGACGTCGCCCGTGGATCCCTCCACCACATGGGACGCCAGCCCGGTGTAGGCTGGGTATTGATAGGTGATGCGCAGGTCGGCAACCAGCGGGTCGCGCGACGGAGTGGCAGCTTCAAAGCGGGTTGGCCGATGCACGAGCAGGTGCAAGCCGCGGCCAACCGTGCCAGGGGACAAGGTCACAGCCAGCACAAGCACCAGGGCTGCCAACGCGGCGGCGAGCCCGGCCCAAACCTCGTTCCGCAGCGGAAGCAGGTGCGCCGGATCGAGCGGTGCAGCCGCGTCCGCCACGGTGCCGAAGAAGGCGCGCGCCATCTCAATCGATCCGGCGTTGGGTAGCTCTTGGTCGTCCTCGACATCGAGCTCAACCGCGGACAACAGATCGCTGGCCAGCGGCGGATGGCGTTGGCCGGCAAGCGTTGCCATGGCCCGTATGGATCGCAGCCGCCGCGCGGGCAAACCACAGCCCAAGCCCAAGCCCGAAAGCAAGAGAGTGAGCAGGGTCAGGATCGTCACAGTCGACCAGGAAGTGGCGGGCCCGATCCACGAGGCGGTCAGGCCCAGCAGGAGGAGGGTGGCCAGCATGGCCGCAGCCGTGAACCCCACCGCGCGCAGCCCCACAACCAGCATGGCCCGCCGGCGCACCCGGTGCAGGAAGAGGCGGACCCGCTCGATGTCGGTCATGGGTGGGAAAGTATAGTCCGAGGCCGCCCGCGGCTCCGCCTGTCGCGCGATTGGGGATCAGGATGCCAGATTGCATTATGGCTGACCCGGGAGGATGGTGGTCTAGCGCAAAGCGTCGGTCCCGGCTTTGCACAAGGAGGGAAGTGCCATGCAACCAACCACGGATTTCGCGATGTTAGCGAATCTGGTAGCAAGACTGCCACAGTCGAGCGTGGCGAGTCGGTCTTTGGTGGGCGGTTTGGCGCGTCGGAAGAGGCCTGCGAACGTGGACGAGTCACGACGCGATGACGCATCGGTTCTGGCAGAGCAGGCACAGGCTGGCGATGCCCATGCCCTGCGGCCGCTTCTGGAGCAGGTCCGTCCGCGGGCCCTGGCCATTGCGATGAAGGTGCTGCGCAATCGCGACGATGCCGAGGATGCCGTGCAGGACGCAATGTTGAAGGCGTGGCGCAACCTGCACCGCTTCGAGCGCCGCGCATCTTTCACCACCTGGATCCATCGCATCGTGATGAATGCAAGCCTGGACATCCTTCGCAAGCGGTACGCCCGCACCGAAGGTGCGGTGGCTGACGAGCGTGGCGACGACTGCCAGCCCAAGCTGGAGCCATCCCACGACCAGACCCCGGAGCGTGAGATGGAGAGCGAGGAGATGCAGCTCCTGGTGCGGGCCGCAGTGGCTCGGCTGACGCCCGTGCACCGGCAAGCCATCACCCTGCGCGAGTTCGAGGACTGCGCCTACGACGAGATCGCCGAGGCTGCGGCTTGTCCCATAGGGACCGTGATGTCCCGCCTACATCACGCCCGGCAGCGGATTGCTGAGGATCTGCGAGCTGTCGCGGACGTCGAACTCCGGGCCGCGTAGAACCTGACTAGCTTCTCCACCACAGAGAGCACAGAGATCGGAAAGGAAGAAGGACTCTGGACCACGCAGGACCCAACCCTTCCCTTTCCGATCCGGCTCTGTGTCCTCTGTGCCCTCTGTGGTGAAGTAGCTAACTTCGATCCGCGGTCCAGGCGATGCCGGTCACTTGACCAGGCTGCGCACCAAGTCGACCAAAGCTGCGCTGCCCACGCTCGCGGGTGTGGCTGCCAGATCGAGCTTGCGCAGCATCCAGCGCACGGTCCAAGCGGTCGCGGCACCGGGGGTGAGATTGACATAGGCGCCCTGGTTCTCGACCTCGACGTAGGTGTGGCCGGCATTGGCGTAGATCTCGATCTCCGCCTCGCCAGGAGCGGCTTGCGAAGTCGGCGTGTCGGCGAAAGACTTCACCAGCAAGAGATCGCCGTCCACATGGGCGATCCAGCCTTCTAGGCCGTCGGCGAAGAGCTTCTGATCTGCGGTGATGGTGGCGGCGTTGTAGGCGAACCAGGCCACGCCATCCACGATGGCTGGGCTGAGCAGATCCTGCGGCCCTTTGCGCGGCCCGCCTTCACCCATGGGGAAGAAGGTGAGGCCGCCAGCCGCCACGCGCGTGATCTCCCAAGGCGCCACCTGGCGTGCCTGGCTGCCGCGGTTGGCAAGGGTGTACAGCACGGTGACCACGCCCGACTTGCCGTCAGCGGAGAATTCCTTTTCTACGGCAAGACCAAGACCGGGTGCAGTGGCGCCAGATAGCGAGAGCACGGCGGCGTCGATGCTGGCCGCATAGGGCGCTGAATCGATCTGGGCGGGAGGTGGCCAGCCCCAGTCAGTCTGCGGGCTGGGCCAGAGGGTCGATCCGAAGTTGGCTGGGTCTACCGCCGGGCCAGTCAGGATGTTGCGACCCGAGAAGGCAAACGTGACGATGCGGCCACCCAGGTTAGCGTCGACTGCGAACTGTGTGTCGCCGAATTGGAAGGAGTAGAGGCTGCCGGTAGCAGTCGGCACGACAGAGTTGGCGTTCATGGTGTCTCCTTTGCTTGCATCAGTGGATCCTGCGTCGTCTCTTCCACCATCCGGGAAAATGTTGGCCTCCGCGTCGTCACCTCTGTTTGGGTCCGCTGCGCAGGCACCGGCCCACAGCACAAGCCACAGGCCCACGCTGGCAGACGGTATGGGTAGCTTGGTCATTGGCGACTGGTCATTATATGGGAACCCTCGAAGGGTTCCCATGCCCTCCCGCGATGATGCGCCGTCGGCCAAGCCGGCGGGCTCCTCACGCGACTAGAATGTCACGAATAGCCGCTGGCGATCCAGCAACTGAGATCCACTCTTGCGTGACCTCGGCTAGGGCCCGCGAGTAGAATGAATGGCTCGCGAATGCCGCTTGTAGTCAGGCCCCTGCGCTTCTTCAAGACCATCCTGCTTGACCGGCGGGTATGGGCCTTGGGCATCATAGCGGTGGCGGTGGCGAGCTATCCCGCGGTTCTTGGGGCGCTGGGCGGGCACTTGGTCACGTCCAAGGCTTCGGCCAAGCTTGGTGTTTCCGTGGAGGCCCAGCGGGCGCGCGCAGGATGGGGTGTGCTCCGGCTCTATGGCGTGGTGGTAGGCAAAGACAAGGGGCCCCTTCTGACGGCAGACAGCTTGCAGATCCCGTTTTCCGCCTTGTGGGGCCGTGGCGTTGTGGTGGCTGATGGCCCGGTCGCCAAACTGGTGCGCGGCGGACCCGGGGACAACGTAAGCGCGATTCTCGGGCGCTTGCGTGGCGTCTCCCCTGGCCCGGCCACTTCCAAGGCCAGCGCGATGTCTTTGCCTTCGCTACTGGCGCGGGGCGGCAGTCTTCAGCTTGCCGACAACCGCCGGGGCTTGTCAGTCACGGTGGGGGTGGTGGATGGGAGTTGGGAGACGGGCCTGCGCTACCATGTCGAAGCGAGGCAGGTGTCCGGGAGATTCGGCACGCGTGGAAGCGAGACCAACCCGGCGTTTGGTGCCGACAGTGTGACCCTGGAGGGAACCTTGGCGGGCCTGCGACCGGTCGGCTGGCCCGAGGCGTCGGTGCGCGAAGGCTACGTGCGGCCCTTGGCCACCCTACCGCTTACCGGAATCAGCGGGGCGATTCGGCCTGTGGCCGCGGCCAAGGGATCGCCTACCCGCGCCTTTGACCTGTTCTTTTCCGGCAGCTACGGCGGGGCCAAGCGCGCCCTGTGGACAGCGACGGGCCAACTTCGACCGTCGATCGATTCCCGCGCGGTCGAGGGTACGCTCTCCCTTCGGGCCGAGCGCTTCTCGCTCGACAAGATCGCCGAGATCCTGCCTTCCTACATTCTCGAACCTGGGAGTACCGAGATCGACGCTGCCATCGAGGCCAAACTGGAAGGAAGGCGGGTTTCGTTTTCGGGCAAGCTGGACGTGAGCGGGCTGAGCCTGTTGCACGAGAAGCTGGCGAGCGAGCCGGTCAACGACCTGACGTTCGGTGTGCAGGTGGACGGCGCGGTCGACTTGGACAAGCGGCTGCTGGTCCTCAATGAGGCGCAAGGCCGTCTCGGCAGCCTAGCTGTACGGCTAGCCGGCTCGCTGGAACTGGCCCAGGGGACGTTCCGTTTCAAGAGCGGCCGCGAGCTGCACTACCTGCCCAAGCTCGAGGCGCAGCTTCGCGTGCCGCGGATTGCCTGCGCCAAGTTGCTGGCCAGTATCCCGGCGCCCATCGTGTCGCACCTGGGTGGGTTCGTGTTGCAGGGCTTTTTCGAGGCTGACCTGCACACCAAGATCGACTTGGCCAACCTCGATGCACTGGATCTGGGGGGCAAGGTCGGCATCGATGGCTGTCAGGTGCTCAAGGCTCCGGCGGAGGTCACCGCGCTCGCCGGCAGCGAATCGCTGGTGCAGACCGTGGATGTCCCTCCTGAGCCGCCGGGCGTGGGCAATGCCGGCGTCATGACCTTCATCGTCGGGCCTGACAGTCCGGACTTCGTGCCCTTTGCCAAGATCTCGCCCCACCTCATCAACGCCATCATGACCACGGAAGACTCGGGGTTTTTCAAGCACCGCGGCTGGGTGCCGAGCGTGTTCAAGACGGCTTTGCGCCGCAACATCGAGAACAATGGGTTTCGGCTGGGCGCCTCGTCCATCACCATGCAAATGGTGAAGAACTTGTTGCTCAGCAAGGAAAAGACCCTGTCGCGCAAGCTGCAGGAACTATTCCTCGTCTGGTACCTTGAGCAGATCCTGCCCAAGGAGCGCATCCTTGAGCTGTATCTCAATGCCATTGAGTTCGGACCCCGGCTCTATGGCATTGGGCCAGCGGCGCGGCACTACTTCGGCAAGAGCGCGTCGGAGATTACCCCGCTTGAGGCGGCATTCTTCTCGTCCATCCTGCCCAGTCCCAAGCGACGCTACGTGCACTACTGCCATGGCGCGCTTTCTCCCGCCTGGGAGAAATACCTGCGTCGCATCCTGACCCGCATGTATGAGCGTGGTCGCCTGACCGAGGAAGAATACGCGGGCGCAATTGCCTCGCCCCTGACCTTCGATCGCGGCGAGATGACCCTGAGCGAGAAGCAGTGTCTCGACTGGGTCCGCCGCATCACCGCCGCCAAGCCCGAGGCCGAGACCGAAGCTGATGCCGATTCACAGTGACCCATTGAACTTGCATTTTTCGTTGCCGCCCCAGTATCGCACTAGACTACACTGACCCATGCGCAAGCGCGGCAGCAGGTCCGGCGCGGACCGCCTTGACCCAATCGACCACATCCTGGAGATCGATCGGTCGCCGCGCAATTCCCTGGAACCGGTCGCCACGGCTCCCAGCCCGAAACGGCGCCGGCGCCGTCAGACCCGCTGGGTGGGCCTGCGCCTCCTGCGCTGGTTGCTGCTACTGCTCTCGCCTTTCGTGCTGGGCGCGGGTGCGCTGGTGGGGGTGTTCTACTACTTCGGTCACGATCCCAGTCTACCCAGCCCGAGCGGTATAGGTGACTATCGGCCGTCTCAGATCACACGTGTGCTCGATCGTGACGGCAACTTGATTGGCGAGATTGGCTCGGAACACCGGACGGTGGTGCCCTACGCCCAGTTGCCCAAGGTACTGATCCAGGCCGTGCTGGCCGCCGAGGATGCCTACTTCTTCGAGCACGAGGGCCTCGACTACCGGGGCATGGTGCGCGCCTTGTACGAGAACCTCACGCGCCGGGAATTTGCCCAGGGCGCCTCGACCATCACCCAGCAGGTGGTCAAGCAGATGCTGCTCACGCCCGAGAAGACCATGCGGCGCAAGGTGCAGGAGATCATCCTGGCGCGCCGGATCTCACAGAGGTTCTCCAAGGAAGAGATTCTGCAGCTCTACCTCAACCAGATGTATTTCGGCCACGGTCGCTACGGGGTAGAGGAGGCGGCGCGCTTCTACTTTGGCAAACCGGTGGGCGCGATTGACCTGGCCGAGGCCGCGTTGCTGGCGGGCATGCTGCAGTCGCCCTCGCGGCTGTCGCCCTACAAGCACGCCGAGGCGGCCAAGAAACGTCAGACCTATGTGCTCGAGCAGATGGCGAAGCTGGAGTACATCTACGAGGAGACGGCGCGCAAGGTGGCCGAGCAGCCCATCGCGGTGGTCCCCGAGGGCAGCGCGCGCACCCACAGCGCGCCCGAGGCGGTCGACAGTGTGCATCGCGCACTGGTCGAGAAATTCGGCGCCAACAAACTCGACACCCTGGGACTGACGGTCAAGACCACCATCGATCCACGGCTGCAAGCGATGGCCCGGCAGGCGGTGGAGCGCGGGTTGGAAGAACTGGATCAGCGCCAGGGCTACCGGAAACCGCTCGGCCGCCTAGCGGGCAGAGCCCTGGAGAAGCACCGCTTGCAGTTGAGCAAGGAGCACCCGAGCTTGGGCGATGCGGACATCGTGGATGGAATCGTGGAGCGGGTGGAGGAAGATCCCAAGGATCCCAAGAACGGGCGCCTGTTCGTCTTCGTGGGCGGCAGCACCGGCGTGGTTGATACCGCGGTCGAGCCCCGCTACGCCTTGGGCACGCCGCCGCTGGTCGATCGTTTTCGTCTCGGTGATCTCGTGCGCGTCCGGCTGGCGCCCGAGCGCAAGCATGAAGGTGACAAGGACACGCCCTTGGCCCTGGAGTTGGGTCCGCAGGCGGCCATGGTGGTGCTTGACCCGGCTACCCGCGACATCCTGGCCCTGGTCGGAGGCTACGGCTATCGCGCCGGCAGCTTCGATCGTTCGCAGCGTGCGCAGCGCCAGCCTGGCTCGGCGTTCAAGCCATTCATTTACGCTGCGGCCATTGATTCGCAGCGGTTCACTCCTGCCTCGCTGGTCAACGACAGTCCCGAGGTGTACCGGCTGTGGAAACCGCAGAACTACGACAAAGACAACTTTCGCGGTCCGGTCCGGCTGCGCACCGCTTTGGCCCTGTCAATCAACACCGTGGCCATCAAGCTGCTTTCCGAGGTAGGCATCACCGCCACCCGAGCGATGGCCACCCACGCCGGCATCACCTCGCCCTTGCCCGATTCGCTTGAACTCTCGCTGGCCTTGGGTGCCAACACGGTCACGCCCATCGAGCTGGCCAACGCCTACGCCACCTTTGCGGCCGGCGGCCAGCACGGCGACCCGCGCTTGATTTCTGTTCTTGGCGCACAAGCGATTCCCACCTCCCCGCTTGAGCAGGATGTTCGTGCCGAGACGGCCTACATCATGGTCTCGCTCATGAAAAGCGTGGTCGAGTCAGGCACCGCGCGCGCAGCCGGGCTCAAGTTGCAGCGGCCCGCGGCGGGTAAGACCGGCACGTCCAACGGCAGCCGAGATGCCTGGTTCATCGGGTTCACGCCTGAGTTACTGGCTGCGGTGTGGGTCGGCTTCGACGACGGCAAGAGCCTGGGACACGGCGAGGCCGGTGGTCGGACGGCACTGCCCCTGTGGATCGATTTCATGGTCAAGGCCATGGCGGGCCGGCCAGTGCGCGACTTCAGCCAGCCGCCGGGAGTGGTGGTGGTGCAGATCGATCCGGCCACCGGACTCCTGCCTGCGCCGGGTGCCGAGGGCGTGAGCGAAGTCTTTCTCGATGGCACCGCACCGAAAGAAACCGCGGCCGCGCCCGGCGAGCAGGCCAACCCGGATCAGATGCTGCTCGAGAAAAATGAATAGCTACTAGCCCCGCACCGGCGTCGCTTTGATGGCGGCCTTGCCTTCCTTCACGTAGACCGAGAAGCGAGCCGTGCGACAGCCGTACTTGGCGATCAATTGGTCGCGGTTGCTCTGCAGTTTGGCGAAGAACTTGTCGGCCGCAACTGAGGCGGTCGGCTCACCGCACTTGGCACGAAGGGCGATGTAGTCCTCAAACACCTGCTGAAAGTGTTCCGTCTCCTCGTTCTTGGGCGCGCGCGGCACTATTGCAGCCACCGGTGGGGCCGGGGGTGGAGGCGCAGCGGGCACGGCTGCGGCGAAAGCGGCCGAGACTGGCACTGGTGGCGGCGCCACATCGCCCCGCAAGGGCGGGAGATCCTGCGTCTCGATGATGGAGGAAGGCGAGACGGCCGCGAACTCGCCGGAAGGGGACGAGGTCGTCTCCAACGGTGAGGACAAGGTGGGCAGGGAAATGGGACGGGCCGAGATGCCTGCCGGCGCAGCGGCTGCCTGAAAACTGGGCGCCGGCGCGGCTGGGACTCCGGCGGGCGAAACTGCACCGCCAGCCGGGGGCGGAAGCTTGGGCGCGCCGAACAGGGTGGCGGCCACGGACGCCGGGTTGGGCGGAGGCGCGGGTGGCGCAGGCTTGGCCCGTGACACGTCAAATGACTGGCCGTCAGCCGAGCCGCCCCGATCCAGAATCGCGGCGATGTTTTTCTTGGCCGTCTCGGACTTGGGCGCGGGGGCGTGGGTGAAACGCTCCACGGTGGCGTTGATATCGCGCGCGACACCACCCAGCTTGCCCCCGTACTTGGTGTCGTCGAGCTTCTGCATCTCGTTGCGGGCCAGACTGTGCACCTCGCTGCGCAGGCGCCGGAGCGGGCCATCGACCTCGATCCGCTGCAGGAAGAGCCCGATGCCGATCATGGCCACGATGCCTAGCCCCAGGGGCAGCCAGGGAAAGCGACCCCAGCGGAGATCGTCGGAAGAGGTGTTCGACAGCAGGACCCACGGATCGGACTCGGGGGATTTCTTGTTGAGCAGGACGTAGTAGGCCCGCTGCTCCGAGGCTTCACCGACAAAGGGCGCCGCGACCAGGAGCATGCGGTCATTGCCCATGTACAGGACGAGGGCGCGCGTGCGCTTGTGATTGGCAATCTCGGTGGCGTGCTGCTCGATAAGTTCGGGCAGCTGGCCGAGCAGCGCCTCAGGCAGGGTCGACGACACGACGTTCTTGCCGAGAACGATGGCCACGTCCACGCCCAGGTTGCGCTTCCACATCTCAGTCAAGCGCTTGCCGGTGTCGACTGCCACCACCACCGCGCCGACGATGCGGTCGCGCGACTTGGATGTGACCGGCGCCGCGCCCACCCGGCGCAGACGACCGGCCGCCCCCCACACGTCGTCGGACATATAGCCGCGTAGGGCGTCCCCCACTACCTCGGCTCCGGCAATCGATTCGCCGAACTCGCCCTCATCGTCGCCCACCCGGGCGACCACGCGTCCTTTGTTGTCCACGGCGATGAGCGACTCCACGCCGATTGCGGCACGGTCAGGCACCAGCGCCTTGAGACGGCTGCGCACGGTTTCGTGCAGCGCCCTCGGCTCTCCCGCCCCACGCGATGAGGAGTCGAGAGCCTCAGTGAGGTGCGCGTCGCGGCCTAGCTTGGCCACATAGTCGATCCAGCGCCGTGCATCGTTCTTGAGCATTTGCTCGGCCGCATATTGCGCGCGATCCAGACGCTGACCTTCCAGTTGCTCGATGCGACGATCAGCCGGGCGGGGCGCCACAAAGGCCGCCGTCACTGCCACCCCGGCCAGCAGCCCGACGAGAATGAACCATATCTTGGAAAGGAACATCGCTTCCGCCCCCTATTGTTCGGTGGGCTCCTTGTTGGCCGTACTGGACACCTTGATGGTCAGGTCGAGTCCTTTGGGGGCAACCTCGATCGCCTGCTCATGCACCCAGCGGCCGTTGGTCCATACCTTGAGCGTGGCCGGGCCTTCCGGCACGTCGAGCAGCTTGAAGCCTCCCTTCTCGTCCACCGCCGCAAAGAATGGCGAGCTGGTGACGATCACCGAAACCACGAGGTGGGGATACTCCGTGCAGCGCACGACGTATTCCCCGCTGATGCCGAAGCGCTGCTTGCGTACGGTGCCCGGGCCGAGACGCTCGGCCGGCATTACATCGGGCCGGCCTGGGACGGAAAAGTCGTGCGAAACCTTGTCCGAGTTTCTGAATTCCACCACCGCACCCTCACCCACGACCACCGTGGCGGGATTGGCCTGCATGCCGCTGATCTCGACCGGCGTGTTCTTGGGGGCGAGAACCTGCGGCTTGGGGCCGACCAGCACGACCACGGTATCGCCCCGCGGCGGCGCCGGCTGGATGGGGACGGTGGTGTTCTCAACCCGCCAATGGCCCAGGAAACGACGGCCGGACTTGAGGTCATCGGGCAGGACGACCGTGCCGCGCACAGGCCCGACTGCTACTGCCAGAGATGGCGTTAAGGCAACCAGGCTTGTAAGGAGCAGAGTCGAAAATAGGGGATGTCGTGTCATCCGATAGGGCCTCCCAGCGGTAGGACACCGTCGCTTCTGGTTTCGAGAAGTGTCAACCCCGAGACGCCTGCTATCATCGCAGGTGAATGGGCACCACGCCATCCCACACGCTCGCTAGTTTCCCCAACCCCAAGCCCGAGCGGGACTACCTGATCCGCTTCGAGACACCGGAGTTCACCTGCCTTTGTCCCAACACGGGCCAGCCCGATTTCGCCACGGTGCGCGTCGAGTACGTACCTGACCAACTTTGCGTTGAACTCAAGTCGTGGAAGCTGTACCTGTGGTCGTACCGCAACCAGGGTGCCTTCCACGAGGCCGTCATCAACCGCATCTTGGACGACCTCGTGGCAGCGGTTCATCCCCGGCGTGCGCGCGTCGAGGGCGACTTCAACATCCGTGGTGGCATTCACACCACGGTGGTTGCCGAGTATCAGTCGACGTAGCACGAGCGGGTTCCTGATCGCGAGAGCGAACCCGCGTCCTAGTTGGCCTTCTTCTTGTTTTGGATGACCGCCAAAGCCACACGGGTCTCACCCAGGAGGTCACGCGCGCCGGGCAGGCGAACCGCTTGTTCGTCGCGCTCGATTTGTTTGAGCAGCTTCTCCTCGCACATCTTGCATGATGCATCGGCCAGCTTGGTGAGCGACTGCAGGATCGCCTGGTGCACGGGGTAGCGAAGCTGGGACAGCGAGGCCACGGGCTTGAGTGCGTTGAGCAGTATGGGTACGCCCTTGGCGGCATTGCCTGAGAAGCCGATGGCGAACGCCGCCTTCTCGGCGCGGGTCCAGGACGGATCGGTGTTGAGAACCTTGGCGTAGCAGTCGATGTCTTTGTCGCAGTCTTTGGCAACCTGCATGCGGTCGAGCGCCTCGCCGAAGATCCCCTGCGCATCCTTCTCCTTGTCGGCCAGGGCCTTGAACGCCTCGTAGGTTTCCTTGCCGGCAATGCGGGCAAGGTCGATGGCGGCGTTGGCGCGCAGGTCTGATGCCTTGACCCCACCCACGACCACGTAGCCATTCTTGGCCGTGTCGAGCAGGATGGGCACCGCGCGCTTGTCCCCTGACAGGTAGATGCCGTCCTCGGCAGCCTGGCGGTCGGTCGCCTCGGCCTTCTTGTCGGTAAGCACGTCGAGCAACACTTTGACTGCTTGCGGAGTGCCGATGAAGCCGAGGCCGATGAGGATGGCCTTGTGCTCGCCAGACTTGGCCGGGACTTTCAGGCGGGCGGCCAGGGCCGGCACGGCGCGCGCCGCTCGCAAGTCGCCCAGCAAGTAGGCTGCCTTGAAGGGCACGATGCCGGGGCTGGTCTTGTCGAAGTCCAGATTGCGTGCCATCTCGGCAATCTCAGCGTTCTTCTCGTTGAGCAAGTTGATCAGTGGATCCACCGCAGGATCGCCGATGCGCACCAAGGCCAGACGGCATTCTTGGAAGACCTGCGTCCCACGGCCGGTCATGAAGAGACCCTTGATGAGTGCCGGGATTGACTGCGGGTCGCGCAACTCGGCCAGACCGAGGGCCGCCTTCTGGTTGAGCAAGAAGTCCTGCTCGTCGGCCGACGTAGTAAGGATCTTCATCAGCGGAGGCACGGCCTGCTTGTCGCCAATCTTGACCAGGGCGCGAATCGCCGCCAGGCGCACGGTGTTGGCGCGCGACTTGATAGGGAGCTGGTGCTCTACCGCCTTGATGAGCTGCGGGACCGCGTCGGTCGCCTTCATCTCGCCCAGCGCGCCGGCGGCAATCACCGCACGGTCGAAGTCGTCTTCGGTGAAGTCCAGGGCTTCGATGAAGAGCGGCTTGGTCTGGTCATTGAGGAAGCGGCTGAGCGCCTCCAGGTGGTCCGGCTTCTTGGTCTCTTTGTAGAGCGCAATCATCTCGGGCAGCGCCTTTTGGGCTCGATCCACACTCATCTTGGCGAGCTGATCCAGCGCTTCCTTTTGGTCGCGCACACTCTTGAGCTTGCGCGCCCAGGTACGCGGATCGTTCGGGTCGCCTTCGCACCCGGAGACGACAAGGCCGGCGGCGAGCGCGCCGATTACCATGAAGCTAGCTTTTCGCATTTCAGCACCTCCCTGGGAAAGTCCCATAACGAAACCCTGCGGCCGGCCCTGGGGAGACCGGCCGCCCGTATCACCGACAGCGGATCGGGAAACGCGATCGACGCGCGCGGAAAAGCGAAAGTCACTCGGCCGCAGCCGGAGCTGCGGCGCCGCCTTTGGCCTTCGGCCGCACGGCGAAGTTCACGTTCTGGTAGCCGGCCGTGGCAGCCGAGAACATGACCTTGCGCAACATCTTGAACTCGACGCTCTTGTCCGATTGGATAATGCACACCCCTTTGAAGTCCTCTGTGGGGTGCAGTAGCTTGTAGTTGTTTTTTGCGGTCACGAGCTGATCGGCCAGCTCCGGGATCTTGGCATCGCCCGTGGCCGAGTCCTTCATCAGCTCTTCACCGGTGGCCACCTGCCTCCCGTCCAGCGTGACGACGTCCTTGGTAACGCCAATGACCGGAGCGCGTTCGAGGTCGCTCCAGTTCTGTGCGTCGGGAAGGACGATGTTCTTCTGCACGAAGAGAATCTCGCCGCTGGCCGAGAAGGTCATGAGCAGGAAGATGACAAGGATCGTCATCATGTCGATGTAGGCCACCAGGTTGAGGGCCTGATACAGACTCTTGCGGCCACCGCCCCCCAGCTTCGAGTTGGTGACTTCGAGCTTGATCGAGTGGTAAAGGTGCGAGTGAGGCGCCTTGATTGCCATGATGGTTCTCCTGCAGTCCTAGATTCCGGCTGCGCCTGAGTCGATGAGCGAGATATCGGGGAATCTCGCTTGTATGGCGGTGTCCATGGCTCGCACCAAGACATCGAACTTGATGGTGTCCTCGGAGGCCACCTGAGCGTCATTCTTGTCCGGGTGACCGTCCTTGGCTTTCTTCAGTTCGGCCGCCAACTTTTCAAAGTCGTACTCAGCTCCCTTCTTGGGAATCGGGGTCTGGTCCTGACCGACGACCAAGTTGAAGCCTTCCTGGTTCACCATCACGACGACCTTCACCTGCAGCTCGGGCGGAGTTTCCTCGCCGGCTTGCCCCTGGCCCTTCTGCTGGGCCTGCAAGCGGGCGAGTTGGGTCCACACCGCGGTGATGAGAAGGAAGGCGACCATGCAGGTGAGCAGGTCGATGTACGGCACCAGATTGAGCTCGGCGTTGAGCTCCTTCTTGCCGCGCTTACCGCCAGTTTCTACTGAAACACTCATAATTGAGCTCCCGTCTTGGGGCCAGGGTTCGGCCCCTGCGTTCGCTGTCGATTAGTGCTGAGCGCCGGTGTCTGAACGGCCGGCTACCACCAAGTTGAGCGCCTCGACCGTGCCCTGGTTGACGCCGTCGAGGATGGCTTGCGTCTTGCCGTTGAGAACGGCGAACGCGGCCAAGCCGAAGATGCCGGTTCCCAACCCGAAGGCTGTGCAGTTCATGGCCTCGGAGATACCTTTGGAGAGCATGGTCGCCTTCATTGAGGGGTCAACTCCGGCCACCGCTCCGAACGACTTGATGAGGCCGGTGATGGTGCCGAGGAGTCCGGCCAGGGTCGCCAGGTTTCCCAGCATGGCCAGGTAGCCGGTTCGCTTCTCCACCTTGGGCAGCTCGCGCAGGGCTTCCTCGTCCATCGCCTGCTGGATGTCATGCTCGGAGCCACCGGCCTTCATCAGACCGGCTGCGATGATCTTGGTGAGCGGCACCGGCGTGGCCTGGCAGGTTGAGACGGCGCCACGGATGTTGCCGCTGACGATCTGGGATTTTATCAGCGATATCAGCCGGTCTGCGTCGACCTTGCACTTTGCCAGGTAGCTTGTCCGATCGATGGTCAGATAGATGGTGATGATGCAGATGAGCAAGATCGGGTACATGCCCCAGCCACCTTCTTTGAACGCTTCCATTAAAAACATGGCTCAGTCTCCTTTTCTTTGGCGTTGCGTAACTTGTTGGGCTACCCGTGCAGCGCAGCTTTTGCGCTAGCCAGCAGGTTGGTCACGTTTTTCTTCATTTCGCCGACGTCGTCGATGATTCCTTGTGTCTTGCCGTTCAGCC
>PMBS01000087.1 GCA_003153015.1 Myxococcales bacterium
GCGGCGGCGTGCCTGTTTCAAAGGTCCAGGCGCCGCTATACATAGGCGGGGTTTCGCCGGGCGCATAGGCTGAGGTCGGCGTGATCATGCCCGGTATGTTGTCGAGCGGGAAGAAGAGCGGGTGCCCGGGAACATTCGCGGTGGTGACCCAGCAGGTCTGCGTGCTGGTGGCGCCCCAAGGCGTGCACGAGGCGAGGCACGCCTGGTTCGCGCCGCCAGTGTAGGGGGTGTTGCAGCCGGTGCTGCAGTTCGTGGTTGAGCAGTATATGGGGTTGCTGTAGCTAACCCACTCTTGGTTGTCCTTCCACCAGTTCACGAAGGAGCCATTGCCGTCGTTGTGCAAAAGAACCTTCGATACGTAGGTGGTGTTGGTCCCCTTTACGTCCCGATACCAATTGTGGAAGCTGGCCGCACTCGTGACCCACGCGCTGGTCGCGCCTGTGCCGCCTACGCCGGCGTAGACCGGCTTGCCGTCGCTGTCGAGCGTGCCCTGAACCATGCCGGTAATCGCATTGTTGCTACCCGAGATGGTGGCCGCGTAGAAATCGCCGCCGAGGAGGAAATCTCGGTAGGTGACCGGCACGGTCATGGTAGCAGCAGTGGAATCGGGCTGAGCGCACTGGTAGCCGGGTTCCACCGTGCATGTCGACGAGCAACCGTCGCCGTTGTTGGTGTTGCCATCGTCGCACCCTTCGTTGACCACCAACCCGTCCCCGCACTTCGAGGTGCACCCTGGGGTCGGGCCGGTCGAGCTGCAGCTGGGCTCAGCGTGGCAGGTGGGCGAACAACCGTCATTGGGCAAGGTGTTTCCGTCATCGCAACCCTCGGAGCCCTCAACCTTGCCGTCGCCACACACCGTCTGGTGGCAGTTGTTCGGGGGATCGCCGGTGCAGGCCCAGCCTGGGTTGAACTTGCAGGTGCTCGAACACGCGTCGGCCACGTTGGTTCCCTTCACGCCGGGATCGCATTGTTCCATGGGCTTGAGCACGATGCCGTCGCCGCAGTCGGGTACGCAAGGGGCATTGGTGAAGGGACAGGTATACCCGGACTCGATCTGGCAAATCCCCGAGCAACCATCGCCAGGCTTGGCGTTGCCGTCATCGCACTGCTCGCTGCCCTCGATGGTGCCGTTGCCGCACTTGACGGTCGGGCATGTGCACTGTTGACCAGGTGTGCAGACACACCCCGGACCCTTGATCTTGCAGTCCGAGGAACAACCGTCGCCGTCCTTCTGGTTGCCGTCGTCGCACACTTCGCCGAGCGAGGAATTAAGAATTCCATCGCCGCAATGAGGAGCTGGCTTGCAGGCAGTGCCTGGTATCGGGCAGACCCAACCGGCTTCGAGCTGACAAGTGCTGCTGCAGCCGTCTTTACTGTTGGTGTTGCCGTCGTCGCAGTTTTCGCCCGCTTCGATGCGCTTGTTGCCACACTGGGACATGAGGACGCACGGTGTTCCGGGGGGATCACATTTGTAGCGGGGGTCCTGAACCGTGCAGGTGGAATTGCAGCCGTCGTTGTCGAGAGTGTTACCGTCGTCGCAAACCTCGCCCGCGCCAATGCTGCTGTCGCCACAAATGATCTTTCGCTTGCAGGGCCCCTCGCGGGGACATTCCCAATTGGGCTCTACCTTGCAAATGCCATTGCACCCGTCGCCAGGCAACGCGTTCCCGTCGTCACACTCCTCGATGCCATTTTGATTGTTCTTTCCGTCGCCGCAGCCCTCTGGTATCTGGGGTTTGCAGCCGATGGTGTTCGTGCCGTCGCACCCACTCGTCGAGCTCCCGCCGCCGCCACCGGTCCCGGTGGACGGGTGCAGATTGATGCCACCGCTTGCGCTTCCACTGGCTCCGCTGGTTCCGCTGGTTCCGGAGCCGCCCGCGGCGCCACTACCTCCTGGAGTCCCTCCCGAGGCTACTCCCTTCTCAACCGCTGCTGGGCTGCAGCCAATTCCTGCGAGCGCGAAAATCGCGGCGAAGCCGAACCCTGCGAACTGGCCTGTGGATAAACCACGGGTAGGTGGGCGAGCAATGCGTTCTCTTGTCATTGGAGGGGGCCTCTCAAGCATGCGGCAAGCCATTCGGACCCACGCCCAATCGTTGGTGTCCAGGCTCAACTGATCTTAGCAAGTTTCGCAAGCAATTGCGTGCTCAACGCGGGTGGGTTCTTGTCGCCACAGTGGGGAAAGGTCCCACATCACGCCTGCGACAGGTGCGTCTCGGCGCGAGCGGGAATGGTGGTGTCGGCGGATTGTCAGGCACGGGTGGGGCCGCGGACGCGGCAGGGATGGGCGGCACTCCAGACGGCGGAACCGGCGGCGTGGGAGGCGCTCTCGATGCCGGCGGAACCGGTCTCGCCAGCCAGGACGCATTCCCTCGATTGGACACGGCACGCGCTGATACGCTTCACGGCGGTGACGCCACAGGTGGCATGCTGCCCGAGGCCGGCTCCAATGACGGCCTCACCAACGTCGGTGATGCGCTGGCCTCCGACGCACGTGGCGGATCGTCCGGTGATGCGACCGCCTCTGACGGCAAGGTCGTGGAGCCAGCGGTGTCAAGCGGCAGTGGCTGCAAGTGTGACACCGGCCGGAGCAACAGCCGGCCAGGCAACTTTGCCGGCTTGGCGCTCTTGCTGGGCGCGCTGGTTCTTTGCAGCTTGCGCCGCAGGCGTTCCCTCGGCAAGACCCTGCCGCGCCTTGGCCGCAGATCAGATCAGCTAGCCTCGACCGCCCCGAGCGTGCACGCGCTCGGGCGCGGGTTGCCGCGCTGATCGATCTGCGGACAGCCGGTGCCCTGACCAATGGCCGGGCTGCCCGCCCCCGGGAGCATGGTCTTGGTCGGTCCCCTGTTGTCCTGAAGCGGGCCAAGCGTGGGATCCGCCACAGTAATTGAAGAAGTGCACTGCGTCCCGCCGCTCGGGAACTGCAGATTGGGTCCGCTGCTGCCGTGCTGTTTTGCACAGTTGGTTGTGCTGTCCAGGGTGCCCCGTGGGTTGTTGGCCACGATGGTGTTCTGCAGATTGACCCCCGTGTCGCCACCAAAGAGGCCATCACCGGTGTTGCCCGCCACTGTGACGTTGAGCAAGGTGCCGGTCACCGCGTTGGCAAACCAAACCCCGCCACCGCCGGAGGCGGTGTTGTTCGCGATGGTGACGTTGGTGAGGTTGGCGATGGCCGACTGGCCGATCCAGATGCCGCCACCGTAGTGACCGGTGTTGTTCGAAATGGTCGTGCCGCTCATGTTGATGGTCACGTATTCGAGGTAGAGGCCGGCGGCGTTGCCGCTGTTCACGTCGACCGCGTTGCCGTCGAAGGTGCAGCGGTCGATGTTCACCTCCTCGTCGTGGTAGCCGACGCGAAACACGGCGCCGCCCGCGGCATTGGCCCGGTTGCCCGCGAAACTGTCGCCGCACAACGTGAGCGAGATGTTCGCGCCGTCGTAGCTGAGCGCGCCTCCGTCGCCGCCGTCGCCGGGATTGCCCTCGGTCCCGGTGGCCAAGTTGTTGGCGAAGGTGGTGTTGACGATGGTGACGTTCTCGTCCTGGGTACCCACCGCGCCGCCGTTCGAGCCGGTGTTGTCCGAGAATGTGCTGCCCACGATGATTAGCGTCCCCACGCCCTGACCGTTGATGGCCCCGCCCGAAACGTCCTGACCGCTGCTCGCGCATTGATTGCGCGAGAAGGTGGAGTTGATCACGGTGAGCGAGCCGCCATCCTGAAAGATAGCGCCGCCGCCCTTGGCCGTGCTGCTGGTGTTGGGGACGTCACTGGTGAAACCATCGACGAACGACAGGTTCTGCACGGTGAGCAGCGGGGTGGCGACGTTCCGTGCGCTGGTGATGTGCAGGATGCGCGAGGTTCCCCCGCCACTCAGGGTTACCTGACCAGCACCGTCGATGGTGGCGTCCTTGCCGACCGGGACCTCGGAGGTGACGGTGATGGTAACCGGAGTCGATCCGCAGTTGAAGGCAACGATGCCGCCGCCGGCGACCGCGGACCGGAAAGCCGCCTCGGTGCAACTCGCGGCGCTGCCGTCGCCCACCACGGTGGTCGGGCTGGAAGTGTCGACTGGACTGGCGGGCACCACGCAGGTCGCGCTCGGCGGCGGATTGCCTGGCTTTCCCCCGGCGTCGCCGCCGCACCCGGTTCCCGCCGCGGCTACCGCGGACATAGATAGAACGGCCAACTTCAGCAAGAGGGAACCCACGCGGTCCGACAAGAGATCCCCTGGGGTCGTGCTAGTTCCGCCCATCAGAAGAGCGGCCATGTTTCGGCCGCCGAGGCGCCCGGTCGGCGAGGCGCGACGAGGGCGCATACTGGACGTATGTAACCGAGGAGCAACGAAGCCGGGCGGGATGCATCGACGACCCAAACATGGTTGAAATTCTGACGGGCGGAACTAGGCGGGCGGCTCGCCTTCGAGCGGGTGGGGAACCACCTCGTCGCGGGTGGGAAGCAGGTGCTCCAGTCCGTGCTTGCGCATGCGGTAGTACAGGGTCGAACGGTTGATGCCGAGCGCACGCGAAGCGTGGGCGATGTTGCCCTGGGCCCGTTCCACCGCCGAGATGATCTCGCTGCGCTCCTGCTCGGATAGACGCCGGTAGAGCGAGCGGCCGCCTTCACCCTGGGGCCCGCTGCCACCCTCTGCCAAGGCCCCGATGGGAGTTCCGCCTGACGGGGTCATGCCCAGGCGCCGACCGAAATCCAGATCAGCCACGGTTAGGCTCGGGCCGGAAACCAGGATCATGGCGCGCTCGATGACGTTCTCCAACTCGCGCACGTTGCCCGGCCAGGGATAGGCAGCCAGGGCAACCAGGGCGCGTGGGTCCGCGCTATGGACCATCTTGCCGCTCGACTGGGCGTACTTCTGCATGAAGTGCTCGACCAGCAATGGAATGTCGCCGGGCCGTTCGCGCAGAGGCGGCATGGTGATGGGAAACACGTTGAGCCGGTAATAGAGATCCTCGCGGAACTTGCCCTCGGCGATGAGCCGTTCCAGATCACGGTGGGTGGCCGAGATCAGGCGCACATCCACCTTGACCGTGTCCACGCCGCCCACCCGTTCGAACTCACGCTCCTGCAGGACCCGCAGCAACTTGACCTGCACGTCGAGGGGAAGGTCGCCCACCTCGTCGAGAAACAGCGTGCCGCCGTCGGCCAGCTCGAAACGACCCGGCCGGCGCGCCACCGCGCCGGTGAAAGCGCCCTTCTCGTGACCGAACAGCTCTGATTCCAGAACCCCGGGGGCCAATGCGGCACAGTTCACGCGCACAAAGGGACGACTCTCGCGTGGGCTGTTGATGTGAATGGCGCGCGCCACCATCTCCTTGCCGGTGCCGGTTTCCCCGCGCAGCAGCACCGTGGCCGTGGTCTGCGCCACCTGCTCGACCTTGGCCAGCACCTGGCGCAGCGTCGGCGAATCGCCCACGATGGCGCCGAAGTTGAACGCGCTGTCGGCCTCACGCGAGAGCACGCGCGCGTACTGGGAGAGTTGTTCCAGCAGGCGGCGATTCTCGCGTATCAGATGGAAGCGCTCCACCGCGTGCAGCAAGATCCCGCGCAGCTCCTTGCTGTCCCAGGGCTTGGTGATATAGCGGTAGATGCGGCCCAAGCTAATGGACTCGATGAGCACATCCACGTCGGTGAAGGCGGTGACGATGATTCCCACGGCGTCGGGGCGGATGTCACGCACGGCGCGCAGAAGTTCCAGCCCGGTCATGCGCGGCATACGCTGGTCGGTCACCACCACCGCCATGTCGTGGGCGCGCACCAGGGCCAAGGCTTCCTCGGCGCCCGAGGCCAGGTGCAGGGTGAAGGTCTTGCCAAAGGTGAAGCGGAACGCGTCCAGGTTGTCGCTCTCGTCGTCGACTACCAGGATGGGAAACTTCGCCAATTCGATTTCGCCCACAGCCATGGGCCTAACGGTAACATAAAGTCGAGGAATGGGGACCGTGGATACGCACCGCCACCTTGAACTACGCCCCTGGGGAGGATTTTTCGTCGCCGCGCTGTCCTTTGCCGCCTACGCCCTTTGCGCCACGCCCGCCCCCTATTTCCTCGATTCGGCCGAGCTGGCGGCGGCGACCTTCGGCTTGGGGGTGGCCCATCCGCCGGGCGAGGTCACCGCCCTGCTGTGGGGGAAGTTCTTTGATCTCTTGCCTCTCGGGAACGTGGCCTTTCGCGCGGCCATTGCGCAGGGGATCGCCGGGGCGCTAGCGGCCCTCTTGGTCTACTCCCTGAGCCTCGATGTGGCGGATTGGCTCGATCCGGAAGAGAGACTCGATGCAATCACGCGCGTGCTGGTGGCCGCTGCCATTGCCGTGATGTTCGCCTTCGCGCCCGGCGTGGTGATCGTATGCAACCGTGCGGAGGTCTACGCCTTGCAGACGGCGCTGTCGCTGGCCGCGCTGTGGCTGGCCCTGCGCGCGGCGCGCGGACGGGATGCCCGGCCCGCCCTGGTGGCCGCGGTGCTCATCGGCCTGGGGGTTGCGAACCACTCGCTGCTCGCGGGACTGGTCGGCCTGGGAGCTGTGCTGGCGGCCCTGCCCTTGCTTGCCGAGAAACGCGGCCGCCTCATCGCGCTGGCGCTGCTGGCGTTTCTGGCAGGCATGGCGATCCACGCGTACCTGCCCTTGCGCGCGGCTGCGCTTTTCGGCGCGGCTGATCATGGCGCCAATAACCTGGTCTGGGGCGACGCACGCACGCCGGGCGGTCTGTGGTGGGTGGTCTCGGCGCACACCTTCACGGTCAAGCAAGCCGTGGTGCAGGGCCAATCTACCCCAGGAGATCTGCCGTTTCTTCCCATGGAGGAACTGGGCGAGGTGTTCGCCTTGCTCGCGCCCGCTGGCCTCTACTTCTTGCTCCGGCGCAGGCGTTCGCGCTGGGCAGGGCTGGCTCTGCTGGTAGCAGCAGTCGGCTCCATGGTGGCCGCCCTCATTGGCGGCCTGGCCCCGGCCAACCCGGATATCCGCGGCTACCTGGGGCCAGCCTTTGCCCTGGTCGCGGTCTTCTCTGGCGCCGCCATCGTGTTCGGTCTGACCCTATTTCGCCTCGCGCGCTTGCGGCCACTTCTGGCTGCGCTTCTGCTCGCAAGCGCGCTCAGCCGTTTTCCCAATCCGAATCAGTACCCGGGGCTGCGCAACTCGACCGCAGGCGATGCAGCGACCGGCCAGATGTTGGCGCATTTGCCTTCGCGAGCAGCGCTGCTGACCAATCACTTCGAGACCGCGTTCCTGGTCGGCTACCAGCGCTTGGTCGAAGCGCGCCGGCCTGACGTGGCCTGGGCCCACCTGGCCTTCGCGGGCGGGCCGGGCTATGCCGAGCGAGTGGCGCTGGCCGAACCCGATTTGGCGCCTAGCCTTCAGGCCTATCGCGAAGGGGACCTTTCCCTCGATATGTTGCGCGCTTTGGACGCACACCGGCCCGTGCGCATCGAGCCGGACATCGCGCTGCCACAAGCTTTGCGCAAGCAACTCGTGCCCGCGGGTGAATTGTGGGCCCCGTCTTTGGCTGGCGAGGCGACCCTGGATCCGCTCGCGACCTGGATGCTGGCCGAAGCGAAGTCCGATCCGCAGACGCGCGGCTATCTCGGCTGGCGCTCGTACATCGACGCGGTCTGGGCCTGCGACAAGCAAGCACCCGACCGCGTGCACTTGCGTTTCGCCGAGCTGGAAAGTCTCATGCCATCGGATGCTCGCTTCAAGGAGCTGAAGGCGCGCTGCGCTCAATAGCGCAGTCATGGCCCGTCAACTTGGCGGGCGAATCGAAACTCGACCCTCGGGGGCGCAGACTTGGAAATCGACCTCCCAGGTACTAGGGACAAGGATTCGACGGGTCGGTTCCCGAACACGTGGTCCACACGACGTTGGCATAGAGGGGTTCGATGAGAAGATCGGTGTAGAGCTGCGCAGCGTCTGCCGCGGACGCCATCTGCCAGATCTTCAGATCCGTTGAGTAGGTGCCATTGGCATAGACCTCCCAGGCCAGGCCCTTGGCTTGATAGCCCTTGCTGGAGTCATAGAAGGGATCTGCCGCGCCGTCGATCAAAGCCGTGGCGGAGGCGTTGTCGGTCGCCACCGCGGGCCCGCTAGCGGTCAGCGAGCTGTTCTGGTCGAGCGTCCAGCCTGGAATTGCATTGGCCGCTGGCACCAGAGAAACCGGCGCGGGCATGCCGGAGGTGAGCCCAGCCACTACCTTTTGGGCAAAGGCGATCACGGTCGCTCGTCCCACCGTGTCGTACTGGGCCGACGGAGTAATCTTGACGTCGAAGAAATACGCGCCCTTGATCGCGTTGAGCCACCAGGCAACCCCCGTGTTGCCAATGCGCGCCTGGTCCCATCCGGTCGGTAGCACTGCCGATCCCACGACTTTTGACCTAAGCAAGTTGAGAAACTGGCCGGCTGCCGCAGTTGCCGATGTCGTGTCGGCAAACCCACTCAATTGCACTTCGAAATACACCGCGTTGAAATGGGCATATGCGACGATGCCGCCTAGTGTCGTAGATCCAATCGCGGCCGATGTGCCATATCCCGGAATGGCAAGGGAAGCACCATTGCTCCTCTGATAGGTGAACATCGCGTTGGCGTTGACACTCGTGACGAAATCCATGGCTATTACCGTGCCAGTCTCCGGATCAGGACCCACCAAGTCCTGGAACATGCTCACCCGGCACCCTCTTGCGAGGTACATGTCGGCGGCGCCGTCCATTCTCGTAACCAACTCGTCGCCGGCATAGACGGCGAAGGCAGTGGGCGCCAGGTCTTGTCTCCAACCGGACAATTCGTTGTCCGAGATCCTATACCTCTGACCAAATGCGTTCGCGTCGAGGGGGGTGCTCGTGCCGCCTGTGGCGATCGCGCCGCCCGCGGCGATCGTGCCGCCCGTGACCATCGCGCCGCCCGG
>PMBS01000085.1 GCA_003153015.1 Myxococcales bacterium
GTACTTGAGGACCGGAAGCGCAGGCCCGACGCAGCCCCGTGGCCCCCACGCGGTCAGCAGACCGCATGGGGTGGGTTCAGCGGCCCGGATCGTCGGCTGTAGTCGCCTCTGTGGTTTGAGACAACGCTTCAATAGGTTTCTTGCGCCAACAAGCGCAGCCTCCTACAAATAGGGGGGCGCCATGCACACCCTCGCAGACGAGGTGGTCGAGTTCACCATGACCCTGGTGCGGGCGTTGCATCGGATCGCGCAGTTCGACCCGGCCAAGCCCAACTTCCCGCGGGTGTGCCAGCGCCTCTTCAAAGAGCTGACCCGCCTGCATCGGACGCAGCCCGAGATCGCGTATGTGATCGGCCCGCCGTCTGTCGCGGGCGGCCCGCCGGAGGTCCATGTGGACGGCACCGGACCCGCGCGCACCGAGCTGCGACGTCTGGTGGGGCCGTCGATCGGCGGCGCCTTCGTGTTGCAGTTGCTGGAGTTCATGCAGCGGCGATCGCTGGTGATCCTCGCCCTGTCGCGCGGGCTGACCGACAGTGAGTGGAACACGTTTCTTGAAGTCATGGCCGCGCCGCCGGTCGAGACCGACCCCGCCCGCGAAGGCGCGCGCCTGGCCAAGGCGCTGCTCGACAAGAAGGTTTCCCATGTGGCCCTGGTGCGCGAGATCGACCTGCCGGGGCAGGACCCGCAGGTTGCCTGGATGGTGCGCCCAGCCTTCGGCCGGCTGGGACGCGACGTGCGCGCGCTGCTGGCCCTGGGCGACGCCAAGCCAACCACGCTTGGCGATCTGAGCGAGCGCCTGGTCACCGGCATGGCCTACTCGTTCTTCCGCAAGTTCGATGTCCTGCGCGCCATGCTGTGGGCCGCACCTGCCCTTGACAAGCTACTGGACGCGCTGCCTGGGCTGGCGGCGTTCCGCACGCGCGACATCTTCGTACACGGCTTGCCCGCTTTGCCTCTACTGGGCACGACCAAGCTGATCCTGCGCGAGGCGGGCGAGGCATCGCAGGTTCCCGGTGAGCCGGCCATGACCGTGCTGCGCGCGATTGTCGAGCGCCTGCTGAAAGAGCCGCCGGAACGTAAGACCGACGAGCTGCTACGTGAGATGTGCCGGCGCGAGGTGGTGCCCATCACGCGACTGCCACCCGAGTTGCAGGAGTGGGTGCTGGCCGAGACCTGGGTCGACGCCCTGCAGAGGCGAGCGTCCACCGAGCCTCCTGCGGGCAGCGCCAACATCGAGCCAGTACGGCTGCTGCAAAAGGCAATGCGCTACGCCCTCTCCATTCATCGTTTTGTCGAGGCCAACGCCATCCTCATGCGCCTACGCACCGCGAATGCCCAGGCCATCCCCGGGGTGTTCGACGAGCCCACCATGGAAGCCATGCTGGGCGGCTTCCCCGACGATCCCAACGGGCGGCACGGCATCGTTGCACTTCTGGCAGAGGGCAAGGACGCAGCCGCCAACTCGATAGCCGCGGTGGTCGCGCAAGGCGAGCCCAAGCTGTGCGAGGCCGGGGCGTGGGTCCTGACCGAGATGAAGGCGCGCGGCGTGGCGGCGGCCTTACGCGCGCTCGATGCGGGGGTGGAAAAAGAAGAAGCAGCCTACCTCCTGCTCGCCTGCGTGAAGGACGGCGCCGGGCCCGAGGCTGCGCCCGTGTTCATCAAGCAACTCAAACACTCGTCGCCCAAGGTGCGACGCTATGCCCTGACCGCCTTGGCCGAAGCCGACGCTGTTGCGGCCGAGGCGCATGTCGCCGAGGCCCTGTCCGATCCCGACGAGAGCATGCGCATCCGGGCGCTGCTTCTTTGCGCCAACACCGGCCTGGGCAGCGCAAAGATCATCCCGCAGGCCATCCGCCTCATCTCGCACGACGCACGCGGGGCCTCGCCTCCGGTGGTGCGCGCGGCCATCGAAGTGGTGGTGAGCCGGCGGCAGGCCAACGCGCTCGCCGGCGTCGACGCCGACGATGCCCTCTGTCGGCTGGCCCAGCCCATCGGCCTGCTCGGTCGTCTGCTCGGCCGCCGTACCCCGCCGGCTGACGTGCTGGTCACCGCCATCTCGGCGCTCGGGCGACTGGGATCGGCCAAGGCCAAGAAGGTTCTGCACCAACTCAGCAAGAGCCCGGATCCGGATGTGGTGCACGCGGCCGAGGATGCCCTGGCGGGTCGTTCGACCAAAACCATGGCGCTGTCGTCTGTCTTCGCCAGCGAGGTCCGCTCAGCTAAGAAGATGTAGTTGGCTTGACGGTCGCGTCGAGCCGGTGTTTGCTTGGCGGCAAGCCAATGCGCCAAATCTCAGCCATCTTGTGTTGCTGCATGACTCTCGCCGTGGCGGGAGCCGCGGTTGCCGGCGACGTGCGCACGGAGGCAGCCGACCGGTTCGACCACGGACTGCGCCTGTTCAACGAGGGTGACAACCCGGGCGCCCTGCTGGAATTCAAGCGCGCCTACGAGCTGTCGGGCGAGCGTTCCATCCTGATCAACGTCGGCCTGGTGTACGCCGAGATGGGACGCCCGGTGGACGCGGTGGAGGCGCTCGACAAAGCCCTGGCCCAGCCGGCCGGGATCCCCGACGCCCAGGTTGAGCGAGGCCGGCACGTGCGCGACGAGCAGAGCGCTCGCATCGGCCGCTTGCTGGTCACCACCAGTCTTCCGGCCCAGGTCGAGATCGACAATCTGGTAGTGGGCCGCACGCCGATGACCGCACCCATCCCCGTGGCCAGTGGGATTCGGCTGCTGGCTGTGGTGGCGCCCGGCCAGGTTCCGGTCCATCAGGAAGTGGCTATCTCGGGCGGGCAACAGGCCCAAGTCACCGTCGAGCTTCTGCCCTTGCAAGGCGCCCTGGCCCACCTGGTGGTGCATACCGCTTTGCCTGGCGCGGATGTGTTGGTCGACGGAAAACTGGTCGGCCGCACACCCTTGCCCGCGTCGGTGTCGCTGCCGCCTGGACACCACGACGTCACTTTGCGCCGGCCCGGCTACCGCGCAATCCCCGCCGATATCACCCTGGCGGATGGATCCACCGGCGAGGTCACCCTCGAAGCAGCAGAAAATCCAGACGACTCGGCCCTGGTCAGCGGACAGATCGAGCTCGACATCAACCAGGCCGACGCCAACGTCACGGTTGACGGTGTTCCTCGATTCCGCACTGACCTGAGCCTGCCTGCGGGCCCGCACCGGCTCAGCGTCACGCGCGCCGGCTTCTTGCCCTTCGAGCGCGAGCTGACCGTGGACAAGGGCCTGTCCAAGACCGTGCGCATTTCGCTGCAGCCCAAAGAAGAACTGCGCAACGCCCAGGCCCGGCGACGCCGCAACGCCTGGATCTGGGTAGGCGCGGGCGTCGTGGTGGCGGGCGTGGGCACGTATCTGATCCTGCAGGCGCACAGCGATCAACACACAGCCGATACGACCTACGACGAGGTTAACAAGACGCTGCAGCCGGGTGGTTCATGTTACCAAGTGTTCAAGGGCGATCTCGCCTATACGGGCTGCCAAGACAAGATCAACCGATGGCGGAGGATGCAGGACGATGCCAACCTCATGAAGTGGATCGGCTGGGGCACGGCCGGGCTGGGAGCGGCCGTGCTGGTGACCGGCGTGATCCTGCGCATCGTCGCCAACAACACGGACAACGTCACCGTCGCCGCTGGCCCGCAACTTCAGCCCTTTGCCTGGGCCGAGTCCCAAGGCGGCGGCTTCGGCGTCCTCGGTCGGTTCTGACCGCCGGGGCGACCGCTGGTCGCCCCGGTGTCCGAATCTTGCGGAGGCTTACGGCGTGCAGCCGGTGGCCGCCATCTGGGTGGAATGAGCGGCAGTACTGTAAAGCGACACGCCAAAGCTACCCGCGAAATTTGTGATGTTGATGTAGTCCCCGCCTACGCGGCTGTGGGAAATGACGGAACCGGGGCCGAGGTGGGTGATACCGTCAGAGCTTACGTAGGCAAAGTCCACGCCTTCCGAATAGACCAGCGCGAGGCCCACGCCTCCGACGCCGCCCACGTCGTCGTTGATGGCTCGCGCACCTAGGGCTGCCTTGGTGCCGGTGAAGTGAAAGCCGGGCAAGACGCCGGCATCTGCACCCGTGGCCGCCGCAACATTGCCACTTGAATCGACCCGGACGAGGGTTTCGGCCACTCCACCTTGATCGTAGAAGGTCACAAAACCGGCCGAAGTTCCTGCAACCGTTACCCAGTTGGCACTGGCAGGTGTCTGCTGAAGCTCAATGGTTGAACCCACTTGGTTACCTAGTTTGTCCATTACCGTAAGTCGTGGATAGCCATCATTGTAGCCGAGGTATCCTACGCCGAACAGATTTCCCGAGGTGCCAACGTCGCCGGTGTTGGAACGCGCGTAATTGTCCGCACGGTCTGTCGGGACTTCATCCGTGTCCCCTCCCGCGGAGCGACCGTCGGGAAGGAACTTTCGCACTTTGACGGCCCAGGCACTGCCAGAATATTGCCAGGAGCACACGAACGCCTTGCTCGCGACTGACCAAATGCAATCAGGCTGGCTCAGCAGTGGTGCAACTTCAACCTGAACTATCCGATTAACCTGCAGCCCTGCTACGCCCCCGTCCGTGGTTGACTTGCTGAGGAATGCGGCGCTCATCCCGATAGCTGGGACGTTGTAGAGAAGAATGATTTCGCCGGTTGGAGCGATGGCTGCCGTGTGAAGCGTGATCGCATTGGTGTTGGAATCACCCGCTTTGAAGAACGGTCTTGCTGCTCCTTTGCTCTGGCCATTCGCGGTGTCGAATGCTTGGACATACACGTAATAGACTTGCGAAGGGCTCGCGGCGTCTGGCGCTGCGCCTGCCGGTGCCATGGGATCCGGGCCGAGATACCCATCGAATATCAGCAATTCGTCAGCCGTGCGCACGCCCAGGCCGGATTGAAAATGCAGGGTGTCGGCGTCGCCTTGGACCATGAGATTGAACTGGGTTTGCGGGCTGGGGCAGGAGTTGCCGGTTTGGCCGCCGGTGCCCGTGGCAGGCGCATCGACACCGCGGTTCGCGTCTCCGCCCAACGCGGTCCCTCCATCGCCCATGCCCGCAGATCCCGAGTCAGGACCACCCGTGCCGCCGGCCGCGCCCCCAGATCCCACATCAGATCCGGCAGCTCCGTCGCCCGCGCCGGCGGAGCCATCGTTGCCCGGGCCGCCCACGAGTTCCGAGGTATCCACGCAGACTGAGCCCGTGCAGGTCTGGGAGGTCCCGCAGCCGCTGCCGCTGGGGCACGCGGTTCGGCACGTGTTGTCGACGTTGCGGCACACGAGCGGCGGAGTACAGGTCGCCGTCGCGCTGCAAGCGGCTTCCGTCGGCGCCTGACAGACAGACACGCCGTCCACGGTCACGCAGTGCCCGCCATTGTCGCAGTCAACCGATGTCACGCACGCCTTGCGACAGCTCCCCAGCTTGCACAGCAGCGGCGAGGTGCAATCGCTGTTCAGGCTGCACGAGCCACCCAGTTCAAGCTTCTTGTCCTCGCTGCACGAAGCAACCGCGACGGTGACTAGGCAAATACTGATAAGGAAGCTGGATCGATTCATTTGACCCTCCATGGACTGAGTAGCCGAGTGTGCCACAAAATGGGATCGTGAGCGTGTCAATGCTTTTCGGCCGGGTCTTTTGCTCCTCTGCAAACCTCGTTCCGACTTGCGGGCCTAGCTACGGTTCAATCCTTCCCATCCAGGGGATGCTTCCACCTGAGTCCCGGAAAACGGGCAAAACCCCGGTCTGCTGTGATCAATTCCGTCCCTTTTTCCGACGCCAACGCTGCCAGGTAGGCGTCCGGAATGTCGTTGCCCTTCGCCTCAATCTTCCGGCAAAGCCCCGCAAACAGCCTCCAATGGCGTTCCCCGGGTTCCATCTCGATGTGGTTTTCCCGTTCCAGGAGTGAATCCAGGAACTCGCGTGGATGGTGCCAGGACGAGATCGTAGTGCCGATCCCGCTGAACCCTGACCGAGGGTTGTGTGCCGGACGCAGAAGCAGGTGCGGAAAGCCGTATCGTGGCGAGCGCGCCTCCCTCTCTGGTCGGCGGGCGTTCAGGTTTCGGCGGCGCCAGCCTCGGCCAGAGCTCGCATCAGTAGAGGAGTGATGTCCTTCCTTCCCGCCCACAGGCGCAAGTAGCCCAGGTCGAGCCGCGGCCCCTGCGTCTTGATGACGCCGACGATATCGCTCCACTGCCGATCCGAGATCTCCCCGCCCGCTCGGTACCAAAGCAGCTTCTGCAGGACCATGTCCTCGGCGGTTGCCACGAACACCTCTGCGGGTGGCTCCGCCTGCACGCGCATGCGCTGCTTGCGCGCCAACTCGGTGGTCAGCAATTCGTCTGCCCCGATCACGAAAACGTCGACTTTGAACATGGTCCCGAGGTGCAGAATATTGAAGGTTGCCCGGCGGCGAATCGCGTCTTTGACCATGTCACTGTCGACGAAGAAGTCCGTCTGCAAGGCCGCGACGAAGCCCTGTAGGTGGCCCATGCGCAGATCAGCGACGATGTCCACGTCGAGGGTGGAGCGGGGAATTCCGTGCAGTGACGTCGCCAGCGAACCGCCGACCACGTACTCGATGCCCAGGCGCTCGAGAACCGCGGCCACGGCCAGGGTCACCTCGATTGGCTCAACGATGGTCATGGGGTCAGGGGCCGGCGTGCTCCGGATCCCAGCCGAACGCCTTTAACAAAGTGGCCGGATCGACACTCATCGCGGCGAGCCTCAGCATGGCCTCGCGCTCGCCGATGCCAGGATGGCGCGACCTGATCCCTGCCAGCGCGAGTTGGCGAACGTTCTTGGTCAGGGCGCTGACCAGGGCGAACTTGCGCGCCGGCGACATCTGGCGAAACCCCTCGATGCGAAGGGCTTCGATGACAGAATCCGTGTCGACCGCTGGGGCCAGCATCTTGTCCGTATCCTAGCAGCCGAGCCGCAACCTTGGCAGGCGAATGCTCAGACCCTCATATCGCACGCTTCGCTTGACCGCTCAAGTATCACTCTCCTGGTGATTGGGATGGAGGCGCGAGGCTGGTGCCATCAGAATTTTCCAGACAAGCCACCCTGGCGCGCGTTGCCAAGTTAGTCAAGTCGTCACTTGTCAAGTTACGACTTGACAAGTGTAGAGCCCGGAGCGACCCTGGCAGCATGCTGGATTTCATCGGGAGAGCCCCGGAACTGGCGCTGCTGGAGAAGCAGCATGCGGCCACCACCGGTGCGCTGGTGCCCATCTATGGGCGGCGACGGGTTGGCAAGAGCGAGCTGATTCTGAAATTCCTGCACGGCAAGCGTGCCGTGTATCACGTGGGCAAGACCGCCCCGGGCTCCCTGCAACTGAAGGAATTTCTGGCCGATGCGGCGCGGGTCTTGGACGAGCCGCTGTTGGCGCACTTGCCGGCTGATGACTGGCGGGCGGCGTTGCTGGCGGTGGGGCAGAGGGCGAAGGGCAAGAAGCTGATTCTGGCGTTCGACGAATTCCAGTGGCTGGCCAGCGCCAGCCCCGAGTTGCCCTCGGTGCTGCAAGAACTATGGGATCGTTCGTGGCGGGGCCCCGACGGCGTGATGGTCATCCTGTGCGGCTCCTACGTCAGCTTCATGGAACGGGAGGTGTTGGGCAAGAAGAGCCCGCTTTTCGGTCGGCGTACAGCGCAGATCCACCTGCGCCCGTTTGCCTTCCCTGAGGCCGCCGCCTTCCATCCCGGCTACTCGCTCACCGACAAGGCGTTGACCTACTTTGTGTGTGGCGGGGTGCCTCTCTACCTGCGGCACTTTGACAGCCATCGATCCATCGAGAGCAACCTGGAGACGGTGATTCTTGATGAGTTTGGTCCTCTGGCGCGCGAGCCGGACTTCCTGCTGCGC
Organism: Myxococcales bacterium; assembly: GCA_003153015.1. GTDB lineage: Bacteria > Myxococcota_A > Polyangia > Fen-1088 > Fen-1088 > Fen-1137. The sequence goes on from PMBS01000085.1 coordinate 7,850, forward strand.
GAGGAGCTGCGCGAGGTGGAGTCCTACTACGCTGTGCTGTGGGCGGTTGCCGAGGGCAAGGGAACCGTCAAGGAAATCGCAGTGGCCAGCGGATTGCCCGAGCGGAGCTTGCCCTATTACTTGCAGCAACTCTGCGAGCTAGGCTACGTGGCTCGCACCTATCCCCTGTCCGGTGTGAAGGTGGCCAGTCGTCACGTGCGGTTCGTTCTGGAGGATCCCCTCCTACGTTTCTGGTTCAGGTTCGTCTTTCCCAACCAAAGTCTCATCCAGCAGCTCGGCGCGGGCAGAGCTCTACGCGAGCACATCAGACCGCTTCTGCCCGCGTACTTCGGCGGCTGCTTCGAGCGCCTTTGCCGGGAAGCCATGGCCAGAATCTATGAGAAGGAAGGCGTGGGGGCGGGATTTCGGGTGGGCGAATACTGGGACAAGACGACACAGATCGATGTGGTGGGGATGCGGGACGACGGTTGGGTCGACCTGGGTGAGTGCAAATGGGGACAGGTTCGTTCGCTTCACGCTCTGGCGCAGGAACTGGAAGCCAAGGCGCCGAGGTTCCCCAACCCCGCAAATGCGACTGTGGGCCGGCGCCTCTTCGTGCGGGGCAAGGTCAAGCCGACGCCCGCATCCGCTGCCGACCTGCATGTGCATGACCTCGAGGACTTGCTGGAATAGGGGAGACGAAGGACAGCGCCCGCCAGCGCCGCGGCGGCCTCTTGCGGTGGCTTGGGCGTGTCCGCGAGGGTGGTGCCAGTCACATATTCAGAAGTGCGGCAAATGGACATGATGAAGAGGTGAATGTAGGCATGTCGTAGGTGGTGAAAATCGTTGCGCTTTGGTGGCGCCATCAGGATCTCGCTGGCGCCGTTCTGACTTGACGAAGCTGATTCACCATATGCATAATTCACCAAATAGTGATAGAGAGTGAGATGAACAAGTCCCATAGGCCAAGAACATCGAACGCTCCAGCGCAGCGCCCTCTTTCGGACGATGCGTGTCCGTCTTGCGGCACCGGCATGGTTGAACGGCGCGCGCGGCTNNGTATCCGTACCCGCCGCCCTTCACCTCAGGTGCCCAAAATGCGGCGAGGTCGTTCTGCGCTTCGAGGACTCTCGACGGCTCCAACAAGACGCGACTGCCATCTACCGCACGAAGCACGGCCTGCTGTCGGCAAGGGAGATTCGCGACATTCGCGAGCGCTTCGGCCTTACCCAGGGCGAGTTCGGCCGCCTGCTGCATCTGGGGGCCAACACGATCTCGCGCTGGGAGTCCGGCCGAAACGCGCAGACCGAGGCGATGGAGATGCTGCTTCGGCTGATTCGGGACTTGCCAGGAAGCCTCGACTACCTCCGCCAACATGCGGCGTAGGGGGCAAAGGGGGAAGGCAGCAAGGAACTGGTCCGCACGCATGCAATGGATCGGCCCTCAATATCTGGTACCATTACTCCCATGGCACTTGCACAGAAGAAAGCGACGACCATCGCGCTGGAGCCGGCGGCCGATCGGCTGTTGACGCAAGCTGCGCGGCGCACCGGGGTGTCTCGTTCCGAGTTCGTACGACGGCAACTGGACGTCGTTCTTGAACAGTATCGTCCTCACCCTAGGCCGCGCTCTGCCGGCGTCATCAAACACCCGCTGCCCGAGCGCGGAGATGAGGCCGAGCTTTTCCGCGAACAACGTTGATGCCTGCTTCCGCCCTAATCTGTGACACGGGCGCGCTGCTCGACTACCTGTCGCAGGCGGCGCCAGACCACGCGGCTTTCCAGCGAGCCATCGATGACGCAGGCACGCGCTACGTGCCTGGTCTCGTGCTCGCCGAACTGGACTACTTCCTTCGCCACGAAAGAAAGGCTATGGCGATATTCGTGGATGACCTGCGACGGGGCGCATTCACGTACGTGCCGCCGTCTGCCTGGCACATCTCGCGGGCCATGGACATCGATCGTCGGTATGACGATCTTGGCCTGGGCTTGGTGGATGCATCGATCATCGCCGTCGCGGAGGAAGTGGGCGTGTCCAGACTAGCCACACGGGACATCCGTCACTTCACCGCCGTCCGGCTGCGCGGCGGTCAGGCCTTTGATTTGGTCGTTCATCCGTCTCGCCCCGACGGGCCAAGACGCTGATCCTACCAGGCCATCACGAAAAAGTTTCCCCAACGCGGTCGGGGGTGGTGCCTTGTTGGCACCCTCACAGGTCGCCTTGGCCTTCCCCGGGAGGGTGGTGCGCCCGGAGGGTGGTGCCAGTCACATATTCAAAATTGCGGCAAACGGCCACGGTGAAGAGGTGAATGTAGGCGTGCCGTAGGTGTCGGAAATCGTTGCGCTTGGGTGACGCCCACGAGCGAGCGCGATCGAGGCTGAGGGCGCTTGGGTGGTGCCAGTCACACATT
>PMBS01000101.1 GCA_003153015.1 Myxococcales bacterium
GTCTCACTCACGTTGGCACAGAGGGCAGCACGGGCCACCCGAGCGAAACTGATTGAGCTGATGATGGCTGCAGAGCTGGTGATCGTATCCAGTTAGCTATCTGCCCACAAATTGGTGGCGGCCCCACTAACCTGGGTCACGCATACTGGGGGGTAGGGTGCCGGATTGGCTGTCTGGCATGCAGCGTCTACGTCATTAGGCCAGGAATCTACAAGTGTTAGTCGGGAAACCTCCGAGGCGTTTGACGGAGCAAGTGCTCGTTGAAATCGAGCTGATGGGTCTCCCTTTAGCATGTCAAGGACGAACGTAAGTGTTCGGTTCATACTGATGTCGATGCATCGACGACATTCGATTGGGGCGACTCGCGGAATTCTGCGTTTGGCAACCCGAGCCCAGGCAGAAGCGAACGCATCGTCGCTCTCTAGCCTGTGGCCTGGATGGCATCCTGAACCACGCATCAGCCCACAGGTTTGAAAAGTCGGACCCTCTTCAGTTGGTTCGACCACCGTGCGAAGCTTGCGGGAGAGGCAGTCCGCAAAATGGGATGAGGGGAGCAGGATTGTTGCATCGCTCCACGTGGGTCGCGGTGCAAAAACACGAAAGTGTGGAGGAGCGTCTAAGCGTGCGACTTCGTCAAGCCCAGCTCGAAGGCGGGCCCGCTCCAAAGGTGACCACGTGACATGAACAGGGTACTTCACTGGACGAAATGAGACGCTGTCGACTCCGATCTCCTTCATGATTGAGGCGAATTCCACCATTTCAGGAACATTCTGGGGAAGGAGCATGAACGTCGCCCAGATCATCGGCCTTCGTTCTGCGCCACGCTCTCGTCGCCGCCACTCAACGAGTTGTCGTACAAGTTCAAAACTGCGTTGGAGACAGTTTGCGCCTGGGCCTGGTCTATGAATCACAGCCCGCGTAGTGTCGGACACGGCATCCACGCTCCACCGGAAGTGGTCGACATGCTCAAATATTGCCCGGCATCTCGCTTCATCCACCAAGTCAAAATTGGTGATGACGGATTGAAGTAATCCGTATCGGTGGGCCAGTGGAAGCACCCCATCTATCTCGGGATGGGCAAAAGGCTCCCCTCCCCCACACAGCCGGATAGTCTTCGTCCTGGCCCTTCTCCCCAGCTCGGCAAGCCACCGTTCCAGATCCGACAAACGTATCCTCGGAGCCGTGGTCAGACGCGTCCGATAGCGAGCAGAGAAACAGAATAGACAATGTGCATTGCAGTCCTGTGTGAGGTCCACATCGATCCGCACAGGGTCGCGGGGGCAGCCCAAATCTCGATCTCCTTCAACCACCGAGGAACGCAAGACCTCCACGTAGTCAAGAATTGACTCAGGAAAAAAGTCACCATCGTGAGCCCAAGTCCACAGAGACTTCGTCCCGTCCGAGGGAATAGCCAGTAGGGCATTCCACCTGCCGTACAATTGAAACGGCGGGCAAGGAACGACTGAGTCTAGTTTAGCGGCAGCCTCAGCCATCGCTCATAGGTCCCGCACTTCGTGGTGATGTGTTCCAGAACATCCCGCTTAGGTCTGTACCGCCTGCCATTCAGATCTGCATCCACTCTGTCCTTTAGTGTCTCAAGTTTGGCATGTGCCCATCTTTGGTCATCCCTGCTGACACTGCCCAACGCACCCATTGCTAGTTCAAGTGCCTTTTGCAGCGCCGGAATCTTCCTATTCCCCTGACGTTCAGCCTTTGCACCCAGCCACAGCACTAGCGCGTGAACGTACCTTCCCGCGACTTTCCCAAATTTCGAGCGGGCAGCAGGTCTGGTCGGATCGAGTGACCGCTCCGCAAACTCTGTAGCCTTTTCGTGGTTGCCTTTGGCGGACCACACCAATGCCCAGGTGCCGTAGAAACGACCCAGGTGGTGGGATTCACCTTTCTGGTGTTCCCGTCCGTGCTCCGCATATATCTCCTGTGCCAGCAGGAGCGACTCTTCTGCTTCTTTCAGATTCTGGCTCAATTGAGGCTCAGCTATACACCAAAGACTGTACTTCACGAGGGCGTCTGCTGTGAGGAGATTGGCATACAGAAGGTGTTGGTCCCCCGGTGCAGTCTTGCTGGGAATCCACGTCAATGCCTGCCGTATGTTCTCACTTGCGCGTTTGAAATCCAGTCCCCGGAGATACGCAATGGCAAGAGCTCCCTTGTATACCGCCTCGACTGCCCGGTAGACCGGGTCTGGTGACGATGTGCGAAGGCGGCTGAGGAGATCTTCGACAAGGTCCTCTTCGCGAGTTGGGAGCTTTTGCCACTCCTCACATTTGTCGTGTACACTGACGAAGAGCCAAAGGAAAGCCGGGAGCAATCGTGTTTGTTCTGCAATCTCTGTGCGCCTTATTCGGAGCAAGTTGAAGGATTTGCGTGCTCGCGATAAGTCGTTTGCCTTTCGCTCGCTAACTGCCGTGGACAGCATCTCCTCTAGCCGTCGCGGCTCTTCTTCTTCATTGATGAGAAAGTTGCCCAAGGCGTCTGTCTTTTCCCAAATGGATTGCAGGAGCCCGTTAATCAGTTTGGAGGGACTGGCATGGTCGCCGTCGTCTCCTGATTGACTCGGAGGGATGAGTATGGTTCCGAGATTCTCAAGACGTTGGCTCGCTTCCGGGTCGTTGTGAACGAGGGCCACGAAACGCTCGGGGGAGGCCCCGAGTTGCTTGTCTCGCTGCAGAAGACTAACAACGTTGATGTCGCTCACGCTGTGCCCAATGAATAGGACCGCATGGGTCGCAAAGAGATAGGATACGAAATCGTCGACCCTCGTTGGGTGTGTTAGTCGCTCCGCGTATTGAGTTTGCGAAAGAACAAGTAACTCGCTCGGTCTTTCATCACCGGCATCTCCGTGAAGCTTTACGCAAAACGTTCTGCCTTCGGGGACTCGCCAGAGATCGCCCTCCGTTCGTATGGTATGAACGTTACTCTTTCCGACATATTCCTCCAGCGCTGTCTCGAGCAGCCTGTCGTAGTTGGTAGTCACGTAGCATGACGCTCCCAGGTGGGCGAGCCAGCGATGTGTTTCCGTCGGGTGCGAGGAATGATTGAAGAAATTCTTAAAAGTCCGCCAGAAGTTTGGACGACTCTCGATAACGCTCGCTGCTTCGGACAAGCTGAGTGTTTCAAATCCCTGTCCCTGGAGATAGATTCTTAGGGCGGGCAGCGCATCGGTCGACACTCCAGCACCACAGAAAACCAGCAACCGTTTCTTCCTGAGGCCGCAGGCTAGTTTCTTCTGAACATCGCACCCTGTCCCGGCGAGTGGGTCGGAGCAACCATCGCAGATGGAGGCCATAGCCGCGAATGGTAGAGTGGAACGATGCGGGAGGCAAGAGTCTGTCGCATCAGAAGATCATGCTGGCTTTCCGAGATGCTGAAGTGGCTCCACAACAGGTGGGTGCGTGAGCCAGAGATGAAACTTCGTTTCTCCGAGCCACGCTAGAAACTTCCGACCCAGTCCGTAGCTGAAATAGACGCCCTCTGGGCGTGTCGGGTATCGAGGCGAGCTGACAATCGATGCCGGAAGGTGCGGCGGAGCGGGCGGATCCGGGCGGAAAACACTGGCCATCGACGGCCATCGGAGCGGATTTCGCGTCTCTGGGTAGACGGGTGCCTGTCCAGTGGCGAGCGGACGGGCAGGCGGGAGACGGTCGGAGCGGCGATGGCGAGCTCCGGCTACGTTTGAGCCGTGTCGGGTGGCACTCCGTGGCGGCGGCGGAGGACGCGGCTCTGCCAGAACGGTGGCCCACGGGCAGGCGACGGGCGCGGCGAAGCCGCGTGGGGCAGGGGCAGGGCGGGCAGGCCCTAGCCCCGAAAGGGGAGCCATGGGCGGTACCTCGGTGGTCAATCCAAGGTGGCGCAGATACCGGGCGATGTTCTCGGGCTCCTGAACCAGCGCGACGAGCCTCATCTTGCCCCCGCAACGGGGGCAGCACGTACTTGAACAGGTTGGTCCTGCCGACGTCGTCCTCGGCGCCAGCGCGTGTAGCAGCGTGCAGAGAGAATCCCGCATCCTCGATGCACAAGGGCTCGCAAGATGGGCAATCCTACGCTATTGCAAGAAGGGCACGCTGTGCTTGTGCCACATACGAACCGCCGAAGAGATTGACGTGAACCATGAGGAAGTAGAGTTGATAGAGGGGCACGCGTTCTTGGTGGCCGGGGTGAAGCGGCCAAGCTTCTTCATAGGCGGCGAACACGCGCGGCCCGAACCCGCCGAAGAGGTGCATCATGGCCAGGTCGACCTCGCGATGGCCGCCATACGCGGCGGGATCGATAAGGCACCCCGCGCCGGTTTCGTCCACGATCATATTGCCGCCCCATAGATCGCCGTGCAGGCGAGCCGGGAGTTCGGCCGGGCCCACACGTTCATCCAGCGCGGTGAAGAGGCGGTCGAATCCGCGGGCCATGGCCGAACTGCACAGGCCGGCATCGCGCGCCAGGCGAAGCTGCGGTTCCAGCCTGCGGGTGCGGTAGAAGTCCGGCCAGCTCGGCGCGGGTGCGTTGGACTGGGGCAGGCGTCCGATGAAGTTGTCGTGATCGAGGCCGAAGCTCGGCGCCCCAAAGCGGTGTAGGGCTGCCAGATCGCGGCCTAGCTTTTCGTCGAAATCGGGTCGTCGCCGCGCCGCCGAGATGGGTTCGAGCACGAGAAAGGTCTCGCCCACCGCCAGCACCTCTGGAACCCGCAGCGCGCGGGCCTGCGCCAGCCAGGCCAGGCCGCGCGCCTCGGCAGCGAACATGGTTGGCTCCGCGCCGAAGTTGCTCTTGACGAACACGACCCGCCCATCCGCGAGTGTCATCTGGTTGGCGTTGTTGATGTCGCCGCCAGCCACCGCGCACGACGATTGCACCGCGCCGCCCAGCGCGCGCGCCACTGCCTCCTCCAGTCTGTTCCCGGCCATCACCCGAGCCTGTGCGTCTTGCGCAAGTGATCGAGCAGGCCGCGGCAGGCCGCCTCGCAGATGTCGAACACCTGTTCAAAGCCGTTGACACCGCCATAGTAGGGATCGGGCACGTCGGAATTGGGTGGCGAAGCTGGGTCGAACTCGCGCAGCAGATGCAGCTTGGCGCGCGCCTGCGCGTCGGGGGCCAGCCTGACCAAGTCGGCGAGATTGTCGCGGTCGAGCGCCAGCACGTAGTCGAAGCGGGCAAAGTCCGAGCGCCGGAACTGGCGCGCCTCGCCGGCAAGCGGCATGCCCCGTCGCGCCCCCACCACCTGGCTGCGCTGGTCGCGCGCCTCGCCCACGTGCCAGGATCCGGTGCCCGCGCTGTCGATCGCGATCGCGCCGTCAAGACCCGCCTGCCGCACCAGGTGGCGCATGACCGCCTCGGCCGTAGGGGAACGGCAGATGTTGCCCATGCAGACGAAGCTGACCGCGATGCGCGCCCGGCTCATGTAATGAGGCTCCCGAAGAGGGTTGCCGGATTGGCGCGCTCGATTCTCACGTCGACCAGAGCGCCCAGCGCGGCGCTCGCTCCCGCCGGCACGATCACCGAGCGGAAGGTGTCGGTGCGGCCCAGCAGTTCGTCCGGGGAGCGACGCGAGGGCGCCTCCAGCAGAACTCGCTCGCACCGCCCGACCTGGGCCGCGTGGATCTCGCCCGTGATTTGCCTTTGCAGATCGATCACCTGCGCCAACCGTCGCTGCTTCACGTCGGCGGGAACGTCGTCGGCCATGGTCCGCGCGGCCAAGGTGTCGGGACGTTCGGAGTAGGCGAAGGTGAAGGCGTTGTCGAAGCGCAGCTCCTGCAGGGCGCGCAGGATCTCAGCGAACTCCTGCTCGCTCTCGCCGCAGAAACCGACCAACACGTCCGTGGTGATGGCCACCCCGGGCAAAGCCGCGCGCAGGGCCCCTACCAGCTCGCGATATTGGGCAAAGCTGTAGCCCCGTCGCATGCGCGCCAGTACCGTGTCGGAAGCCGACTGCAAGGGGAGGTGCACATGCTTGCAGATCTTGGCTGACGCAGCCATGGCCGCAATCACGTCCTCGGAAAATCCCAGCGGATAGGGCGACATGAAGCGAATCCGCGCCAGGCCGTCGATGCCGGCCAATTCGCGCAGGAGGGCCGCGAATCCCACGTTGCCGTTCCGATACGAGGTCACCGTCTGGCCGAGCAGCCGGACTTCTTTGCCGCCTGCCGCGACCAGGGCGCGCGCCTGGCGCAGCACCTCGTCAGGGTCGGTGCCACGCTCGCGCCCGCGCGTATAGGGCACCACGCAGAAAGCACAGAACCGATCGCAGCCGCGCTGGACGGCGATATGGCCGACCACCGTGCCGCTGGCGTCGCGGGCGGGGTCCAGGCCCTGGTAGGTTTCATGTGGGTCGAGGGTCGTGTCGTCGATCTTTGCGCCGGCACGCGCCTCTTCGATGTGCGCCAGAAGCCGTCGGTAGCCGTCAGGTCCCACGACCAAGTCGACAAAGGGCGCCCGGGCACGTACCTGGCCGCGCAGGTGCTCCGCCATGCAGCCGGTAATTCCCAGCACCACCTTCGGTCGCTTGGCCTTGTAGGTCGCCAGCGTGCTGGCGCGTCCCCACACCCGCTCCACGGCCTTTTCGCGCACGGCGCAGGTGTTGATCAGAATCACATCAGCCGCGGCCGGATCGTGGGTCCTCTCATAGCCCGCCCCCAGCAGCAGACCGAGCACGATCTCGGTGTCGGCTACGTTCATCTGGCAGCCATAGGTCTCGACATAGGCCAAGAGGCTCATGCGAAGGATCTTCTTATCGCATCGAATCCCGGCTCGCTACGCTCTTCGCGGCCGGATGAGGGCAGGCGCGTCGGTGGGACTCAACCGTCTGATTTCTTTGAGCACATCGAAGTCGCCGTCGACCGAGACCAGGAGATGGATCGACGCGCTACCAACTCCACCAGATTCGCCTTCGAGAGCCGGCCGNNCGAGCACCGGAGCGGAGCATACACCCCGTATGTGAGCACCGGAGCGCAGCGACGGCACAGTCAGCGGGCCGGATCGTCGGCCGCCGGTGAATCGAAGAACCGATGGACGATTTCTACTTGCCCGACAAGCGTGCCATCTGCCGCATAGCCTCGGGCCGCGAAGGAGCATCCTGGGGCGCTAGCTCCACGTATTTCTTGAACGCGGCGAGCGCGGCCGACTTGGAGCCCGCCAGAAGCTCGGCTTGGCCAAGCTGGAAGTACAGCTCGCTTTCCCAGGGAGCCGACGCTGGCATCTTGGCAATGGCCTTGCGGAAGTGATCGATGGCGGCCGTGGGTCGGCCATGGTCCATCTCCTGCCGGCCCAGGCGATAGTGTGGCTCCGAGGCATCTGGAGCCACGCGAACCGCGTCGCGCCACGCGGCCTCGGCCTCGGCTTGCTTGCCCATCTTGTCGTAGCAGAGCCCCTGCAAGATGAGCGGCTCGGCCGACGTGGGAAGCATTTTGGCTGCCTCTTTGAAGTCCGCCAGGGCCCTTTCCACATCGCCGTGCCGAAGGCAAGTGCGCCCACGTTCCATTCGGGCTTCGGGCAGGCTGCTGGCAGCGTCCAGCGCGGCCTCGGCCTCTTGCTCCTTGCCCGCCTTCAAGAGAGCCCGGCCATAGGCGTAGTAGTAGGCGGGAAGCTTGTCCCACATGAGGGCTCGCCGATACTCGGCCAGGGCCGCCCCCAACTCGCCGTGTGTCTCGTGGATGCGAGCAAGAAGATACGCGGCCTCGGCGTCGCGCGGATTGTCGTTTTGGACTTTTTTCGCCTCGCTCTGGGCAATCTCCAACTTGCCCAGGTCGAGCGCCAGCCGCGCCAGCGCCAAACGCACACTCGGCGCCACCCGGCCGGTATTCAGCTCCTCTTGATAGCGGGCCAGCGCCTCGTCTTTTTCGCCCAAAGCGAGACAGACCGTCGCCATCCGTTCGCGCAGCCCAAGCGTGTCCGGCATCTCCTTGAGCGTGTCTTCGAGATAGGCCTTTGCCTCCTTGAGCTTGTCCTGCGCCTGCAGGGCAGCAGCCACGCCCATGCGCGCCCGGGCGGACTGGGGCTCTGTCTGCAACGCCCTACGAAAAACCTCCTCGGCCTTCACTGGCTCTTGCGCCACAATCAGGGCGTCACCCCAGGCCAGTTGCAGAATGACCGCAGGCGCCCCAGCCTCTTCCGCTGCACGCAGCACGGCCAGCGACTCCTGCGCCTTGTTCTGCTGCTGCAGAAGCGCAGCCAACTTCAGCGAGGCGGGCAAGAACTTGGGATCGCGCTTGAGTGCCTCGCGATAGCCCTGTTCCGCGCCAACCAAATCGGGAGGCTGTCTAATGGCGGCGGCGAACCCGTTCCAGAATGATACCCTGGGGTCGTTGGGTGCGGCCTTGGCAGCCAGGGTGATGAGATTTCCGCCTTGTTCCGCTTTCTTCGTGGCCAAATAGGCGCCGCCCAGGGCGAACTTGCCGGCCGTGACCGCCTCCAGCGTGCCTCCCGCCGCCTTGAGCGTAGCCAACGCCTCGTCGTAGCGTCCCGCGTAGAGCAACGATTCGCCCAACGCTAGGTGTGCTGCGGTCAGGCGGGTTTCCAGTGCGATTGCTTTGCGCAGCATCCTTTCAGCGTCGTGACTACGTCCCAACTCCAATGCGGCCTGGCCCAAGAGGAGGTTGGCTAGTGCCAGCTCGTGGGGCGAAGCGGCTGGCTGCTTTCTGTCGACCAGGGCCTGGGCTGCCGCCAAGCGTTCTTCCGGCGTCGCCGCTATCCGCGCCAGCCCCAGGGCTGCGCCGAAGTGCGCGGGGTTCCTGCTCAGAACCTTCTCGTACTCCAACCGCGCTTCGGGCTTGCCGGCTTCATCCAATGCCCGCGCCAGCAGATACTGAGCGACCAGTTCCTTGGGACGGGCGGCTGCGTACCGGCGCAACGGCTCCACCGCGGCGGCAGCCTTATCATTGGCCATCCGCGCCAGTGCCACGGCCAATTGGCTCTCAACCGCCCCGCCTTCATTTGCGAGGGCGGGCTCGGCGTCATTCGGCCTGCCCTTGGCAACCGCCAGGAGCGCCTTAACTCGCTGGAGTCCGGCGAGGGGTTTCTGCGCCGGCTTGATCGCTTGCAGGAGCTGCTCGGCGCGAACCGTCTTGGACGGATCCCCGCCGTGGACGAGGACGTCGAGAAGCGTGATCTCGGCGGCCTTGCTCCGCAGGACATCGCCTTCGTCCTGCAAGGGCCCGAGGACCTGCGCGAGCTGATTCTCGGCCGTCTCATAGGCTGCTGGACTGTCGTTGAGCAAGTCTGCCGCCACAGGGCCGATGACTTGCTCGACCGTCGGTGCTTTGTGCGAAGATGGCAAGAAGACGGCGGCAGCAACCCCCGCCACAATGACTCCGCTGCCGACCGCGATAGCCCACTTGGGAATCCCGGCCTTCTTGGACACCGGCCGCAGGGCGCCTCCACGCATGGGTGCTCGCCCCGCGACGGGCTGCAGGGCGGGCAACTGGTCTGCGGCTGCTGCCTCGGCCAGTCCTTCGCTGGCGACTCGAGCGCCCGGGAAGGGCAGGCTCGCGGGCCCCGCTTGTGAGCCCGAATCGCCCTCCAACTCCAGGCTGAACCCCAAGTCCGCACCGGTCGTCGGTCGCGAACTTCCCGCCGGGGAAGACTCGGACAAGGGCGGCGACGGGCTGAGCGGCGCCAGCGTAGGAGCGGGCGCTCTAGCCGGCATGAGCGGCGACAGCTTGGGCGCAGGCGCTCCGGTCGGCGCGAGCGGCGTCACCGTGGGCACCCCCGGCGGCAGGCGCGCTGACGCGGGAATTGGGGGCGGAGCTGCGCCGCTGCGGCCCGCGACCTGCCCGGCAGTACCGGCCATCTTCGGTGCCATAGCCGCGGGCGGTGAGTTGGGCAGTCCTGCCGGCGCGCGGGTTGGCGGCGCAGCAGCAGACCCGCCCAGGTCCAACGACAACCCAGACGGAGGCGGGCCCGACGTGGATAGCGGCGAAGGCGATGAGTCCAAGTCCAAGCTTAGCGGAGGCCCACCGCCAGTCGCCCGGGGATGCTGCGCCAACGATAAATCCAGCGCCAATCCCAGTGGGGGTGTCTTGCTGGAACCCCTGTCTGAACCGGGCAGCCACCCAGGCCGCGTCCAGCCTTTGGATTGGGGGAGATCGTCGGGACGCGGGGCTGCGTCGCGCGACACCGGCAAGTCCCCGGGACGCGGGATTGTTTCGCGCGGTGCCGGCAGGTCGGTGGGACGCGGGACCGCATCGCGCGACACCGGCAAATCCCCGGGACGCGGGATTGTTTCGCGCGGTGCCGGCAGGTCGGTGGGACGCGGGACCGCATCGCGCGACGCTGGGAGGTTGTCGGCCCTGGCGGGTGGTCTAACCTTGAAGACGGTGTGGCAGTAGATGCAGACGTGGTCAGCGCCACCGGCCGGCACGTCGCCGCCGACTTCCTGAGCTTTCGCACATTTTGGACAGATGGCTTTGACGGCAGGCAAGCGAAATCCCCCGGCTGGCCATTGTAGCATTAGTGCCCCCTGCTACACGCGCAGAACGGTCTTTTTCAGCGCCACTGCGCAGATGCGCCTGGATTGCTACTTGGACGCGGCGGAACTTCCACCTGTTTGCATGCGCTTCAGACGCTCCGAAAGCTTGCGCATGAGCAGTAGATTGGGGTTCGTGAGAGATTCGGCTCCCGCATCGGACGGTTGTTCTTTGGGTTTGGCCGGGGATGGGGCGGCCAAGGGTATACGCTGAATCTCTTCCCTCTGGGTGACCTGCTTGTCGAAAACGGATAGAGCCACACGCTGCTCTGGCATTGGCTCCGGTTTCACTGCAAGCCTAGGCACTGAGCGGACTCTCTCGACCTTCGCAAGGGTATCTTTCCAATCGTTAGACTGCTCCGTTGGCTGGACGCTAGGAGCGTCCAGCTTCTTCGGCAGTACTAGGGCGAGTAGCAAACCAATGGCGGCCACAACGACTAGCACCAAGAACCACAACCGCCACCTGCGGCGTGGCCGTCCGTTCATCGTCAATTCCCTCGGGAAATGGTTCCGCCGATCACCATCACGGCGCCCAGGTACTGGCTAGCTAGCCGCACGAATCCATGCAGTTCGTGATCGTGCAGTTGAGGAGGTTGTTTAGATTGGTCTCCCCTGACGGATAGAGGGAGACGCATCCATCGTTGCACGAGGCAGTGCCGCAATTCGACTCGCACGAAAGCAGGTTTGTGCAGGCCGTGCTGCTGGTGCACAGGATGAACGTTGAACAGCAACATTGGGCAAGGCATGTGCCACAAGCATCGGTCGCAATGGATGCACACGCGGAGTTGATAGCACCGCAGCCAGGCCCGACGCTAGAGGTTGTGCAGAGGCCGGACGAGCAGGTGAGTCCCGCGTNNTTCGCGGTGCCGGGTGTGCAGCCGGAGTTACTACTTCCGCAGCCGGGGCTGAGAGTCAAGGCTGTGCCAAGAACCAGTGCACAGAACAGGCTCCCCGACTCGATTCGTCGCATACGTACTTTCATTTCTAACTCTCCTTTCGTTCAAATACTGCACTCTCAGTTGTCATCCGACCGGCACTAGATCTTGGGTGAAGTGCCTGGATAGACAAGAGCCATTGCCCCACGCGTCATCTGGCGCGCGGTTATGGATTGAGCGATGATTGGGTAGTTGGGTGTATGAGTCAAGCGCAAACTTGATACACTCCGTCCACCTTGCGGTTCGTGGCTGACCTGCATGTCCACTCCTACCTGTCGCGGGCGACCAGCAAGGAGCTGAACCTGGAGCAGATCCATCGCTGGGCCCAGCGCAAGGGGATCGCCGTGGTCGCCACTGGTGACTTCTCCCATCCGCGCTGGTTCGCTGAGCTGCGCGAGAAGCTGGTGCCCACGGGTGAAGGCCTTTATTCGCTGCACAATGAGTCCGCCAGGGCGGTGGACGCCGAGGTTCCGGCCGCCTGTCGCGCACCCGTGCGTTTCATGTTGTCGCTTGAAGTCAGTAGCATCTACAGCCGCGGCGACCGGGTGCGGAAGGTGCACAATCTCATCTATGCGCCCGACTTCGAGTCCGCGGCACGCGTGTCGTCGCGCCTGGCCCGCATCGGCAACATCGAGTCCGACGGGCGCCCGATCCTCGGCGTTGATTCGCGCGACCTCCTGGAGATCACGCTCGAATGCTCGCCGGATGCGTTTTTGATCCCCGCCCATATCTGGACACCCTGGTTTTCGGCCTTGGGCTCGCAGTCGGGTTTCGATTCGATTTCCGAGTGCTTCGCCGATCTCGCGGATCACATCTTCGCAGTCGAGACTGGGCTCTCGTCGGACCCGGCCATGAACTGGCGCCTCTCCGCCCTGGATCGCTACGCGCTCGTGTCTAGCTCCGATGCCCATTCGCCGGAGAAGCTGGGTCGCGAGGCCAATTTGTTCGACTGCGATCTCTCGTACTTTGCGATGCGAGACGCGCTTCGCGAACGCGGGGCCGGTTTTCTCGGCACGCTCGAGTTCTTTCCTGAGGAAGGCAAGTACCACGCCGATGGCCACCGCAAGTGTGAGGTGGTGATGACGCCCGAAGAGTCTGCGGCCTGCGGCAAGACCTGTCCGCGCTGCGGAAAGCCGCTCACCGGCGGAGTGCTGGGCCGAGTGGCGGCGCTGGCTGACCGGCCCGCGGGTTTTCGGCCAGAGGGGGCCAAGCCTTTTACCAGTCTGGTGCCGCTGGCCGAAGTCCTGGGCGAGGTGCTGGGCGTGGGAGCAGGCAGCAGGCGCGTGTGGAGCGCCTGCCAGCAACTGGTATCGCGCATTGGGCCCGAGCTGAGCGTGTTGCAGGATGCGCCCTTGGAGGACCTGGGCCGCGATGGACCGCCCTTGCTGGCCGAGGCTGTGCGCCGCATGCGTGCGGGCGAGGTGATACGGCAAGCTGGCTATGACGGCGAGTACGGCATCGTGCGTATGTTCGATGCAGAGGAGCGCCGACGCCTGCTCGCGCAAACGGCCTTTTCCTTTGCCGGCACGGCCGTCGCTGTCACCGAGCAAACCAAGGCCGAACCAGCGACGCATCCGGAAAGCGAAGAAACTCCGAAGGACTACGCCGGCGGTCCCAATCTCGAACAGGAAGCAGCCGTCGCTCATGGCGAGGGACCGCTGCTCATCGTGGCGGGCCCGGGCACCGGCAAGACGCGCACCCTGGTGGAGCGGATTGCGCGCCTGGTTCGTACCCGCGTCGCTGCGCCGGCCGAAATCGCCGCCATCACTTTCACGCGCAAGGCCGCTACCGAGTTGCGTGAGCGCCTCGCCAAGCTGCTGGGCGCGCGCGCCGAAGGCATTTCGGTGCAGACCTTCCACGCGCTCGGCCTCGAGCTGTTGCGAGCGCACGCCACTGCCGCCGGGCTGCCCCCGCACTTTGTGATTCTCGATGAGGCGGGGCGGCACGCGCTGCTCGCTCGCGTGCACAGCGAAGCGGGCGAGTGCGGCCTATCGGTGGCGCGGGTGGCAAGTGCTATCTCGTTGGCCAAGGCCGCGCTGATCGCGCCCGACGATGCAGCACCCGAGTTGGCGGCCGTCTATGCTGCCTACCAAGAGGCGCTGGCCGGTGCGGGTTCGGTGGATTTCGACGATCTGGTTGCTCGTGCTGTCCGCCTGCTGGAGACCGATCAATCTGCGCTCACTTCTGCGCGCCGTCGCTGCCGTCACCTGCTGGTGGATGAGTATCAGGACATCAATGCGGCCCAGTACCGATTGGTGGGTCTGCTTGCGCCCTCGGGGCCGACCACGAATCTGTGCGCGGTCGGCGATCCCGATCAGGCCATCTACGGTTTTCGCGGCTCCGACCCGTCGCATTTCGGCCGCTTTGCCACCGACTATCCCGGGGCTCGCACCCTCACGCTGGCCCGCAACTACCGTTCCGTTGCTTCGGTCGTGCGGCTGGCCACCGCTGTCATCGAACGCACCCCATGTCGCGCCTCGCGTCCGCTGCAACCACGTTCAGCGCCGGGGAGCACAGTCCTTCGCCAGATTCTTGCCGATGAGCGGGCCGAGGCGGATTTCATCGCCGCCGAAATCGAGGCACAGGTTGCGGGCACCAGTTTTCTTTCCATGGACGCAGGCCGCGCCGGCGAAGGCCACGCCCTCGCCTTTCACCAGATCGCCGTGTTGGTGCGCCTGTCTGCCCAGGCCGATGTCATCGAGGAAGCGCTTGACCGAAACGGGATTCCTTGTCACCGCCTGGGCGACGACACCTTTGCCGCGCGCCCGCATGTGGGGGACATCCTGGCCAAGTTGCGCCGGCATGTCGATGATATGGGAACCCTGGCAGGGTTCGCCTCGCCCTTCGGCCCCCCACCTGCCACTCCCCCCCGCTCGCTTCCCCCTACGGGGACTTCGGGACCTGCACCTTCCCCACCACCCCCGCTCGCTGCGCTCGCGCCCTCGCGCTCGGCCTCGCCATGCCCTCCCGAGATGGTCCGCGGCGAGCAAAGCTCGCCGACTCCCCACGCGACTAGCCAGCCCGCGCAAGCGCAGCTTCCGCCCGTCGCCGACCTACTCGCCACGCTGGTCCCCGACGCCGTGGCCGACCCGCGCCGCCTGCGTGCGCTTGATCTCTTGCGGGCTTTTGCCGTGCCCTTTGGTGCCGATGCGGCCGCGTTCCTGTCCGAAATGGCGCTCGCGCGCGAGACCGATCTCGAGCACCTTCCGCAAAAGGTGGCACTCCTGACCCTGCATGCCAGCAAGGGCCTGGAGTTCCCGCTGGTCTTCATCGCCGGGTGCGAAGATGGCATTGTACCCTTGCGTCTGCCTTGGCTGCCGCCTGCCGACGTGGAAGAAGAACGTCGTCTGCTCTACGTAGGCATGACCCGCGCGCAGCAGCGCCTGATCCTGACCGCCGCGAATCGTCGCACCCTGGCCGGCCGTACCGTCGAGAATCGCACCTGTCCTTTCCTCGACAATCTGCCCGCCGATCTGCTCGCCACCTCTCGCTCGGCCCCACGCCGCCGCAAAGCGCGCCAGCTATCCCTATTGAAATCCTAACTTTTTCGCACTCCAGGCACGAGACTGCTTTGAATGCTGCGTCTTGCTGGCCCAACTTCCAAGCCCAGATGGCCTGTTTGCGTGGCACCCGAGTCCGCCTCACCACCGCCGCCGACTTGGTCAATGACCTGGTCGCAGCCCAAGCGCGCAATGCCCTCCACCGCCGCCTGGCCCTGTGGTCCGTGCCCCAGCTCTTGGTCGCCTACCTGCACAAAGTTGTAGAAGGCGCTACTGCTGGATCAGGCCCCGAAC
>PMBS01000084.1 GCA_003153015.1 Myxococcales bacterium
GCCAGCAAGCGAACCCAGGACCTGTCGTGGCGACAAGCGCCCGTAGAAAAGCGCCTGGAGTACGCCTTGGTCCACGGCATGGTGGACTTCATCGAGGCGGACACCGAGGAGGCGCGCCAGAAACTGGGGCGACCGCTTGACGTCATCTCGGGCCCGCTCATGGCCGGCATGGCTGTGGTGGGCGATCTCTTTGGCGCGGGCAAAATGTTCCTGCCCCAGGTGGTCAAGAGCGCGCGCGCCATGAAGGCGGCGGTGGCCTATCTGCAGCCCTTCATGGAGGCCGAGAAAGCGCAGGGCGTGGTGCAGCCGCGCGGCCGTGTGCTNNAACAACTACCAGGTCATCGATCTGGGTGTGATGGTCCCTTGCGAGAAGATCCTCGACACGGCTGTGCAAGAGAAGGTCGACATCGTGGGCCTCTCGGGGCTCATCACGCCTTCGCTCGACCAGATGGTGCACGTGGCGCAGGAAATGGAACGGCGAGGCCTTTCACACCCGCTGCTCATCGGTGGTGCCACCACCAATCGCGAACACACCGCGGTCAAGATCGCGCCCCAGCGCAGCGGTCCCACCCTGCATGTACTCGATGCCTCGCGCGCGGCGGGCGTGGTTTCCGCGCTGCTGGATCCTGAACAGAGGGACGTTCTTGCAGAGAAGACCCGTGCCGAGCAGGAGCAGCTGCGCGAGATTCACGCCGACAAGCAGCGACGGCCGCTCGTTCCCTACGCCGCGGCCGGCGCAGGCAGGCCGGCGATCGTGTGGCGGCCAGAGGATATTCCCACGCCAACTTTCATCGGCCGCCGCGTGATCGAACGGCAGCCACTCGACGAGCTGGCGCGTTTCATCGATTGGACCTTCTTCTTCACCGCCTGGGAACTGAAGGGCAAGTATCCGCAGATCCTCGACCACCCCAAGTACGGCTCTGCGGCCCGCGATCTCTTCGGCGCGGCCCAGAAGCTGCTGGCCCAGATTGTGGAAGAGAAAACCCTCACCGCGAGCGCGGCCTATGGCCTGTGGCCGGCCTGCAGCGAGGGCAGCGACATCGTGCTCTTTTCCGACGAGAGCCGCACCCACGAGCTGTGCCGCTTCCCCATGCTGCGCCAGCAGGCCGGATCCGGCCCCTATCACTGCCTGGCCGACTTCGTGGCGCCTGCCTCTGCGGGCCTGCCCGACCACGTGGGCGCCTTTGCGGTCACCGCGGGCACCGGCGCGCAGGAGCTGGTGAGGCGCTTCGAGCAAGCCGGCGACGACTACAGCGCGATCATGGTCAAGGCCCTGGCCGACCGACTGGCCGAGGCGTTTGCCGAGTGCTTGCATCAGCGTGTACGTCGCGAATGGGGCTACGGCGCTGATGAGAAGCTGAGCAACCAGGACCTCATCGCAGAGAAGTATCGCGGCATCCGGCCCGCGGCGGGCTATCCCGCCTGGCCCGACCACACCGAGAAGCAGACGCTCTTTGATCTTCTGCAGGCACCCGCAGTGGGCATCACCTTGACGGAAAGCTCTGCCATGCGCCCGGCCGCGAGCGTGTGCGGCCTGTATCTCGCCCACCCGCTGGCACGCTACTTCGACGTGGGCCGCATCGACCGCGTGCAAGCGCAGGACTACGCCCACCGTCGGGGTTTGGCGCTGGACGAGATGGAACGTTGGCTCGCGCCCAATTTAGGCTACGATAGGAGGATAGGGCGTGTCTGATGGGTGCCGAGATCGCCTTTCGTCTCAATTTGGTGCACGGCCGGTGCGTGGGGGTTCGCATACCGGCGGAGGTGGACGAGACGATCTTGGCAGGGTTGCTTCCTGAGGAGCGTGGCTTCGTTTCGACCTTGGCTCCCGCCCGCCACCCTAGCTGGGTCGCCGGCCGGCTCGCCCTGCGGGAAGCGTTTTGCGACCTCGGCATTGAGCCCGGCCCGATCCTGGCCACCCGGCGCGGCGCACCCGCACTGCCCTCTGACCTGGCTGGCTCCATCAGCCACAAACGCACGCTGGCGGTCGGCCTGGCGGCCCGCCGCGAGAACGTCACCAGCATTGGGGTTGACCTGGAGACCTGTCCGCCAGTCTTCGCTTCGGTCGAGGCGGCCCGCGCCCAGGCTCGTCCAGACCTACGCACGCGCGTGCTCACCCAGGACGAACTGGCTCGGCTGGAGAGCGTGCCAGAGAAAGACCACCGGCGCGTGGTCACCTTGCACTTCTCGCTCAAGGAGGCCCTTTACAAAGCCATTGATCCGGTGGTGGGACGGCACGTGGGATTCCATGAAGCCAGCCTGACCCCGCTGCCCGACGGGTCTGTCGCGATCGCGCTCGCCTTGGCCAGGGACGACGGCGCATTCTCCGCCGCTGGCTTCTGGACCGAGATCGAGAATCACTTCCTCACCACCGCCCGGGTGCAGCGAACCTAGCGGCCACTCCGGGGATCTAAGTAAGCTACTTCACCACAGAGGTCACAGAGGCCACAGAGCCGGACCGGAAAGAAGAAAGGGTAGACTGTCCGATCCGAACCCCTTCTTCCGTCCCCCCTCTCTGTACTACTAGGATGCGGAATCTTCGCGGGCCGCGAAGATTCTCGACGGTGTCGCGATAGTTGCAGGAGGTCGTGGCCGTGGTCGTGGCCGTGGCCGTGGCCGGAGCGATCCCCTTGATTGCGGCCGTGAGGCTGCTCTGTGTTCTCTGTGCTCTCTGTGGTGAAAAAGCTAGCCTGATCACCGGAGGACGCGGAACTGGGATCGGAACTGCTTCCAGTCAAGATCGATCGGGCGCGCTTTGCCCGGCCAGTCCGCCGACGCCTTCTCGGACAACTGCACGCGCTCATCGAAGCCAGGGTGGGTGCTGATGTACTGAAGCACCGCCGGATCGTCCTCTTTCTCTCCCCGAATCCGTCGCAGGGCATCCGCCAGCGCCTTGGGGTCGATGTCAGAGGCAGCCAAGACACGCAGCGCTTCTTCATCGGCGGCCAGCTCCTGCTGCCGGCTGAAACCGCTGCTCACCAGTCGCCGCATCAGGCGCCCGGTGACGCCATCCCCGCGCCCCCCCACCATGGCAAACAGCGCGGCTAGCCCCAGTTCCCGCTTCAAGGCCTGCATGGGATCCCGATGCACCGCATGGGCGGTCTCGTGCGCGAGGATAGCGGCCAATTCCTCGGGTGACTGCAGCCTGCGCAGCAGGCCCGAGTACACCAAGACAATATTCCCGGGCAGACAGACGGCGTTCACCGTACCCGAATCGATTACGTAGATCTCAAGCGGATAGGAAAGCTTGCCCAGCGCCGGACTCAGGCGCTCCTGCAGCTTGCGCAGTCCCTGCTTGACCACAGGCTCGTCGTTGGCATCGGCGGTCACCTCTCGGTGCAGCAGCTCCCGGATTTTTCCCTCCGTCCGATCCAACAGGGAAGTTTCATCCTGCGAAACGCCCTCCTTGTGACTCTTCGATTCCGGCCAAACCCGCCAGACCCCATAGACAGCCAAGGCGATCCCGGCATAGAGCGAGAGGAGAAGCAGCAGTTCCCTGAGGATTCGCATGTCAGCAGCCCGCGGGAGGGAGATTGTGGGGACCCGCGCTGGGTTCGAGCGCAACGGCGTTAGGGCCGTAGTAGCGCGCATAGGCCCAGCGTCCGAATACCAGGAAGTAGTGGAAGCGTCCCTTGGCTGCCCGGACACAGGCGTAGATGCTCGACCCCAAATAGACCAGGTTCGCCACCACCGCGAAGACAACGTAGGGCCAGAAGAGACGCGGCAGGGTACGATCCAGGATGAGCACGTAGTCGATGGCCATGCCAACGGCGATGATGTTGAATACCGTGGTCGGGATCTGCGAGGTGCAGGCCTGAAAACAGTGGAAGGCCACGAAGCGGCTCTTCCTGCGATTGATGAGAAAGTAGACCCACGCCGCGATCAGATTCAACGAAGGGATGGGAAGCCCAGCGCCCCAGGCCGCGAAGTTCATCAAGTACGCGGCCAGGGCGTCGTCCTTCTCTCGTTGCGGAAGTTCGTGAGGTTGGGGAAGTGGGATGGGTTCCGACACTGGGTCACCGCGGACGATGCGTGGCTTAGACTGCGGCGGTCTGGGCTACAACTGGGGTCGGTTTGCCGGAAAACGGCGGGTAGTCGTCTGTCATGTTGGCCGCATACAGATTCAGCCGCGTCATCCAACGCAGGGTTCCCACGTTGAACTGAAACCAGCTTTTGGGAATCCTTCCCGAGAACAGGATGTACCACCAGGACAGGCCGTTCAGAACGCTGGTCGCTAGCATGCGGACGTAGAGACAGAACCCGTGCGGGATGGTGATGTAGATGAGACCGAAAAACGCACGCAGAAGTAGTTTCGCACGACTCAGCGACTCGGGATAGGGAACCTCCAGCGTGACGGCCGGGTGGCTGCCTGCGGTTCCGATCGCCGGATAGCCGTCGGCCAGGTTCCAAGTGACGGCATTGAGTCGCATGGTCCACGCCAGCATCTTGACGTGAAACTCGAAGAAAGAGGCTGGATAGCGGCCGGTAAACAGGATCACCCACCACGCGATGAAGTGCAGGATGCCCGACCAGATGCCCACGAAGAACAGGACCAGCATGTGCGGCACCATGATGTACAGCCAGCCGAAGAACGTGCGCAGGAGAAGCTCGCTGCGCGAATAGGACTCCTGCTGAGTGACGTCGAAGTTCATTTGGCCTCCTTCAGCAAAAGACTGTCTGCTCCCGAACCGGGGGTCAGTCATTTTGACGTTGGTTGGGAGATTCTGTCAACCGATGGTGCTAAAAGACGGGAGCCATGCCGCGCATTCAACCTGACGAGGTCCGAACCATTGCGACGCTCGCCCGCCTGCGCCTATCAGAGGCGGAGATCGAGCGCATGACCCATGAGCTGGACGCGATCCTCGAATACATCGACACGGTGAAGAACCTGGATACGGGAGACACCGAGCCCATGACCCACGCCGTGCCCTTCGACTGTCCCCTGCGACAGGACGAGCCCGCGCCGTCGCTGTCGGTTGAGGAGGCTCTGCAGAATGCGCCCCGGCGACGCGACTCCTTCTTCGAGGTACCGCGCATCGTTCCCGGCGCAGGCGAGGGAATCTAGCCATGGCTTCGCCGCAGGTGAAGGGTGCCTCCATCGCCGAATTGGCCGATGGGGTGCGCGCGCGCAAATGGAAGGCACGCGAGTTGGTCGAGTCCTATCTCGACCGCATCCGCCGCCTGGATGGCCGGCTGGGTTGCTACTTGCTGGTCGATGGCGACGGGGCGCGCCGGCGCGCGGACCAGGTCGATGCCACGGTCGCTGCGGGCCGAGACCCGGGCCTGCTCGCGGGCGTACCAATTGGTTTGAAGGACATCTTCGTGACCCGGGGCCTGGAGACCACGGCCGGTTCCAAGATCCTACGCGGCTTTGTGCCGCCCTATGAGTCGACTGTGTCCGCGCGTTTGGCTGCGGCGGGCGCCATTGCCCTGGGCAAGTTGAACATGGACGAGTTCGCCATGGGCTCGTCCAACGAAAACAGCGCCTTCAAACCCGTGCACAATCCCTGGGATCTGGAGCGCGTGCCGGGCGGATCGTCGGGCGGCTCGGCGGCTGCGGTGGCGGCATCGCTGTGCGCGGGCAGCCTGGGCACTGACACAGGCGGCTCGATTCGACAGCCGGCCTCCCTGTGTGGCGTCGCGGGCATCAAACCGACCTACGGCCGGGTGTCCCGCTATGGCGTGATCGCGTTTGCCTCGTCGCTCGATCATCCGGGTCCCTTCGGTCGGACGGTCGAGGACGTGGCCACCCTGCTGGAGGTCATCGCCGGGCACGATGCCTGCGATGCGACCTCGATTCCCTCGCCGGTGGGCCGCTACCGCCAGGCTTGCGCCGCCGGTCTGGCTGGCCTGCGGGTGGGCGTGCCCGAGGAGTACTTCCAGGCCGGTATGGATCCCGAGGTGGAGGCAGCAGTGCGTGGAGCCGTCGACGAAATCGCGCGCGCCGGTGCCAAGCTGGTGTCGGTTTCGCTGCCCCACACCCAGTACGCGGTGGCGACTTACTACTTGGTCTGCATGGCCGAGGCATCGTCGAACCTGGCGCGCTACGACGGCGTTCGCTACGGCCATCGCACGGCCGAGGCCACGTCGCTGGAAGAGCTGTACTGCAAGACGCGTGGCGAGGGATTCGGCGCCGAGCCCAAGCTCCGGATCATCTTGGGAACCTACGTGCTGCGTTCGGGCTACTACGAAGCCTACTACGGCAAGGCGTTGCGCGTGCGACGCAAGATCGCGGACGACTTCCGCGCGGTGTTCGACAAGTGCGATGTGCTGGCTACGCCCACCTCGCCCACGCCTGCTTTCAAGCTAGGCGAGCGCCACGCCGACCCGCTGCAGATGTATCTGGCCGACATCTACACCGTGGCGCCGGCTCTGGCCGGCGTGCCCGCCCTATCCCAGTGCTGCGGGTTCACGAAGAACCACCTGCCCATCGGGTTGCAGCTCATCGGGCCGCCTCTCGGCGAAGAGGCCGTCTTCCGCGTGGCCGGCGAGTACCAGCGNNTGGCACAAGCGACTGCCCGAGGATCCGTCATGAGCGTCGATCGATATGAGGCCGTGATCGGGTTGGAGGTGCACGTGCATCTTGCCAGCCGTTCCAAGATCTTCTCCTCGTCGTCGACCGCGTTCGGCGAGGAGCCCAACTCCTGCACCGATCCTGTGTGTCTGGGTTTGCCCGGCGCCTTGCCGGTGCTCAATCGGGCGGTGGTGGACGCGGCGGTGCGCCTGGGTCTGGCCGTGGGTTCACACATCCGGCCGCGCTGTCGTTTCGCGCGCAAGCACTACTTCTACCCGGATCTGCCCAAGGGTTTTCAGATCTCGCAGTACGAGGAGCCCTTGTGCGAAGGCGGCGCGGTGGAGTTCCGCGTGGCGGGTGAATCGCGGCGCGTACGCCTGACCCGCATCCACCTGGAAGACGACGCGGGCAAGAATATCCACGACGATTCGGGCGTCAGCTTCGTGGACTTCAATCGCGCGGGCGTGCCCCTGGTCGAGATCGTGAGCGAGCCTGACATTCGCTCGGCTGAGGAAGCAGCCGAGTACATGCGCGCGCTACGCACCCTGGTGCGTACCCTGGGGATCAGCGACGGCAACATGGAGGAGGGGTCACTTCGTTGCGACGCCAACGTGTCGCTGCGACTACACGGCGCCGAGAAGCTGGGCACCAAGGCCGAGCTGAAGAACATTAACTCGTTCAAGCACGTGCGCGAGGCCGTGGAACACGAGATCCGGCGCCAGGCCGCCGTGCTGGATCGGGGCGAGGCAGTGGTGCAGGAAACCCGGCTCTGGGATCCGGAGCGCGGCCTCTCGCAATCCATGCGCAGCAAAGAGCACGCGCATGACTACCGCTACTTTCCCGAGCCCGATTTGCCGCCCCTGGTGGTGGACCACGATTGGATCGAGCGAGCGCGGGCTTCCTTGCCCGAGTTGCCCGAGAACCGCTACCGCCGCTACACCAGTGCCTTGGGGCTGTCCAGCCAGGACGCGGGGGTGCTGGGTTCCGAGCGCGAGATCGCCGACTACTTCGACGCCGCAAGCAAGGCGTGCACAGCGCCGGCAAAGAAGCTGGCCAACTGGATCATCAACGAGGTGCTGGCCCGGGTGAACGATCCGCGCAGCCTGGCCGCCGCGGACCTGCCGGTGCCGCCCAAGGCGCTGGCCGAGCTGGTGGACCTGGTCGAGAAGGGCACGCTCTCGGGCAAGCTGGGCAAAGACGTGTTCGGCCGCATGTGGCAGGAGAAGCGGGGGGCTGGCGAGATCGTGGCGAGCGAGTCGGTGGCGGTGGTGTCCGATGTGGGCCTCATCGAAAGGACCTGCCAGAAGGTGGTTGCGGCGTACCCAGACGAGGTCGCGCGCTATCGCGCCGGCCAGGGCAAGCTCCTCGGCTTTTTCGTGGGCAAGGTGATGAAGGAAATGGGTGGCAAGGCCGACCCCAAGACCGCGAACGAGATCCTGCAGCGGCTGTTGGGGCAGTGAGGTACGTCAATGTCGGACATTGGACGTCTAGG
The DNA here is from genome assembly GCA_003153015.1 of Myxococcales bacterium. Classification (GTDB taxonomy): domain Bacteria; phylum Myxococcota_A; class Polyangia; order Fen-1088; family Fen-1088; genus Fen-1137. The sequence goes on from PMBS01000084.1 coordinate 8,007, forward strand.
TATGGCTAAGTCCGACAAGGATGTCCGGCTGTTGTCGCGATCAAACATGTGCGAATGATCTCGCGGCGATGCAAGGAAGCGGGGCGCCAACTGGCAGTGAAAAACTAAACAAACCCACATGTCAAACTGCCACCCCCGTTCTCCGGTGAACGTGTACACTACGCTTCGTCCGGCCGAGGGCCGGGCCAACCAAACGTAACGAGACGAGGAGAGAAGACATGCGAACTGTGTGGCGATTGCTGCCAATGCTGGTGGTGATGGGGTTTGCGCCATATGCGATCGCGGGGTCGAAGACAACGTCGGACGCGCCCCAACTCAACGCGTGCGGCTGCTACCGCAATTCAGTGGGGGTTTGCCTTTGCCCAAAGAAGGGCAAGTGCGAGTGTTCGGGCGAGTGCGAGCCCAAGGGCTGCGCTGAGAAGCGCGAGAAAGACCTGGACCGAGAGATTCAGGCGGAGACCAAGCGCGCCCAAGAGGCCGAGAAGAAACGGCTGGAAGAGGCTGCCGAGAAGAAACGCAAAGAGGAAGCGGCGGCCGAGGAGAAAGCGGCAGCTGAGATTGCCGCCGAGGACCAAGCTGCCGCGGAGGGCGCCGGGGCCGAAGACCAGGATCAGCCCAAAGACAAGAAGGGCAAGGACAGCAAGAAGGGCAAGAAGGGCGAGAAGGCCGAGAAGAGCGAAAAGGCTGAGAAGACCGACAAGACTACGAAGACCGAGAAGACCGAAAAGGCCGACAAGGCCAACAAGACCGCGACGACCGAGAAGACCGAGAAGACCGACAAGACTACGAAGACCGAGAAGACCGAGAAGACAAGTTCCGATACCCCGTAGACCCGCCACGACCAAGCGAAGAAGCCCATGGCCCACGTCAGAGCTGACCAGGCGCCAGCCCGCTCGGAGATTGGCTTGGCTGCGGTCTGCACGCTGGTTGCGATACTCATCCTCCAGGTCATCGCCGCGCCGGGCTCGGCCCTGGCAGCAGAGGCAGCAGATGCGGCAGGCATTCCACAGAAACAGCCGTCCCTCCTCCCCACGCCGGTGGCGACCGACGCGTCCGCAGTGAACGCCGTTTCCGGCTCGCCGTCTCCATCGCGTTGGGCGCGTCTTCCGCGCTGGCAAAAGGTGTTTGGCGTGGGCGCGATCCTGACCGGTTTGGCGGCGGTGGGCAGCGGAGCCTACCTACTTTGGCTGGACGGCCAAGCCGCGTGCTGGCCCGCCAAGTGCGTATCATCCAAATACAACACCGCGCTTGCCGGCTGGCTGCTCATGGCTGGAGGCACAGCCGCCAGCCTGGGCGGCGTCACGCTTATCCTTGTGCCACCCATGGACAAAGCGGGCAACCACGCGGCAGCAGGACTGGCGCTCTACGCCACCTACTGAAACGGTGTTCCAAGTCCCGGGAACTTTTCGGCGACCTCGGGCATCTGACTGCGAAGGATCGGAAGCGGCGCACACCGATCGCCGCCCTGATGATCGACCCCGAGATCCCATACAACCCTCCTCCGTCCTCATCCTCCTCAGTGGGCTCTGTGAGAAGCCGGCATTCTTCCCTCACGCCGCTGCGGTGTCGGCGCTCGTGGCCTCTGCGCTCGCGGTCACAGGTGGGGCGCCTAGGCGCGCGTTCTCGGCTTTGCGTTGCTCGACCAGCTTTGCTCGCAGCTCGTCGACTAGCGCCGGGCGTTCGGCCATGTACTGGCAGGCCTTGTCGCGGCCTTGAGCAATGCGTTCGCCCTGCCACGAATAGTAGGCGCCCGACTTTTCCAACAGGCCGGCCTCGCTCGCGAGATCCACCACCTCGCCCACGGCGTTCACGCCGCTGCCGTAGAGGATCTCGAACTCGCACTCGCGGAAGGGTGGCGCCACCTTGTTTTTCACCACCTTGACCCGGGTCTTGGTGCCAACCACCTGCTCGCCGTTCTTCACCACGCCGATCTTGCGGATATCGAGCCGCACACTGGCGTAGAACTTGAGCGCGTTGCC
>PMBS01000082.1 GCA_003153015.1 Myxococcales bacterium
GGGCCATGGCGACCAGCGCAGCTGGGTGCCGGGGGACCCGTCTGCCGAGCGCGCCATGGACGCGCGCAGCGCGGCCGTCGGCGTGCGTCCGCCGAGGAGCGCTCCCGGCATCAGCCCGCCAGCGCCGAGCGGCCGCTCTCTACAATGCCCCCTTCATACGCCCCGGCTATTAGGGACACCCCCTAGTTCCGCACCTCGTAAGTTCCTAGCTGGTTGAGTGGCCGGATTGACGGCCGCGGAGGCCGGTGGCCGGTCCCGGATTCGGCGAGGGCGCGCGCGAAGCGCGCGGGGCGGACAGGGGGGTGGCGGGTCCCGAAGTCCCCGAAGGGGGAACCGGATTCGGCCACCGGCCTCCGCCCTCGCCGCCACCATCCGCCCGGTCGCTCAATCAACAACGAGTGTCGGAGAGGCGGCACTAGCGGTACCATGTTGTCGCTTGCGCCCTGCCGCCCGCCGTTTTGTTCTGCTTGGGACCGTAGCCCTGGCTACCTTGGTCCTGGTGCCCGCTGGTATCACACTGTGGAACAGGGGCTTTGTGCCGTGGTTCTGCCTGCGCTTGGAACAGGCGATTGGGCGTCACGTGCGGGTGGAACGCCTAGGCATAGGCGGGTTGCGCACTCTGGTCGCGCATGGCGTGGAGGTCTTCGGAGCGCCCCCGTTTGACCTAGAGCCGATGCTGCGTGCCGAACGCATCGTCGTGCGTCTGGGCGGCCCGGACCGGGGATTCTGGGATCCTGCCGAAGTGACGGCGGATGGTCTTGACGTCGAATACCTGCGGACGGCAACCGCCGACAACTTCTCCGGCCGGCCATCGGCCGCGGCCCCATCTCCCCCATCGGGCGGTCGCCGAGTTTCCCGCGAGGTTGCGCTTTCGGTCCACAGGGCGCGGGTTCACGGCACGGTGGTTCTGCCGGGCGGATTGCGGGTCGCTTTCCGCACGCCCGAGGCCAGCTTCCAACGCTCCCCCCAGGGCAAAGCATCGGCGCTGTTGAGAGATCTTGTGCTTGAGGTGGGTGCAGCCGCGACCCTGCGCTTGCCTGAAGTCGCGCTCGCGAGCGTGCGGGGCATGCCGATGACTGCAACCGGTCGGCGAGCCAGCCTGGTGATTCCCGGCGGGGGCGTTCTGGCCGAAGGCGCCACGGTCGAAGCACGCTTCGCCGGACAGGGGGTGTCGGTTGACCTGCGCACGGACGACTCAGACGGCGCTGCTTCGGGCCTGCGCATTTCTTGCCGGATCGCGGGTGATGTGGCCGATTTTCAAATGCAGGCACGCGACCTGGACCTGCGCGCGCTTGACGTCATCGCAGAGCCGCGCGGGCTGGGACTAGATGAAGCGCATGCCGACCTCCACGTCGTGGCGTCTCTCGACATGGAGCGAATGGGCGTGGCCTTCCAGGTCGACAGCAAGCTTCGCGGGCTGCAGGTGCACCATCCCGCGGTTGACCGGACGCCCTGGCGCAACGTTGGCATAGAGATCCACGCCAGCGGCCAGGCGACGACCGCGACCGGCCGAGTCGACATCGATGCAGCAGAGGTGCGTGGGTTCGGCGTACAACTAAACCTCAAGGGCTGGGCCGAACTGCTGGGAACGCCCCGGGGTGAGATCACGGTCAGCACGCCGCCCGCGGCACCCTTGCCTTGCGCCGATCTGTTCGCAGCACAAGCGCAGCCTGTCCGACAGGCATTGGAGGGGTTGGTTTTGGGCGGCAAGCTGGGGATTTCGGTCGACCTTTCTTTCGACGCTGCGGCCTGGGAAACCCTGGCTCTCAACGTCCGCGTGCATCCGCGCTGTACGGTCAAGAGTGAACCGCAGGTGCTCGCCAGTTTGACCCCGGCCCTGCTGCAGGAGACGCCAACCGGCCTCTTGGCGCCTCGCCTCCCTCTGGGAAAGTACCACCCTGATTTTGCCCCGCTGGCCGAGATGCCCAGGCACCTGCCGGCAGCTTTTCTCACCTCTGAGGATAGTCGGTTCTTTGCCCACAATGGCTTCGACATCGAGACGATTCGCCATGCTTTGGTGCAGGATCTCGAAACCGGCAGCTTTGGACGCGGGGCCAGCACCATCACCCAGCAACTGGCCAAGAATCTGTTTCTGACTCCTCATCGAACCTTGGCCCGCAAGCTGGAGGAGACCGTGCTGGCGTGGCGCCTACACAACCTCCTCGGCAAGGAACGTATCCTCGAACTCTACTTGAATGTGATCGACCTCGGCCCAGGAATTCGGGGCGTGCGACAAGCAGCGCGCGCCTACTTCGGCAAGGAACTTCACCAGCTCCGCCCTATCGATTCAGCCTACTTGGCGGCACTGGCGCCCAACCCGCACGTGCTGGCACGGCGTTTTCGCGATGGCCATGTGGACGATGGTTGGCTGCAGAGACTTCATGACCTGCTTGCGATGATGAAGCGCAGTGGCCGCCTCACGGCTGCAGATCTTGCCGCGGCCCGCGCAAGCAAGCCGGCGTTGCGCAGAATTGACAAGGAGTTCACGCCTCGTTGACATGGGAACCCTCAAAGGGTTCCCAAACCCTCCCGCGATGGTGCGCCGCCGGCAAAGCCGGCGGGTTTCCCACGCGGCTAGTGCTAGCCTTGGTGGTCATGACTCTCTTGCGAAGTGCTGCCCTAGGCCTTGTGGCCCTACTGGTGCCCTGGTCGGCGGTGGCCTCGCTGGTCCAAGCCATGGACCTCGCTGAGTTGACCGCCGGGGCGGATCGCATCGTCGTTGCCCAGGTGGTATCGACCAACAGCGAATGGGATTCCTCCGGCCGAAACATTCACACCCGCATCGAGATCAAGGTCGCGGAAACTTGGAAGGGGTCCGTCGCTGTCGGCCAGCGAATGATCATCGTTCAGCCGGGGGGCAGCGTGGGCGATATCGAAATGCACGTCCACGGCATGCCCAGCTTTGCGCCCGGCGAGAAGGCGGTGCTCTTTCTCGCCGGCCAGGGCGCGCCGCGCGTGGTGGGAATGAGCCAGGGCAAGCGTCCTCTGCGTTGGGACGGCACCGCCAAGCGCTGGGTGGCTGAAGCCGCGGAGTATTCCGCGGTGGTGCGCCGCGATTCCCAGGGGCGCCTGCAGCCGGCAACGCCGGAGCCTGCCATGGAATTGGATGAGCTTCGCCAGCGTGTGCGCGCGCTGGTCCGGCCGTAGGCAACCCGAAACAGTTCTCATGAGAAGCCGAGCCAATCTGGTAGCGACCGCGGTTGTGGCAGGCATAGCAGCCCTGTCCATGCCTGCTGTGGCCTATGTCCGCACGGTGACCGAAGCGGGCGCGCCAACCGCATGGGCAACCCCTCGCGTGACTGTGGAATTCTCCCTGGGCGCCCCTCCGCCGGTGTCGGATGTCGCGGGATTTCTCGACGCAGCTCAGCAGGCGGGCGCGGCTTGGAGTAATGCCTCGCTCGATGGGGTCAAGCTATGTAGCAACGTGCTCTTCACCGTGAATCCGCTCTCCGATGTCGCCGGCCCGGTGGGCATGGACTACCACAATCGCTTGATCTTCCGCCAAGGCGGCTGGTGCCGCGATCCCCTACCCGCGGGTAGCGGTTGCTATGACCCGAGTGCCTTGGCTTTGACGACCGTCTTTCAACTCAAGAACAGCGGCGAGATCCTGGACGCCGACTTGGAAGTGAATGCCACCGACTTCACCTGGGGCGACTTCGTGGGCCATCCCGAGCAGTTCGAGTACAACACCCAAGACTTCCAGGGCGCGATTACCCATGAGTTCGGGCATGTCATCGGACTTGACCATACCTGCTTCATCCCGGGTGGGACTTTTGCAGATGGCAAGCTCAAGCCGAGGCCCGTGGACAACCATGGGAATCCCGTGCCCGATTGCAGCTCACCCAACCTGCCCGCGACCATCACGGATGCCACGATGTACGTCTCGGTTGGCTCGCCCAGCGCAGAAGTCGATCTGCGCAGCTTGTCGCCCGATGACGTACAGGGCGACTGCGACATCTATTCCGTCGGAAAGGTCGGGGGATGTTCCTGCGCGGTGGATCCAGGCCATGGCTCTAGGGCCGGCGCGCTGGTGCTTCTCGCGATGGCGGCGCGGTTCCTCCGTCAGCGCCGGCGGCGCGCGGAGCAAGCCGGAACTCCACCGGCTCCGGATGCCCCACGGCGCGCACGATAGGGATGACCTGAGGCGCATGGTCCTTGGCCTGCGCGGCCAGGGCATATTCGCCCACGGGGACGCGAATGGAGAACTGGCCTTGCCGGTCGGATGTGACCCGGACTGGGGGGCGAGGCTGCCTGCCGGCAGGGCGCGCTTCCACCTGAGCGCCTTGCAGAACCTGGCCGTCCTCGTCCAGGACGCGGCCCGAAAGCAAGACCCCGGTTGGCACGACGAGATCGCCGAGATCTCGGGCATCGCCTGGCGCAAGCAGCAGCGGATCACGTCGCAGGGGCAGCTTGTCAGCGGCGGAGACCTCGAGCCGCGAGCGTCCGGGAGCCAATCCCCTCACCTCGAAGTGTCCCTGCGCATCGGAAAGCGCCGTGCGAATGCTCCCCTGGCGCGCGACTGAGCCGGCCGGCAGTTCCGCTGCCTCGGCCGCTGTGGGCAAGGCACCTGGCAGGACGATCACCTTGTCCTGGCCGCTAACCAGTCCGACCACTGACACGGGCACTGCGCCCATCGGCGCGCCATCCTGGTCGAGCACACGACCCGAAACGAGTGCCCCCCGCGCAAGTCTGAGGGCTGCAGAGACCGTGCTGCCGGCGCTGAGCAGAAGCTCTGGCGCATCTAGCAGAACGTGGCCTTCGAGGCGGGCGACAACCTGGTAGCGACCGGGGCGCATCGGCCCGGCGAAAAACTTGCCTTCTTGATCCGACTGGCAGGTCACGGGCAAGTCATCGGATGGCATGGTCAACACATCCACCGTGGTCCCGGGAAGGTTCCGGCCCGTGTCGTCGCGCACCCGTCCTTCAACAAAAGCGCCCGAACCCAGGAGCAACCGCACCGGCGGCAAGTGGCGTGTGTCTTCTTCGATCACCTGATTTGCTGTCGCTGACACCAGCCGGCCATGCGCGGCGCGGATGGAAAACCGGCCCAGACCCAAACCCGCGAAGCTGAAAACCCCATGCGGGCCTGCCACCGTCTCACGCGACCAGCGCAGGCTCGGCCCGCCCAGCACGACATTCGCCCCGGGTTCGGGACTGCTGGGAGTTCTGAGCACAATGCCGCCCAGGCTGCGCCCCTCCCCTTCAAGAGTCAGGACGAGCGATTCAGAGTATGGCACGGCTCGGTCGATTTCCAGCGTGCCGAAGCCGGCTGCTTCGGCAAGCAGGGTCCACGTCCCTGGCCGCAAACGAGCCAGCACAAAGCGCCCCTCGGGATTCGAGCGCGCTTGCACCACGGAACCGGCGCGCTTGTCCTTGGGCCACGCGATGACCAGGGCATCGGGCAGGGGCACACCTCCGCTGTCCTGCACCACGCCGACGAGGTCGACGGGCGGGAGCACCTTCGCCGCCTGTCCCGCATCGACAGCCGCATCGCGCCTTGGCTTGGGCCTTCGACAGGCCAGGCCGTAGCCAGCCACGAGAATGAGCGCCGCCACAGCCAGGATGGTGGGGCTTGCTTGTCTGTGAGTGCTTGCGGAGCGCATCAGTCAGTGCTAATGGTACGCCCTTCCGGAGAACCCATGCCTGCGCAGTGTGCAATTTGCGGCAAACAAGTGAAAGTGGCCAACAACGTGAGCCACTCGAACATCAAGACCAAAAGCCAGCAGCGGCCGAATCTGCAGAACGTGCATGTCACGATCGGCGGCTCGCGCAAGCGGGTGCGCGTCTGCACTCGCTGCATTCGCTCTGGTTTCGTGGCGAAAGCCCCGTAGCCTTTCAATTCGGCGCCGCATTCTCTGATAGTAGCAAGGGGCGTCGCCAGGGCACGTTTTCGCGGATGTCATGTTGCCAAGCGAGCCCTGGCGGCAGTACGTTCCCAGCGTGAGATCTGCAACGCGGCCGCGGCGCCGGAATGCCGAACCCGAGACTGCGGCATCCCTCATGTCAGCCGTGGTGGCGAGCATCGGCGGTGAGCACCGGGCCCGCGAGCAACGCATCTTCGCCGCCTACGCGCAAGCGGTGGGAGGTCCCTTGCGCCAGCACACCCAGGCCGAGCGTCTGCATGAGGGCACGCTCTTCGTGCGCGTGTCGAGCTCCGCGCTGGCCCACCAGATCACCCTGCTCAAGCGCGAGATCCTGACGCGTATGCAGCCGCTGGTGCCTCCTGGGAGCGTGAGCGACCTGCGCACCCGCGTGGGCCCGCTGGATGCGCGTCAGTGATAGCTGCGTGCTAGCCGAGCGCCGCGCGCAGGTCGCGGACAAATGCCTCCAGCTCCGGCACCGGATCGCGACCTGCGGCCACGGCTCGCTCGATCACGCGGACTGCGGCGCTGCCCACCACCACGCCGTCGGCGAACCCGGCCACCGCTCGCGCGTCCGCCGGCGTGGCAATTCCGAATCCCACGGCGACTGGCAGCCGGCCGCCAGACAGTTCGCGCACCTGTCGCACGCGTGCGGATGCCTCACCCAGGTTGGGCAGTTGGCTGCCCGTGATGCCGGTCAGAGAGACGTAGTAGAGGAAGCCGCCCGCGACAGCGGCTATCGCCTTCACTCGCTCGGGCGTGGAGGTGGGCGCGATGAGCGGAACCAAGTCCAGGCCTTGCTGGGAAAGCGCCTGGGCCAGCTCGGGATCTTCGTCGGCAGGCCAGTCCACACACAACGCGCCGTCGGCGCCAGCCTGCTTGGCTTGGGCAGCAAACTTTGCAGCGCCGCGCACGAAGATCGGGTTGGCATAGCCGAAAAGCACGATCGCAACCTCCGCATTGTCAGCGCGCACAGCCCGGCACAGATCAAGCGCCTTGCCCATCCCCCCTCCCGCAGCCAGGGCCCTGCGCATGGCCGCTTGAATGGCCGGCCCGTCAGCCGACGGGTCGCTCCACGGCACGCCCAATTCAAGCACATCCGTGCCAGCTCGCGCTGCCGCCAGCAGGAGGCGGCGACTGGTTTCGAAATCGGGGTCGCATCCGGTGAGGTAGAGGACCAGGGCCTTGCGGCCTTGCGACCGAGCCCGCGCGAACGCGCCGGCTATGCGCGACGGGAAAGGCGAGCCCGGCGCATTGGTCATGACGACACCTCCGCGCCGAAGTACTTGGCGATGGTGCCCATGTCCTTGTCGCCCCGGCCCGAGATGTTGATGATCACGCTGGCCCCGTCGGGAAGTTGCGCGGCCACGCGTGGCAGCCCTGCCACCGCGTGGGCGCTTTCCAGAGCCGGGATGATTCCCTCGCAGCGGGCCAGCAGGCGACACGCGTCGAGAGCCTCCTGGTCCGTGGCCGCCAGGTACACGGCTCGTCCCGTGTCGCGCAGGTAGCTGTGCTCGGGCCCGACCCCAGGGTAGTCGAGGCCAGCCGAAATGGAGTGGGCCTCGGCAATCTGGCCGTCGTCGTCGCACAGCACGTAGGAGCGCGCACCATGCAAGACGCCCGGCCGGCCCTTGCCCAGGGTGGCAGCATGGTGGCTGGTGTCCAGACCCTCGCCCGCTGCTTCCACGCCAAAAAGCCGCACCCCGGGATCGTCGAGGAATCCGCGGAACAGCCCCATGGCGTTGGACCCGCCGCCCACGCAAGCCAGGCATGCGTCGGGCAGCCGGCCCGTGGCCGCCTGGATCTGCACGCGCGCCTCGCGTCCGATCACCGACTGCAATTCGCCCACCATGGTCGGATAGGGATGCGGTCCAGCCACGGTCCCCAGCACGTAGTGCGTGGTCCCCACGTTGGTCACCCAGTCGCGCATGGCTTCGTTCATGGCGTCTTTCAAGGTCGCGGTGCCGTCCTTGACCGAGTGGACTTTGGCCCCCAGCAACTGCATGCGAAACACGTTGAGCGATTGACGCTCCACGTCGACGGCGCCCATGTAGATCTCGCAGGGCAGCCCGAACAGGGCGCAAACCGTGGCCGTGGCCACGCCGTGCTGGCCGGCCCCGGTCTCGGCGATGATGCGCTTCTTGCCCAGGCGCTGGGCCAGCAGGATCTGGCCCACGCAGTTGTTCAACTTGTGCGAACCGGTGTGGCAGAGATCCTCGCGCTTGAGGAACACGCGCAAGCGGCGGCCCTGGGCCCTGGCCACTTGGTCGGCCAGCTGCGCCGCCTCGGTGAGCGGCGTGGGCCGGCCGACATACTCACGCAGCAACCGGTCCAATTCGGCGCGAAACGTCGGGTCGCGCGAAAAACGCTCCCACGCGGCAGCCAGCTCTTCCAGAGCAGGCATCAAGGTTTCGGAGACGTAGCGACCTCCGTAGGGACCGAATTGGCCAGGAGCGTGGGGAACTGTGGACATCTGAGTGGCGCCACTATATGCCTTGGTGTACTCGCTGGTTCAATCAACCACTCGCGCATCATGTCGACGAAATCCAACGACAGCACGGCATTCGACCCCAGCCGACGCAGGCTCTGCCCAGACGGCTCCTGTATCGGTCTCATAGGCAGTGACGGGAAGTGCACAGTCTGCGGCACGCTCGCCCCGGGAGGGACCGGGGAGAAGCCGGCCGCCAGCCCGCCTGCCTTGCCCACTCCAGAGCCAGAATCGCGTGGGGAGCCTGCCGGCTTTGCCAGCGCCGCGCGTGGCGGACCATCGCGCGAGGCCGAGCGAAGCGAGCGGGGTGGGGAGGCGGGTGGGGGGCCGAAGGGTGTGGGAACCCTCCCAGGGTTCCCACGTGAGATCGAAACCACGTCCGACGCGGAGGAAGCCTTCAACCCCAACCGCCGGCTCTGCCCTGACGAGGCCTGCATCGGCGTGATCGGCAGCGACAGCAAGTGTAGCGTCTGCGGCCGTCGGGGTTAATCCCCAAAATTTGCGATTGGTTGCGACTGGTATCTAAAGTGAAACTTTAGGAATCTACGCAACCAGTACAACCGAGCCCGTCGTTCTGCGTTCCTCGATGGCTGTATGGGCTGCACCGGCTTCCCGCAAAGGGAACTGCAGTGGTGCCTGGATGCGCACGGCACCCGCGCGCACCACCTGGAACAGATCGCTGGCCGTGCGGCGCAGGGCCTCTGCGGTGGCGGCGTAGGTGCTCAGGGTTGGGCGGGTCAGATACAGCGAACCCTTGACGCCGAGGGTGGTGATGTCGAACGGGGGAACCAGACCCGAGGACTGGCCAAACGCGACCAGGAGGCCGCGCGGCTGCAGACAATCCAGCGATGCCTGAAAGGTATCCTTGCCCACGCCGTCGTAGACCACGCGCACCCCGCGTCCCCCGGTGATCTGGCGAACGCGCTCGACGATGTCCTCGCGCGTGTACACGATGACATGGTCGCAGCCGTTGGCACGGGCCAACGCCGCCTTCTCGTCGCTGCCCACCGTGCCTACCACGGTGGCGCCGAGGTGCTTGGCCCACTGGCAGGCGATCTGCCCCACCCCGCCAGCCGCAGCATGAAACAGGATGGTGTCCCCGCGCTCAAGGTGAATGGTCTGCAAGAGAAGGTACTGGGCGGTGAGACCCTTGAGCATGATGCAAGCGGCGGTGCGATCGTCGATGTCGTCAGGCAAGCGCACCAAGCGCTCTGCGGGCAGCACGCGCGCCTCAGCGTATGCCCCGACTGGCCCGGTGGCACAGGCAACTCGATCCCCCACCCGCAGCTCGCTCACCCCGGGACCGACCGCCTCCACCACACCAGCAGCTTCGCTGCCCAGCCCGCTGGGAAGGGACAACTTGTACACGCCCCGGCGTTGATAGATGTCGATGAAGTTAACGCCTACGTAGTGATGGCGGACCAGGGCTTCGCCCGGACCTGGGGCGGCCAAGCTGACCGCTTCCCACGACAGCACCTCCGGGCCGCCCGTGTTGTGTATACGAATGGCCTCTGTCATCAATGAAACCTAGCATCGGTGTGGCGCCGAGGCACGAGTGGTAGAACTGCACCATGGGCTCTTTGTTCCTCGACGCCTGCCGCGGTGAATCCACTCCGCGGCCGCCCCTCTGGGTGATGCGCCAGGCAGGCCGCTACCTCCCGGAATACCGGGAGGTGCGCCAGAACGTCACCTTTCTCGAACTGTGCAAGACACCGCGACTGGCGGCCGAGGTGACTATGCAGCCCATCCGGCGCTTTGCCTTCGACGCGGCGATTGTGTTCTCTGACCTGCTGATTCCCTTGGAAGCCATGGGGCAGATGGTCCGCTTTGCCGAAGACGGCCCCACCCTCACGCCACCGGTGCGAGCCGCGGCCGACCTGGCCCGACTCGCGCCCTTCGATCCCTGGGAGCGCACGCCGTTCGTCCTGGAAACCATCCGGTTGCTACGCCCGCAGCTCGGCGAGACGCCGCTCATCGGATTCGCGGGCGCGCCGTTCACTACTGCGACCTACGCCATCGAGGGCAAGACCTCGCAGCGGTTCATCGAAACCAAGAAGCTTTTCTACCGAGATCCGGATACGGCCCACCGGCTGCTGGAGCTGATCGAAAGTGCCACCCGCGCCTATCTTCTGGCCCAGGTGGCTGCGGGCGCCCAGGCCATCCAGATCTTCGACTCCTGGCTCGGGGTGGTCTCCCCTGAAGAATGGGACGAGTTCGTGGCCGGGCCCACCGCGAGCCTGGTGGCCGCGGTAAAGGCGACCGGTGTGCCGGTCATCTATTTTCCCAATGGGGCAACGACCATCCTCGACCGCGTGGCGCGCGTGGGGGCCGACGTCTACGGGATTGACTGGCGCCTGCCTCTCGACCAGGCGCGGGCGCGGCTCGCGCTGGGCGGCGCCGAGCGGGCGGCCGTGCAGGGTAACCTCGATCCCGCGGTTCTGTTGGGCCCGGTTGAGCGGATTGCACGCCAGGCCGCCGAGGTGATTCGCCGCGGGGCTGGCCGCGGTCACATTTTCAACCTGGGGCATGGCATCTACCCGGACACTCCGCTGGAGAACGTCGAGGCCCTGGTCCGCGCCGTGCGGGGCGAATAGCCGCACAGGATTAAGCTGTGCTTGGGGTTGTTGCCCTCAATTTCGGAGGCCCGGATTCGCTGGCGGCAGTGGAGCCGTTCTTGCGCAACCTGTTCGCCGATCCCGACGTCATTCAGTTGGGCTGGGCGCGGCCTGTGCAGCCGCTGTTGGCGCGTCTCATCGCGCGCCGCCGGGCCGCTTTCTCGCGGGCCGCGTACGCCCAGATCGGCGGGTGCTCACCCATCCGTGATGAATCGACGGCCCAGGTGCAGGCGATGGTCAGGGCTATGACCGCGGCGGGTGTCGCGGCTCGGCCGTACCTGGCCATGAGCTACTGGCACCCCTTTCCCCCCGAGACCGCAGCGGCGATGCAAGCCGACGGCATCACACAGGCGCTGCTCTTGCCTCTTCATCCCCATCGATCGCGAACCACCAGCGGATCAGCGTTTCGTAGCATCGAAGCCGCCCTGGCCGGCATCGCCACTGCGCGCATTGATGGATACGCCACTGCCCCAGGCTACATCGAGGCTTTGTGCGACCGCATCAGCGAAGCCTCGGGACAACTGCCGGAGCTGGAACGCGCGACGGCCCCGGTGCTGTTTTCCGCGCATGGCCTTCCGGCAGACTACATCCGCCGCGGCGATCCTTATCTCGACGACATTCGCTCGACCGTGGCCGCAGTCACCCGGCGGCTCAGTCTGCAGAGCCGATCGCAACTCGCCTTCCAAAGCCGCGTGGGCCGGCAACGCTGGCTTGCGCCCAGCACGGAAGAAGCGCTTGACGCCTTGGCTGCCGCGGGCCACCGAGCCGTGGTCGTGGTTCCGGTTTCCTTCACCGGTGAGCATCTTGAAACCCTGCAAGAGATCGACATCCTGTACCGCGAGCGGGCCGCGGCGCGCGGGATCGTCAACTTCGCCCGAACGCGGGCCGTGGGCTGCCATCCCGCTTTCATTTCAGAGTTGGCAGCCTTGCTCATCTCCGCCGCGCGCGCGCGCGGCTGGGTCTAGACTTGCAGCCCCGGTTGCGGCGTGTGGCTGCTCTGTGCCCTCCCCTCTCCCCTCTGCGTTCTCGGCGGCCGGTTGCTGCCGACGTGAATGGACTGGCCCACTTTGGGTGCGGCCATGAGTCTACTGGGCGAAGCAGCGCGGGTCAGGGGCGAGGGCCGTGGTCGGGTCAGCGGTGCCTGCGAAAGCAAAGAATGTGAAGATGCCCGCGTCGGCGCCCACCACCAGGAGGTGTGTGTCTCTGCCGTTCTTGCAGGCGAGGCTGCTGTTGAACTCCAGCTCGGCCAAGCCGAAATCCGTGCTGGGAGTCACCGTCAAAGCACTATCGTTGACGATGGCGACCAGAGTTGTGCCATCGACATTCAGCTTGTACACAAGGACCTGCTCGGCGTTCTGCCCGCTGACCTGCACGGCTGTGATCGCGAGCTCTTTGCTACCGTCGGCATCGATGTCGACCAGCGCCACCCGCTGTCCGAACGGCAAGCCGGGGTCGCTTCGGGTGAACGTGTTGGTCAACGTGGTGCCGTTGAGGGAGTTGTGGAAAAGATAGGCATGATCAGGCGGAGCGCCCACGACAAGATCGGTCGGGCCGTTTGAGTCCGGTACCGCCGCCAGCGCCGTGCCGAATCCAGGCGAATTGCCGCCGGGAACCGACAGCTCGATCGGGCAAGACAGCTCGGCGGTGCTCGCGCTGTACTGCAGGATGACCACGCGTCCGTGTCCGGTCCCGTCCGTGTTTGGCAGTCCGACCGCGATTTCCTGTCTAGCGCCGCCGTCGGAGTCGGGCAGAAAATCCCCGACCGCAAGCGACCGGTAGAGTTTCCGGGACATCGGCGCAGAGAGAGCGCAACTCGCAGCCGAAACCACGTCTCCGGTAGGGAAGCCCAGCACGTGAACCCTACTGTCGGACACCACAATTGCCTCATCGGCTGTAGCCTGGGTCACTCGCCCGCTCGCAACTGCCAAGCCAAATTGGCTTTCAGTGGACAATCCGTATCGCGGCTGCGGCGGTTCGCTGGCACTCTTGAAGTTCGTGTTACCGCTGGCATCCGCGCCCAGCGTGAGGAACGCAACCGTCCCTTGCCCGAGTGAAGAGCCGAGATTCGGCATGCCGAGCACAATGATTTCGGCCGCGGCACTGCCTACTGCGGTCGAACCGATCAGCCGGGCCGCGCTGGCGATGCCCTGGCCGGGCTGGTCGGGATCCAGGCCCAGGAGGGTGTCAAGATTCTTGCTCGTCGCAGTCTGAACCTGGGGCTTGCCATCGCGGTCAAAATCCGCCACGGCCAGGCTTGGAGCCTCGGTTCCCGCGAAGAGCAGACGTGCCGCCACGTTGGGTCTCTTGGGGTCCGCAGGTGGGGGCAGGGGCAAAAGAGTGAGGTCTGCGCTAGACCCGAAGCCATCGGGCGCGCCAATGACCTGCACCGGTGCCTTGTCGAGTGCAGCAGCGAATTCGCCAGGATCGCACCCGCTCGCGAGCGCCAGGGCCGAGAAGACCAATAGTGTCCGTCGCATCTTAGAACCTCCCCGCGGCGGAAAGCCCAGCGCCGCCTGGCAATCCGAAGGGCACCAGGCTCACCTGCTTCGGCTCGGGCCCGGCCAGGTTCACCTTCTTGACGTTGGCCGTGCTGGGCGGCCCGGATTCGAGGAAATTCCACAGCGACAACAGCCCGGTCAGCGCCCCCAGTCCGAAAGCCACGTCGGCGCCAACGTAGTACCACTTCGCGGTGTCTCGGCGCGAATCGTTGCTGTTGGTGAACTTGGCAGGGTTCGCGATGTCGCTGTTGATCTGGTCTTTGATGCTGTTCCCCGTCACACCCAAGTAGATGCCACCGCCGAACGACAAAGCCGAGAGAACGGCATAGGTCCATGCCTTCTTCTTGGGGGGCTTGGGCGAAAACTGCAGTTCCAGCGTCGTCTCATCGGCGCGCTCGGCCACTAGCTTGCCCTTGTATGCCTCCATCCCGTCCTTCTGCACGACGATCTGATGTTCGCCCGGCTTGACCTGCTGCTCGCATGGCATGGTACAGGCTACAGTTCCATCCACCATGAGACGCGCGCCTTGACTCTCGGGGCCACCGGCCTTGAGCACGCTGTACTCGACGGTCGCAAGCGTAAGCGTATGGGTGGTTGCGGTGCCCGGCTCGACCGTGATTTCCTTCTGACCGGTCTGGTACCCGGACTTGGCCACCCATAGCGAGTGCTTGCCCGGCTTCAGGTGCCCCGTGTACGGCGTCTTGCCGATGGCGCCAATGTCCTGCCGATCAATGAACACGTCGGCGCCGGGCACGTTGGCGATGACCTCGATCCACCCCAGGAAGTGCTGTTCAGATAGCGCGATGTAGATCTCCACCACCTTGTCGGTGCGTGGGGTGATCTCTCGCTCTTCCGGCTTGAAGCCCTGGGCTTCGAAAAGCAGCTTCACCGGCTTCGGCTCCAGCGAGCCCTGCCACGGGGTGGTCGCGAACGTCCCTTTGGACTTGCTATCGAGGTAGATGCTGGCGCCGGTCGGCTTGGACTCGATGATCACCAAACCCTTGGTGGCGATGGTGGGCAGCAGCGCTGCAGGCGCAGGTGCCTTCTCGGTCTTGCCCAGTGCCGGGAGCGGCGGCGCGAGCAGCGCGTTCAGGCTCTCGATGCGTGTCTTGACCTCGGCGGCATCGCGGGCCTGCGGATCCTTGTCGAGATAGCGCTGAAACATGTCGACGGCACGGTCCAGTTTCTTCGCCTTCTCGTACGCAACCGCGGCGTTGAAGAGAAACGAGCTGAACGGCTTCTTTTCGTAGGCCGACAGGAACTTGGCCGCTGCGTCGTCCCACAGCTCCCGCAAGTAGAGGATCTGGGCTTCCTCGAACTGGGCCTTGGCTGCCTGTAGCTCAGGGTCTACCGCTGCTTGCTCCTGCGCTCGCGCCATTCGTTCCGGGGCTCCCGCCACAGCACCCAGTCCGAAAACGGTGCATAGGGCTATCTTCGCTAGCCATCTCATGATCCGCAATGATTGCGCCATTCGCCAGAGCCGATCAAGTTCCGACGCAATGCGAGTGGCTTTTTCTACGCGGCCACAAGTGGGCGCCGACTGCGAAGTGGTCAGCGACAGCAGCGACGGTCATCCGCCCCGCTCCACCTTCCCAAAGACTGACGACTAATCAGGCGCGTCTGCAGGCGCGTTTCCATACGGTGGCGCAGTCAGGGGCTTGCGCTACCGATTCGTAGCGGGCGAAGCCCTACCGCCTCTTCAGGCCGCGCTGGCGTGGCGCGAGATCGGTGGAACCCGCGGGCGCAGTTCGGTTCGCCCAGTAGCCCGCTGCTGCAGCAGAATGCGCGAGAGAAGAAGCTCCAACTCCCCCGGATCCTCGATCGAATCCATCACGTGCTCGGTGCTAGTCCAGTCTGCCCAGCCGGATCCGTGCGCCTCGATCATGGCAAGATTCTTGGCTCCGCGCAGGAGCGCGCCATTCAGCTCGGCGGCCGGCATGAGGCAGGCTGTCGCGGCCGCATTCGCCAGTGAGCCTTTGCCTGCCCAAAGACTGGCCACGGCCTCGGCTTGCATGGGCAACTGGCGTGCGGCCAAGTACCACAGATGCTCGGCCCGGGCCACCAACGTCGAGGTATTCCACAGCGCACCGGCCGCCGCCAACTCCGCTGCCTGCAAAGGCGAGACACGCTCTGCCAGCTCTGCCACGGAACGGATCCGCCCGCCGAGCGGCTGGCCAGGTACGATCCATGCCCGGTTGGACATCTGGCGGCCCCCCGCCACACCGACGAGAATCACTGCCGCCGCGTCCAAAGCGTGACTTGCGGCCGCCACCGCGTCTACCAACGCCTCGGGACGGGGCACGTAATGATCAGCCGGCGTCACCAGCACACGCGCCTCCGGGCTGCGCGAAAAAACCCTTCCGAGCGGCAAGAGTAGGTCTAGACCCGCGCCGCATTCCGCTGGCCGCGTGATGATTTCGATCCCGGGCCACATGCGCAATTGGGCTCGCGCGACCGCCTGGTAGGCTGCCGCTACCACGACGACGATGCGCTCGGGTGGCACCAGGCCAGCGTACCGAGTCACCGTCTGCTGAAGCAGCGATCCTCCACCCGCAATCAGGGCAAACTGCTTGGGCAGGTCTGCTCCGCCGAGCGCCTCGCTAAGCGACTTCAGACGGTGGTCCTCACCACCAGCCAGGATGATTGCGTTTAGGGGTTCACACTGGGACATGACCACCCTCCTTGTCTCAGGTGCGGGGCACCTGGGTTACGGCCATTCCCTGCTGCAAGACCGAGGCCAGCTAGAAATCGTCCTCGGAAAGACTGCCGGCGCGCGGCGCCGCCGCCTTCGCCGATGCACGAGCCCTCAACGGCGGCGGCTGCAAAGCTGATTCATTCCACCGCGAGACACCGCGCATGGCGTGCTGCCGCGGCGGGGAGCCTCTCCCCGTCTCGCGCATCGCCAGACTCGAGCGACTGCGCATGCCGGAAACTGAACCGCCGCGGGCGTGGCCCGAATCCGAATGCCTGCTGTGTTCGCAGGTCGCAAGTGCCCTTGCTGCAGGCGGGGATGGCGGAGCCAGCAAAGGGGCGGGAACTTCCACCGGAAGGACGGTCGTGGTTGGCGCCAACGCAGAAACCGGAGGCGGCGCGGCGAATTCGCTGGCTGGGGGCACGGCATTGCCGACCGGTGCTGGACCAGGCCGTTCCACCTGACCGGCACCTTGCATGGCCCTCCACGCGCCAAAAGCCAGCACCACAGCCAGCCCCACCCCTGCCAACCCACGCAGACCACGGGGCGTAAACAGTGCTCTTACGCCGGAGAATGGCACTCTGAGCAACGAGGGCTTCCGATCCACCAGCATCGTCTCGCGCGCTAGCGGGGGCGCCACCAATTTCGAGCCAGCATTCGAGCCATCATTGGCGGCGCCGCTCTGCTTTGCCAGGGGGCGCACGCCGTAGAGGATCGTCTCTTGATGCGGCCCAGACGGCTCGCGCTGGGCAACGGCCCGCGGCCCCGAATCTTCGCGCGCGGCAAGCGAGGGCACCCCCGGAAGAGGAGTGAGCAAACGCGGGAGCGGAGTGGGTGGCGCCAGTTCGTCTTCGAGAGCGCCCACCATGAAATTCAGGTCCGCGTAGCGATCGTCCGGCCGCTTGGCGATGGCGGTCTCTATGATGCGAACCAAGCCAGGCGGCAAGTCAGGACGAAACAGGGTCACTGGGGGAGCGGGCTCGTTCAAGATTCGGTGGAAGAGATCTGGTCCTGGCTCACCCGGAAACGGCATCTGTCCGGTTAGCGCCTCGTATAGCAAGACGCCAAAACTGTACACATCGGCACGCTCATCGATATGTGCCGCACCCACGAAATGCTCGGGAGCCATATAGGCCGGCGTGCCCATAGCCAATTCCGGGATCTGCCCCGCCGATGGTTCCATCACTCGTTCCACCATGACTGAGACGCCGAAATCCAAGACCTTTGTGGTTACCATGCGCCCATCGGGCCCAATGCAGACAAAGATGTTCTGCGGCTTGAGATCTCGGTGAATCACGCCCTGTGCGTGGGCAGCAGCCACCCCACGCATGGCGGGCAAGAGCATCGCCGTCGCTTCACTGACACTGAGGAATTTCTTGCGGGCGATGTAGCTACCCAGCGGCTCTCCGTCGAGCAACTCCATCACGATGCAGGCCATCCCCTCATGTTCGATCACATCAAAGACCGTCACGACATTGGGATGATTCACTCGGCTCGCGGCCAAGGCCTCGCTCTGAAAGAGGCCTTGCGCCTCGCGCGTAGTCGCCAAGGACCGCAGAATCACCTTCAAGGCGACTCGCTTGCCGGTGCGCTCATTGGTACCGGCCCACACCGCCGCCATTCCGCCTTGCCCAAGCAGACGCTCGACTCGGTATTTCCCATCTACCAGCTGGCCTGGCCGCAGTATTGTGTCGACGGGATTCTCAGCCTGGGCTTGCGCTTTCATCACTTGTCAGCCTCACAGCGAACCGGCCGCACCTGCTTGTAAGCATTCCAGCTATTGAGACGCTTTGCCACGACTGCCGGATACCAATAGGAGTGCGCAATTTTTCGCTTGCTCCAGCAAACCCGCGCCAGCTTTGCGCATACTGAGGCCACGGTACCGTTGCCTCCTTTTCGCGCCAGATTCCGTCTTTGCGAGAGGACGCTTGACTGCACTGCAAGACAGGGCAGGCCGGCCATGATCTCCGTCCTCCGTGGATGGTGGATCAGTGGTTGAGAGGCAAGTTCTGCGCATTCAGTAGCCGCCCCGCGATAGGCACGACTTCCGACTTTGCTTTCTTCACGGCCAGGTGGAGGTATCCGCGCGCGAGATGTCGTATTTGAGGGGAACCCGCTGACTGATCCTCCACGCGCAGAAGCTTGACGATCGCCAACGGTTGATCACACAAGCCGTGGACGGTCATTGCGCCGCCGCCCTGCTTCGGTTTCTTGTACAGAAACACCACGGCGCCCACGCCTAAGTCCAAGCTCTTGATCAGCCGTGAACTCGACAGCTCGGCCACGATGCGAGATTGGAGGTCAGCGACCGAGACTTTGACGGGCGGACCAAGGTCCGAAGTGCTGACCGCGTCCAGTTCGCCCTCGATGCGAATGGTAGCCGCGTCAACCGCCCTACTCGTTGAGAACTTCATCGGTCTTTCTCCTTCGCTTCAGATTCCGAGACTCCCATCGGTTTTCCCAGAATGTCGCGGAAGCCGGATTGCTTCGCAGCAATAAACGTGCCGGCCGGATGGCTACTTCTGGCGGCCCGTTTTCCGCGCGGGCCCCTTGCTTCTGCCAGGCATGAGCGCCACGCGAAGTTGCAGGCGACCTAGCGATGTCCCCATTCCGTGTCGTGAGGCAGGCGAAACACTACCACCCCGTAACACGAGCGCCCGTCTCGGCAGCGAGCAACGCATCCAGTGGCGTGCTCTCGCCTCTGTCGGGCAGCGTTGGCCGACAACTTCTCCGCGCCGCCAGGTATGCCAAAGTTTTTGGCCGCCTTCGTTGTGGAACCGCGGGCCACCTCCACGTTGGTCGAAACGGCATGCAGTTCTATCTTTTTCGGTTTTCGGGGAACAAGGCTTGCATGGTTTCTCGACGTGACCGGTGGCTTGTGGGATCTGATATCCACGCAAGGGACACGCAGCGGCGCTGACCCGGAACAAGTAACGCTCGCCGAGCCGTATTCACGCGCACTGCACACGCCAGCAAGCGACTCCAAGCCGCCCGACAGCAACGCCGCCCCAGCCCAGGTGCTGACCCGAGAGGCGGCAAGGCGGTTCGAGTATGTGGGAAAAGTTGGCGCGGGCGGCATGGGGGCGGTTCACTGCGTGCGCGACAAGAACCTGTTGCGCGAGGTGGCCATCAAGGTGCTGGCCCCGTCGCTGGCCGCCGACCCCAAATACGTGAGGCGTTTTCTGGCCGAGGCGCAGATCCAGGCGCAACTCGATCATCCCAACATCGCGCCTGTGCACGACCTTACCATCGAGCACGAGGGCACCAACTACTTCACCATGCGACTGGTGCACGGCCGGTCCATGGCTGACTGGATCGCGTCAGCGCGCCTTTCGCCGACGCCATCTGAGACGATGCACGAGATGCTGGGAGCCTTTCTCAAGGTCTGCGACGCCGTCGCCTTTGCGCACAGCCGTGGCGTACTCCACCTTGATATCAAACCCGAGAACATCATCATGGAGGACTTCGGCACCGTGTATTTGATGGACTGGGGGCTGTCGCGACTGAGTGCGCGCGATCGCGATAGTGGCAACGGCGTGGTCCTCTCGCCCGAGGCAGCGGGCGGCGTGGTGACGGGCGTGGTGGGATCCCCCGCATACATGTCACCTGAGCAGGCCAAAGGCGCAGAGAGCCTGGTCAGCGAGCGCACCGACGTTTTCGGTCTGGGCGCAGTGTTGTACGCGATCCTGGCGGGCCGGCCGCCGTACCTGGGAGACTCGATGGACGACGTCGTGGAACAGGCGCGTGAGGGCCAGATGCCTTCCTTGCCGGATGCGCCCCAGGGCGTTCCGCTGCCCGCGCGCATCTGCCAGATCACGCGCAAGGCATTGGCCATCGATCCGGGGGATCGCTACCAAAGCGTGCTCGATCTCAAGCGTGAGGTTGAAGGGTTCTTGCAGGGGGGAATCGCATTCCCAATTAGGACATTTTCGGCCGGCGAGCGCATCGTGAGCCAGAGCGAGTTCGGCGACACCGCCTACATCATCGTGAAAGGAGCCTGCGTCGCGTACACCACAAAGGATGGAATGCGAGGTACCGTGTGCCGGCTTGGGACCGGCTCAGTTTTTGGTGAGGAAAAGGTCTTCCGGCCAGGCCCGCGTGGCGCAACCGTGGAGGCCGTCACCGAGGTGTCGGTGCGTCTGGTGACGCGCAAGATGCTGGACGAGGGACTGGGGCAAGACTCCTGGTTCGGGGCCTTTGTCGTGGCCCTCGCCAACCGGCTTACCCAGGCGGACGCCCGGCCGGACATAGTTGCACAGCCTGGCAGCGATACCGTGAGTCGCGAAGAACAGGACCCCAGCCTATCCAGCCACCTCAGTGGCCCTACAGCAGCACTTCGCGAATATCTGCCAGCAGGTCGCGTAGGTGACTGGTGAAGCGTGCCGCTTGCGCGCCGTCGTTGGCGCGATGGTCGTAGGACAGCGAGAAGGGCAGGATCAGGCGCGGGACGAACTGGCCGTCGCGGTACACCGGCCGCAGCGAGGCGCGCGCGAAGCCCAGGATGGCGACCTCGGGCGCGTTGACGATGGGGGAGAAGGCAGTTCCGCCGATGCCGCCCAGACTGGAGATGGTGAAGCTGGCCCCTTGCACATCCGCGGGGGTCAGCTTCTGCTCGCGGGCGCGCTGGCTGAGCGTGCCGAGCTCGCCGGCCAGCTCCCAGATGCCCTTGCGGTCTACCTCGCGCACCACCGGCACCACCAACCCCTCGGACGTGTCCACTGCGATGCCGAGATGATAGTAGCGCTTGAGCACAAGGTTTTCGCCGGTGGCGTCGAGCGAAGCATTGAAGCTGGGGTGCTCTTTCAGTGTCGCCGCCGCTGCCTTCATGAAGAAGGCAAGCAGGGTGAGACGCACGCCCCGCTGCTTGGCTTGCTCAGTCTCAGTCTTGCGAAACGCCTCCAGGTCGGTGATGTCGGCTTCGTCGTACTGGGTGACATGGGGAACCAGTCGCCAAGAGCGCTGCACGCTGGTCGCGCTGGCCCGCCGAATGCGACCCAAGGGTCGCAGCTCGATGGGGCCGAATTTGGAAAAATCCACTGCCGGCAACTCAGGTGGGCCGTTGCCGTCAGCCGCCGGCTTCCGTGCCATCGCGGCCTTGATGTAGTTGCGCAGGTCCTCCTCGACGATACGGCCGTTGCGGCCCGTGCCCTTGATCTCGGTAAGCGCCACACCCAGCTCGCGCGCCAGACGTCGGACCGCCGGTGCCGCGTGGTGCTCGGATTTCGCTTCGTCAATCACCAGCGGGATGCTGGCAGTTGGCGATGGCCGCACGCCGTCGGTCATGGGCAGGTCTTCCACTACTACTCCCGACGCCATGGGCACCTGTCCGCGCGGCGCGGGAGCAAGAGCGGCCGCGCCGCGATCCCCGGGCGGCACCGGCGTCTCGGGTTGCCAACGACTAGACGGGGCGGGGCTGGGTAGCGGGGCCGTCGGCGCGCCAACACTGGAAAGAATCGAGGCCGTTTCGTCTTCAACCTCCAGGGTTGCCAGCCGCGCGCCTGCCGACACCTTGTCGCCCACCTTGACCAGCACCTCTACCACCCGTCCGGCATGGGGCGAGGGCACGTCCATGGAAGCCTTGTCACTCTCGAGGATGGCAAGCGGATCGTCGCGCTTGACGGAAGCTCCTGGGAAGACCGGAACCTCAATGACCGGAACGTTGTGAAAATCTCCGATATCAGGGACCAGCACATCAACGGTCTTGCTCACGTTCCTTCTCCTTGCCCTAGGATCACACGCGTGTCGGATCTGGCTTGCCGGGATCAATGTCGAACTTGCGCATGGCTGCGCTGACCTGCGCCGCGGGCACGTCGCCCTCGTCGGCCAGGGCCTTGAGTGCCGCCAGCGTAATGAAACCGCGGTCGACCTCGAAGAAGTGGCGCAGTGGACCGCGCCGATCGCTGCGACCGAAGCCGTCCGTGCCCAGTACGACGTAGCGCCTAGATAAGAAGGGTCGGATTTGATCTGCAAACAGGCGTACGTAGTCGGTCGCCGCCACCACTGGGCCTTTGCGATTGGCCAGGCAAGCCTCGACGAAGCTTGGCCTGCGCGGCTCTTCGGGGTGCAGCAGCGACCAGCGCTCGGCAGCAAGACCCTCGCGCCGCAACTCAGTGAAGCTGGGCACGCTCCAGAGGTCGGCCGCCACGCCGAACTCGCCCTCCAACAAGTCGGCGGCGGCCAGCACCTCGCGCAAGATGGCGCCTGAGCCGAGAAGCTGCACCCGCGGTTTGTCCGCGCCCATGCGACTTTCGCGCAGCGGGTACAGGCCCTTCAAGATCCCGGGCGCCGCACCCTCGGGCATGGCCGGGTGAACGTAGTTCTCGTTCATCATGGTGATGTAGTAGAAAACGTCCTCCTGCTGCGTGACCATCCGGCGCAATCCATCTTGGACGATGACCGCCATTTCGTAGGCAAAGGTCGGATCGTAGGCCACGCAGGTCGGAATGTTCGCGGCCAGCAAATGGCTGTGGCCGTCCTGGTGCTGCAGCCCCTCGCCCGCCAGGGTGGTGCGGCCCGAGGTCCCACCCATGAGGAAACCGCGCATGCGCATGTCCGCGCCGGCCCAGGCGAAGTCGCCCGTGCGCTGAAAGCCGAACATGGAATAGAAACAGTAGAACGGGATCAGGTTGACGCCGTGGTTGGCGTAGGCGGTGCCGGCCGCGATGAAGGACGACATGGCCCCGGCCTCGTTGATGCCTTCTTCGAGGATCTGGCCGTCTTTGGCCTCGCGGTACGACATGAGCTGCTCGGCATCGACCGGCTCGTAGAGCTGCCCCACCGAGGAGTAAATGCCGAGTTGGCGAAACAGGCCTTCCATGCCAAAGGTGCGGGCTTCGTCGGGCACGATGGGCACGACGTGGCGGCCGATGACGGGATCGCGGGTCAGGCGGGCCAGCATGCGCACGAAGGCCATGGTGGTGGAGTACTCGCGCTCGCCACTGCCTTGCAGGAGGAAGTCGAAGGCCTCCAGGGGCGGCACCGCCAGGGGCGTGGCCTCCGGCCGGCGCGCGGGCAGGTAGCCGCCCAGGGCACGGCGCTGCTCGCGCAGGTACCGGATCTCGGGGCTGTCATCCGGCGGCCGGTAGAAGGGTGCCTTGCCGATCTCCTCGTCACTGATGGGAATGTCGAAGCGATCGCGGAAAGCGCGCAAGGCCTCCTCGCCCATCTTCTTCTGCTGGTGGGTGATGTTCTGGCCCTCGCCCGCCTCGCCCATGCCGTAGCCCTTGACCGTCTTGGCCAGCACCACCGTGGGCTGGCCCTGGGTCGCTACCGCCGCGGCGTAGGCGGCGAAGACCTTGTGCGGGTCATGCCCGCCGCGGTTGAGACGCCAGATGTCGTCGTCGGACAAGCTCGCCACCATGGCGCGCAGCTCGGGATACTTGCCGAAGAACTTCTCGCGGGTGTAGGCGCCGCCCTTGGCCTTGAAAGCCTGGTATTCACCGTCGACGCATTCCAGAAAGCGCTTGCGCAGAAGACCCTGGCGATCGAGCTGCAAGAGCGGATCCCAGTACGAGCCCCACACCACCTTGATCACGTTCCAGCCCGCGCCGCGAAACAGAGCCTCCAGCTCCTGGATGATATTGCCGTTGCCCCGCACCGGTCCGTCCAAACGCTGCAGGTTGCAGTTGATCACGAAGATCAGGTTGTCGAGCCTCTCGCGTGCGGCCAGGGTGATGGCGCCGAGAGACTCTGCCTCGTCCATCTCCCCGTCGCCGAGGAAAGCCCACACCTTGCGGTCCTGCGCATCCTGCAGGCCCCGGTTGTGCAGGTACTTCATCAGGCGGGCCTGGTAGATGGCGAGCATGGATGAAAGCCCCATGCTGACGGTGGAGAACTGCCAGAAATCAGGCATCAGCCAGGGATGCGGATAGGACGAAAGGCCGTGGCCGCCGATCTCCTGGCGGAAGTTGTTGAGCTGGTCCTCAGTAAGGCGGCCTTCGAGAAAGGCGCGCGCATAGATACCCGGCGCCGAGTGTCCCTGGATGTAGACGAGATCGCCGCCGTGCTGGTCGTTGGGGGCGCGGAAGAAATGGTTGAAGCCCACGTCGTACAGGGTGGCGGCGGAGGCGAAGCTGGCGATGTGGCCACCCAGTTCCGCGCTTTGCCGGTTGGTGTGCACCACCATGGCCAGGGCGTTCCAGCGGATGAGCGAGCGGATGCGGCGCTCGAGGGCTGGATCGCCGGGCGCAGGGACCTGGCGTGAGCGCGGGATGGTGTTGACATACGCGGTGGTGGCGTCGAAGGGCAGGTGTGCACCCGCACGGCGCGCGCGATCAACCAGTTGCTGCAGCAAGAAATGGGCGCGTTCGACGCCAGCATGGGCGAGTGTGGATTCCAAAGCGTCGAGCCACTCCTGCGTTTCGAGCGGATCAGGGTCGCGCGCGGCTTCCTGTAGGTTGTCGCGCGTATCTCGGTCGGCCGGTTCCCCTTTGCTCATCGATGCCACTCCCCGTTCTGCCGGCTGCAGGCCGGACTTGGTGATGAAGCCTAGCACTACCGTGTTGGATCCTCCCGTCGCCGTCTGCCGTCGGCAAAACTCCGGTAGAATTCCGTCCCCAAACGACTACGGGCGCCAGGTGGGCGGGAGCAGGAGGCGATTCACCCAACGTTCTCTTATCGAGAATTCGCCCCAGATGGGCGCGAGGTAGATGGCCATCACCAGCGCCAAGCTGATGAATACCAACACCGCCCTCGGCCACTTGCGCTCAGCGTAGGCCACCAGGCCCCCCAGCATGAGCAGGGCAAACCCATAGGACGGCAGATAGTAGTGGGTGAACGAGAACTTGTTGCGGACAATGCTCCAGGGCGCAAGCATCGCGGCCCATCCCAGCAGCATCAGCAGGGTCGGCTTGCCCACCGGCTTGCCCACGAGGAAATCCCTCAGCCTTGCCAGGCGAGCGCGAATGCCTCCGCCCCCGGCGGTGGCGCGCGCGACAAGCTGAATGAACGACCAGACCAAAAACAGGTCCACCGCAATCCAGAAGACTGGGTTGCCGACGGTAGAGGAGTAGAACCTGAACAACCCGTGCGTGGTGTTCTTGATGATCACCGGGCGGTAGAAAATGGGCCAGGTGTACCAGGACGAGTTGAGCGGATTGGATGAGCGGTTCATTTCGACGTGATGAAGCACCAACTCCCTGACGTGACGCCAAAGCGACATGAGGTCCGTGGGCTCCTGGGAGAGCCGGGCCGCCAGCAGCCAAACCGCAGCCTGCACCACGGGAACCACTGCGAAGATGAGCAGCGACCAGAACCGCACGCGGCCAAGCAAAAGCATGGTGACGGCGGCCGGGATGACGATGAAGACGCCACTCCACTTGACCGAGGTGGCAATCCCCGCCAGCAAAGCGGTCACCAGCACCCCGCGCCAGGTGCGCGCGCTCACCGCGGCGAGCATGCACCAGAGCAGCAGGCTGACAAGGATTCCGTCCATCAGGCCCACGCGGGAATACGAGATGAAAAAACCATCGGCGGCGATGAAGGCCGCTGCCATCAACCCGGCCCGCGCAGTCCGGAAGTAGGCCTTCCCGAGCCAGTACGCCAGCAGCATGGACAGCATGCCGAAGCACAGGGCGGGAAACCGCCACCCCGCGGAGTTGAATCCGAACAGCAGGATCCCCACCGACATGAACATCTTGAACAGGGGGGGATGATCGTTGCTGTCCTTGATGCCAAGCAGGTAATTGTGGGCATTCGGGACGAAGAAAGGCTCATCAAAGGTGAATTCTCGCGGATACCAGATGGCGCGGATGCGCAGCACGACCCCGCCCACGATCATGATGCCGAGAAGGATCGTGGTCGCCCGTTCGGCTGCTGACGCCGACGCCCAGGCGGCGGTCATGCGCTGCCAGGCCGACCGCGCCGCCCTTGCCGTGACAGCGAGCGACGTCATTGCGGAATCACACAATCGGTGAGAGTCCCAACCGGCAAACTTTGCTTGGTCGGATCGAACTTGCCGTTCAGCTCCCAACGCGTAGACACCGACTTGATCACACCGACGATGTCGTAGTTGCACACGACGGTGAAGCGCTCGGTCGGCAGTGCCCCGCGCATGCCAGGGGAATCCCATAGCCCTGCCCCGAGCAGCACCTCGTTCTTGATGTTGCAGTAGGGCCGCAAGACATGGGCTTCGTCCGGTGTGGGCACGCGCGGCCGCGAGTCGGGATAGTACCCGCAGTTCAGGCCCTCCACCGTGAGATTAGACGCGCAGGCCAACCGGTCGTGGTCCTCGCGAACCAGTGTCAATTCAATGATCTGCCGGGTCCCTTTGTGCCAGCCCTGCTCGGTCTGCCCGGCGTTCTTGTCGTACCTTGCCCAAGAGAAGATGACCCACACGCAAAAACCGATCACGAACAGAGCAAGAAGCGCGCGAAGTGGGACGTCAACCTCGTTGGGCACGTAGCGCACCACCTCGACCGGGGCCACAGCCGGAGCAGGTGCGGCGGCGGGCTCTGGAGCCGGAACTGGCGCCGTGGCCACGACCGAGGCCGAAACCGGAACCGAGGCCGGGACCGGAGGAGCCGCGACCGGGGCCGAGGCCGGAGAGGCCGTCCCAGCCAGCGCCGGGGACGGGACAGACGCGGGGGCCGTAGCAGGCGCCCGAAGCCAAGCAGGTGTGCGGATGGAGCCGGAAACCGAGGCGAGCGCCGGGGCCGGAACGGGCGCCGAGCCCGCAGCCGGGACTGGCGCTCGCACCGAGCCAGAAACCGAGGCAGGCGCCGGGGCTGGGATGGGCGCCGAGCCCGCAGCCGGGACTGGCGCCCGCACCGAGCCAGAAACTGAGGCAGGCGCCGGAACCGGGGCTGAGCCCGGCACGCGGACCGAGGCCGGGGCCGGGACCGGGGCCGGAACTGGCGCCGGGACTGGCGCCGAGGAAGGCTTGGGGTCGCGAGGTGGTCCCCCGCTGTGCTCCGAAGAACTCATGACGGCAGATTGTTCGATCCAAACCCGTCCGTCAACCGGATCCCGATACGAGCAGTGACGGCGCGCACAGCCGCGTCGTACTCCAGCGATGTACTACGACAAGAGCTACGCCAGTGACGCCGGCTGCTTGGCGAGTTCCATTTCGGACTCAGCTTTAGATTCGGCGAACAATTCAGCGCGGCCTTGCGACGCGACGCCCACTCCCATGTTGTAGCCCTCCTCGCCGTGCAGGTGGATGTCCAGGCCATCGTGTTCTTTTTCGGCATCCACACGCAAGCCGACCAGCGCGTTGACCAGCTTGAGCAACACGAAGGTGCCCACGACCGCATAGCCGATCCCCGCAGCCACAGCGAGCAGTTGCTTGCCCAAGAAGGCTGCGTTGCCGGCCAGCAGGCCGTCTGCGCCGCCCGGGTTCCAGGCGCGCAGAGCGAACACACCCAGCAGGATGGAGCCGACTGCGCCGCCCACTCCGTGAACCCCGAACGCGTCCAGGGTGTCGTCGTACCCCAATTTGCCCTTAAGCAGTACACCACCGTAACAGGCCATGCCCGCGGCAGCGCCGATGGCCAGGGCAGCCATCGGCCCAACAAAGCCCGAGGCCGGCGTGATGGTGGCCAGGCCGGCGATGAAGCCCGAGGCAAACCCCAAGGCCGACGCCTTGCCGTAGCGAGCGAGGTCTATCACCAGCCACACCATGCCACCCATGGCCGCAGCCAGCTGCGAATTCACCAGAGCCAGGGCGGCCACGCCGGAGGCAGCCAGGGCGCTGCCGCCGTTGAAACCGAACCAGCCAAACCAGAGCAGACCCGCGCCCAACAAGACCATTGTCAGGTTGTGGGGCAGGATGCGCTCGCGTGGGTAGCCCAGGCGCTTGCCCAGCACCAGGGCAAATACCAGCGCGGAGAAGCCTGAACTGACATGCACCACGATCCCGCCGGCAAAATCCAGCGCGCCCAACTTCTGCAGCCAGCCGCCGTCAGCCCACAGCCAGTGGGCCAGCGGATCATAGATGAATGTCGCCCACAGCAGGGTGAAGAGAACATAGGCCGAGAACTTGAGACGCTCGGCGAACGCGCCCGAGATCAACGCCGGCGTGATGATGGCGAACATCATCTGATAGGCCATGAAAATCAGGTGCGGCACCGTCATGCCCGGCCGCGGCTCCAGGCCCACACCACGCAAGAACGCGAACGACAGCCCGCCGATGACCCCGCCCTGGTCAGGCCCGAAGGCCAGCGAGTAGCCGAACGCCACCCACTGCAGGGTTATCAACCCCATGGCCACAAAGCTGTGCATGTAGGTCGACAGCACGTTCTTGGGCCGCACCAGCCCGCCATAGAAGAGCGCCAAGCCAGGCACCATCAGGAGAACGAGCGCAGTTGAAACCAGGAGCCATGCGGTATCGCCGGAGTTCATGTCTGCCAGGTTGCCAATCGCAGAATTCCAAGAAAAGTCCCGGTTGCGTCCGCAAGGAAGAATTTGCCCGCCCGAGATGCCGCCGAAACCCGAATGTGCCTGGGAATATACGCGCTAGAAACAAAGGCGCCGGCGCACGACGCCGATGCGGGCAACGCACGTCCTACGCGACAAGAAAGGACCACAGGCGCGGCTCTGCCGCGGGTATCGTCGCGCCCTGGCCCCAGACGAAGCGCTGGCGCCCGAGGAGCGAAGCGTTCGGCGGCGGGATCTGCCCGGGGGAATGGTGAAGCTGGAGATCGTGCTGGCGCCTGATGAGGCGGACCTGGTCCTGCGCGCGCTCGACCGGGGGCGCGAGGTGGTGCATGAGGAGACGGACGGTCGGGTGGCCCTGGGCAGTTGTCCGCCCAGGGCTCCCACAGATCCGGACGTGCGGGTTTCCCGCATCCGGCTCTTCGGACTACGGCTTTGCTGCGTTCCGGTAGACGCTGTGGACGATCCGGATCGGCGGCAGCGGATTGCGCCGCAGCAGATCACGGAAACGGTCCCACACCATCTGTGCTCTTGCTGACCGACGGTTGAGCCAGTAGCGCCAGACGCGCTCGGCCTCATGTAGAAAGCGACTGAGACAACGTGCGTTTCCGGTGATGCCGAAATACGCATAGTGCCCGCGAAGCTTCCTCGTGAGTTCGATGTGCTGTGCGGCTACCTCGTCGTGCCGGTGAGCCCGACACCAGTCAGCGATTCGAGAGAGCGCTCGCCGAAAGCGGCTCGACGATGTCTTGCGCTGGATGACCGGGGCTCCCTTGCGAGATTTGCCCCAGTACCAGGTGAAGCCCAGCATGTCGAAAGTCTCAGGCCCGCGCGCGTTCGCAGACGACTGCGACCCGCGCGGCCTTCGAAAGTCGAGCATCCTAGTCTTCTCCGGATGCAGGGCGAGGCCGTACTTGGTAAACCGTTTGCCGAGCACGTCCAGCACCCTGCGGGCATCGTCTTCGTTGTCGACGGCGATGACCACGTCGTCCGCGTACCGCACCATGAATGCCTTGGACCGAAGTCTAGGCTTCACTTCCCGCGCGAACCATGTATCCAGGACCTCGTGCAGATAGATGTTCGCGAGGAGCGGTGAAACGACGCCTCCCTGGGGCGTTCCGCCTTCAGGGTGGTGCACGTTACCGTCCTCGAGGACTCCTGCCTTGAGCCACTTGTCTATCGCTCGACGGAGCACTCCGTCGCGCACCCTTCTGTCGAGAAAGCCACGGAGATGGCCATGGTCGACGGTGTCGAAGTAGCTCTTGATGTCCACTTCGAGTACCCAGCCGCCACCCACGTCCATCAGACCCTGCCAGAGCGTTTCCAGCGCTTGGTGCGCTGACCGGCTCGGTCGGAAGCCATACGAGCAGTCTAGAAAGTCCTGCTCGTAGACCGCCTCCAGCACCATCGTGACCGCTCTCTGAAGCACTTTGTCTTCAAAGGTCGGTATCCCGATCGGGCGGGTCGACTTGCCGTCCCCCTTCGGAATGTGCACCCGTAGAACTGGAGGCGCCTGGTACGTGCCCGACTTGAACCGATCGAGCAGCGCCCGCAGATTCTCCTGCAGATTCGCCGCGTACTCGGTCGCGGTCTGGCCATCAATCCCAGTCGCCCCATCCTTCCGGGTCAGCCGAAACGCTTGGTGTAACAGTTCTAGGTCAATGTGGTGGGCAAGCGTCGTGAACACCATGTCCGGTGCTTTCCTCGCCAGCTCTGCTATCCGCTGTAGTTTCGTTGAGACGTTTTCGGGACTCGACGTTCCCTGCATCTTTCTCTCCAGCAGTTCCGTAGTCTGGCTTCCCCTTCCCTCCACGGGGTCCCTCGGGTTGGTTCCCCCGCTTCGTCGGTACTACGAGAAGCTCCGACGTCCTCCCGTCCTTCCCGCCGCGCTTCGTTTCCTTCGCTTGGCGGTACCACTGTGCGCTCGTTCGTTCGCTCCCCATCGTGTCGAGCGCGTCGTGATGGGGCCTGGGCTCTTGGCTTTCGCCGGGTGCCCTTCCCTTGTTGTCAGTGGAGACGGCAGGACCTCCCAGGTTCCTGGGAAACCCATGTGCATGCGCGCCGCCTTCTCCGACCCCGGTGGGACCTCGGTGCCAGGCGATTCCGGCATCTCAGTGCTGGTGCCGCTCAGAAAACCACGGCACCTCCCGCAATCAGTTTCATTTCGAGGCTCTATCACGCGGCTCTCATGCTCCCTGTGTACGCTTCGCAGCCGGGGTTGCCCCCGAACCACGCAACACTCGGTTCCGGCTGGTCGCCAGCCTTTGCCGGGCGGGATTCTCCCGCCGGGTTCCTCTGCAAAGTTTCAGTCATGGCGTTACATGGCATCCTCCTTGCCCAGGCTGTGCCTGGCGCACTTTCCGCGGAAACGTTCCGCCGCATCGCCTGCGACTGCGGCGTGGTGGCCGTGGCGGGAGACGGCGCCGGGCTGAACATCGGCCGCCGGGCGCGTTCCATTCCGCCCGCAATACGGCGCGCGCTGGCTCTGCGCGACCGCGGCTGTCGCTTCCCGGGCTGCACGCACACGCGTTTCCTGCACGGCCACCACATCCAGCACTGGCTGCACGGGGGTGAGACCGGCATGACCAACTTGGCGTTGCTGTGCACCTTCCATCACCACTTGGTCCATGAGGGCGGCTGGACAGTCGCCCGGGGCGAAAGCGGCGAATTGGCATTCGCCGCGCCGGACGGCCGTGCACTGCAGGCCGAGCCGCCGCGGCAGATGGTGCAGGGCGTGCTTGAGTCGCTCCACGAATGGGCCACCGACCGCGGGCTGGACATTGGGACGGACAGCAACCTGCCCCTATGGGATGGCACGCGGCCCGACTACGATTGGGCGGTGGGGGCGGTGCTGCGGGCGGGCTAGCGGCAAACCGATTCACCCCGCCAGCGTTGCCTTGAGGAGAGCGGCGAGCATCATCCCGATTCCTGCGAGGCAGACAAAGAATCCCGCGGCACCCACGCGGAACCAGGGAAGCACTTCCTGGCGGCCCTGCTCATCGAGCAGGTGGTGACGCGAAACCGGCGACCACAACCACCCACTCACCTCCGCGCCGAGGCGGACGAGAGATCTGCGCAGCGCCAGATGATAAACGATGCCTGCACCACCTCCGCCGACCAGGCCGACCAGCGCAAACAGGGCGCCGAGCAAGAGCTGCAAAATCGGCCCGGGCACAGCCAGCAGGCACAGGTAGGCCAGAAGTCCGAGAACGACGAATGCCTCAAGCACAGCGCCGGCTAGAAATGCGCCGAGATGCCCCAGTACACGCCGAGGTTCCAGTTGTGTGTGGCCAACCCAATTGAGGCTGTCGTTAGGTTGGCTCCGCGCTCAGGCTCCGCGGACACGATAGTAAGAGACAATGCTAAGTATTTCATAACGAAAAACTATACGCGCACTGCGGCCAGGAAACAATCCGCAGCCGACACCGCCGTCGACCGGCTAGGCAAGCCCCTTGCCGTCGGAAGCCAGGCAGGCCAAAACTACCTTTTCGAGGCAGCAGTTTCATGCCCCAGCCCAATCCTGATCGCCGACTCGCGAGCGGCAACGAAGCCGTGGCGCAGGCCGCGCTTGCTGCCGGCGTGGCGCTCGGCACTGGGTATCCAGGTACCCCGTCGACGGAGATCCTTGAGGCATTCGACGCCTTGGGGGGACGAGCGCAGTGGGCGCCCAACGAAAAAGTGGCGCTGGAGGTTGGCATCGGCGCCGCCTTTGCCGGCGCGCGCGCCCTGGTCACCATGAAACACGTGGGCCTGAACGTCGCGGCAGACCCTCTGTTCACGGCGGCGTACACGGGCGTGACCGGCGGCCTGGTGGTTGTGTCAGCGGACGATCCAGGAATGGCATCCAGCCAGAACGAGCAGGACAACCGCCGCTTTGCCGTCGCTGCCGGCGTGCCCATGCTGGAGCCGTCCGACTCGCAGGAGGCCTACGACTTCACCCTGCTCGCCATCACGATCTCCGAGCGCTGGCGTATCCCGGTGCTCCTGCGCATGACCACGCGGGTATGCCACTCCGCCACCTTGGTGCAGACCAAGGGTCAGCTTGCGCCCGCGCAGCCGCCGACCTTTGTGCGCGATGTGCCCGGCCGGGTGATGATCCCGGCCTACGCACGGCCCGCACACCATCGCCTGCGCGCCAAGCTAGCGGAAATCGCCGCTTGGAATGAAAGCGAAGGCCCCACCCAGGTCGTCGACGGCGAGAGAGCGATGGGCATCATCACTTCGGGCATCTCGTTCCAGCATGTGCGTGAGGCCGCACCGCACGCGCGCGTGCTCAAGATCGGCCTTTCCTATCCTCCGCCGGTCGAGGCCATGCGCCGCTTTGCCGCCAGCGTGGATCGCTGCCTGGTGGTGGAGGAAGGCGACCCCTACCTCTATGAAGCCGCGCGCACCGCCGGCATCGCGGTCGAGCAGAAGCCCGAGATGTACCGCTTTGGTGAACTTAACGTCAGCCGCGTCCGCCGTATCGTGGCCGCCGATGTTTCGCCCGAGCCCGCGCTGCCCGCGGGCAAGCCGCCCGAGCTGTGCCCGGGTTGTCCGCACCGAAACGTGTTCGAGGCTCTGCACGACCTCCACTGCATCGTGGCGGGCGACATCGGCTGCTACACCTTGGGCGTGCTACCGCCGTTTTCCGCCATGGACACCTGTGTCTGCATGGGCGCGGCCATCGGAGTTGGCCTGGGCTTGCGCCACACCCTGCCGCCCGAGCAAGCGCGCAAGGTGGTCAGCGTGATTGGCGATTCCACCTTCGTGCACAGTGGAATCACCGGCCTGGTCGAAATGGTCTACAACCCGCCTGCCACCGGCCATGTGCTGCTCATCCTCGACAATGGCACCACGGCCATGACCGGGATGCAGGAACACCCGGGCACCGGACGCAGGCTCAACCACGAACCAACTGGCCGCGTGGTATTCGAAGATCTGGCGCGCACCCTGGGCATCAAGAACGTGCTCACGGTCGACCCCATCGCAGACTCGGACGCCATCACGCGCGTCCTGCGCGAGGCCCTGGCGCGCGACGAGCTGTCAATAATCATCGCGCGCCGGCCTTGCTTGCTGGCCGCGGGCACCATCAAGCTTCGGGAGAAGAAGTCCAATGCCGGGCAGTGACGCCGTGGTCAACGTGGTGGTAGCGGGCCTGGGCGGCCAGGGTGTGCTCAAGGCGTCGGGCATCTTGGCTGACACGGCTTTTCGCGCGGGGCTCGATGTCAAGAAGAGCGAGATCCACGGCATGAGCCAACGCGGTGGCTCGGTTTCTAGCGACGTGCGCTTTGGCGAGCGTGTCTTTTCCCCCATGGTGCCAGCAGGCGAGGCGGATTTTCTGGTGGTGCTGGCCGCAAGCCAGGTCGAGGTGGCGCAGCCGGTGCTCAAGCCGGGTGGAGTCCTGATTCACCCGGGCCTGGTCGATGAGACGCGACTGGCCAACAAACGCAGCCTGAACGTGGCCCTGCTTGGAGTGCTTGCTCGCCAGCTCGATCTTGCCGACAATCTCTGGCATGCGGCCATAAAGGCCGCCCTGCCCGAAAAGCTCCACGCTGCCAACCTGCAGGCCTTCGCCATCGGAAAGAACCCATGACCTCGCCCTTGCAAGACCGAAAGCCCATCTGTCACTCGTACCATCCAGCCAGCGCGCCCGACTTCGTGCCCACGCCGCTTCTGCGCAAGCTGCAGCTCGATAGGCTACAAGCCATCGTGGCCCACGCCACGGAACGGGTCGAGTTGTTTCGCCAGCGCATGCAAAGCCGCAAGCTCGCGCCGGCCGATATTCGATCGCTCGACGATGTCGCGCGTCTGCCTTTCACCAGCAAGGCCGACCTGCGCGACACGTATCCCTTTGGCTTGTTCGCCGTTCCGCTGCGCGATGTGGTGCGCATGCACGCATCCAGCGGAACCACTGGCAAGCCCATCGTGGTCGCGTACACCAAGCAAGACGTGGACGTGTGGACCTCGGTCATGGTGCGCAGTTTCGCGGCCTGCGGCCTGCACGAGGGCGACATCGTGCAAAATGCGTACGGCTACGGGCTTTTCACCGGCGGACTGGGCGCCCACTA
>PMBS01000070.1 GCA_003153015.1 Myxococcales bacterium
CGGGGATGCCGGCCAGCTTGACCACGGCGGGGGACATGCTGAGCGCGATCTGAAGATACCCGGCCCAGCAGGTGCCGAGTCCCAAGGCCTCGGCGGCGATCTGAAAATAGGTGACCGCGATGGTGGCCGCGCCCGGGCCAGTGGGATCCGAGGCAGGCGTGTGGGCCAAAACCACGTGAGGGGCGTGGCGCAGGATCAGATCCTCGCCCTTTTCCCAGGCCACAAGAAAGCGGGCGAAACCGAAACGCTCGGCCAACGGGTGTTTCTGCTCCACCAGCGTGCGTGCCCATTCCAGCACGCCCGCCGCAAGCCTGTGGACGGCATCAAGTCCGCTCACCACGGTCCAAGCCACCGGCTGACGATTGACCCCCGAGGGTGCGAAACGGGCGCTATCCAGCGCACGCGCAATGATCTCGCGCGGAACCAGCTTGTCCCGATACCGTCGAATCGAACGCCGCGCTTGCAACAACTGCTCGGCCTGCTCGGGACTAATCGGGTGCGCGGTGTTCATCGGCCGCAGGTCGCTACGAGGCAAGAACGTGAGCGCCAGCGCGCCCGCACGGCAGACCGACACGCAGTGGCCGCAACGGATGCAGCGATCGCCCTGACTGGACGTGGGCACGGCACCGACGAGTGTGGTCTCCAACTCAAGCACGAAAACCGGGCAAACCGAGACGCAAAGCCCGTCATGAAGACAGCGTTCCTGGTCGACGACGACGTGGTTCACGGCGGATCTCCTTTGAGCTGCGTTCATAGCGCAAATTCGGAGCGTGGCCACCTGCCCGACGGAGGCAGCAAGGAAGTCAGGTTCGGTGTGTGGCGTTGCCCGGTCCTCATGACCCTGGAAAAACGCGATTTCAGGGCGCCCGAACGACTGCTTTCGGCGGGGCGCGTGGTGCTCGCCCTTTTTCGTCGCGCGCCCAGTTTTCGACCTCG
This sequence comes from Myxococcales bacterium, assembly GCA_003153015.1. Taxonomy (GTDB): domain Bacteria; phylum Myxococcota_A; class Polyangia; order Fen-1088; family Fen-1088; genus Fen-1137. Next base: position 937 of record PMBS01000070.1, read on the forward strand.
GTAGGTGCCAATTGCCGACCACGGCCCTGCCAGGTAGACACAGCCCATGTCAGGTCCCGCCGATGCGCTCGTGAAGGCGCTGCAAGCCGCTCGCGAGTCGTCGATCGTGGTTACGACCGGCGCAGGAATCAGCCTGGCCAGCGGCATCCCAACCTTTCGCGGTCAAGATCCCGGCGCAGTGTGGAAGCGCGATGTGACCGAACTGGGCACGTTTCGCTATTTCCGCGAAGATCCGGCCGGCTCATGGCGCTGGTACATGAGCCGTTTCGATCTTGTGTTCGCTGCGCACCCCAATCCTGCGCACCTGGCTCTGGCGGCGCTGCAAACCTCGCAGCGCGCCGCAGGCGGCCGCTTCCTCCTCATCACCCAGAATATCGATACCCTGCACGAGCAAGCCGGGTCACTCGACTTGGTCAAGGTGCATGGTAGCGCCGAACGGGTGCGCTGCGCACGTGAAGGCTGCCGCCTCGGGGCGCCCAACGGCTCGCTGGCACGCGCGGAGGTGGATCTCGACGCATTCGTGCGTGACCCCGTGGTGGAGAATCTGCCCCGCTGCCCCGCCTGCGGTTCTCTGCTCCGCCAGCACGTGCTGTGGTTCGACGAGTGTTACGACAGCCACGCCGACTATCAGTGGGATCGCGTTTGCGCCGCCGCTGCCGACGCCGAGCTGTTCATCTTCGTGGGCACCAGTTTCTCGGTGGGCGTGACAGAGCTGCTGGTGGAATCCGCCCTATCACGGGGCAAGCCGGTCTTCTCCATTGACCCCCACGCGCGGGCACCGATCCCAGGCGTGATCGCGGTGCGTGCCCCGTCGGAAAGGCTTCTGCCCGAGGTGCTACGGGGCCTAGGGATCTCGGGGCGGGAGTCCTAGGTGGTCGCTGAGCCGTCATCTCTTTCCGCGCCAGTTGCGACCTGGCCGTTCTTGCTCCCGGGACAGTACCCGGCGCCTCCACAACTTCGAGATCGGAAAGACGCGGTCCCTGAATCAGGTCCCTGGATCGCTGGAAGTGGCTGGCCCGGAGCCGCCGGAGCTATTGGTATAGCTCCGCGCTCGCGAGCGCCGCTCTGCCATCCGATCCGCCGGCGATGAGGATCTTCCCGCTCGGCAACAAGGTTGCCGTGTGGTCGTACCTCTTCGTGGTCATGCTGCCGGTTGCTGTGAATGTGCCGGCGGCCGCGTCGTACAGTTCCGCGCTCGTGAGAGTCGTGCCGCTATCGGATTCTCCGCCGGCAATGAGCACCTTTCCACTTGGCAACAACGTCGCGGTATGGCCGCTCCTAGCCACGGTCATGTTGCCCATCGCCGTGAACGTACCGGCCGCTGGGTCGTACAGCTCAGCGCTCGCGAGAAAAAGGAAGGTTTCCCCTGGAAGCTCACCTCCCCTTCCCACCCCGCGTACCCCTCCAGCGACTAGCACCTTCCCGGTAGCCAACAACGTCGACGTGTGATCTTCCCTCGCCGTGGTCACGTTGCCAGTGGCCGTGAATGTCCCGGCCGCTGGGTCGTATGCCTCAGCGCTCGCGGAAGACTCCGGGATAGGAGACCATGGCATCATGCTGACGCTTCCGCCAGCAAGGAGCACCCCGCCGCTCGGCAACAGGCTCGCTGTGTGGCCCCACCCTGTCACGGACACGTTGCCGGCTGCTGCAAATGTCCCGATCGCCGGGTCGTATAGTTCTGCATCTGCCGCAACGAGGAGCACTTCCCCATCCCCCCGCATGATCGGCGTCCCACCGACGACGAGCACCTTCCCATTCTCCAGCAATGTCGTCGTGTGGCCCGACATTGCCGTGCTCATGTTGCCGGTGGCTGCAAATGTCCCGGTCGCCGGGTCGTATAGCTCCGCACTTGTATCGCCGCTCCCACCGGCGATGAGTACCTGTCCGTTGCCCAGCAACGTGGCTGTGTGGTCGTACCTACCCACGGTCATGTTGCCGGTGGCTGTGAATGTTCCCGCTCCTGGGTCGTACAACTCCGCGCTCGCGATTCCCACGTATAATCCCTGGCCGGCTTCCTTCCCTCCGCCAGCGATGAGCACCTTCCCATTCTGCAACAGTGTAGCCGTGTGGCCGCTCCTAGCTGCGGTCATGCTGCCCGTCGCCACAAAGACCCCTTGCTGTGCCGCCGTGCCGCCAGCGCCGACAAATCCACCTACCCCGCTCGTTCCACCACTACCTCCCGCGAGCGTACCAGTCGTCCCGCCCGAGCTGGCCCTCGTTCCGCCGCTGCCTCCGGCTCCGAGGCTACCGCCCTGAGCGAACACCGCTCCCGTGCCTCCCACGCCTCCCGCTGCAGGACGTGCGTCGCTGCCACCTGTGGCCGCAGATGCGTCTCCTGGGCTGTTGGTGGCCGAACTCCCGCCGGTGCCGCCATCGCCGGTTCCGCCGAGCGAGCCCCCAGTTCCCGCGCTACCGGGCGTGGTGAACATCCCTCCCGTGCCAGCCAGGCCACCTGCGCCCGTGTCACCACTTCCCAGCGTGCCCCCGGTGCTCGGCGTTCCTAGGCGAAGGGGCTCTGAGCAGCCCCAAAGGACAACCGCGAGGAAGCAGAGAACACCGCAGCAGCCGAGCCGTCGTATCGGGGACAAGAATGACTCCCTGGAGTTGGCTACTGACATCGGACACCTCACCGACATGATAGCTGAATTGTCGATCGTCCGCCGAGTGCGCGCCCGGCAACTGTGTACAAGCAGCCGCTATCCCTGTCGCACCGTGGGCCGCGGCATGACCGGGGTGCTCCGTGCGGGCAGGAACGCGGACATGATCTCGATGGCTACCTTGAATCGGCCGTCGGAATCCCTGCGGACCAGGCCCATCCGCACCAGCTCGTTGAGGTCGCGGCGCAAGGTCTTGCTGGATTTGGTGGCGTACAGTTTGGCCAGGCGCGGGCTGATCAAGGGGATCTGATCTATCGCCAGGAAGTTTGCCCGATGCGCCGGAGCGGACATCTGGAGGACCAAGTCACGGCGGCGGTCGGTGGTGGGGCCATGGGCGCCGTGGAAGGCGCCGTGGACGAAATTGATCCAGGCAACATCGATCTGCTGGTCGCGTACGACGTTGATCTGGTCGCGCAGACCATCGACGAATCCTTGCATGGCGTATCGGATAAAGGGGATCACGTCGCCGCCGGAGCGGCTGGCCATGTCGAGTTGCCGGTAGTACTCGGAGCGGGTCTCGGAGTGGGAGCGGCGGGGAGAGATAGACTTCCGAAGAAACCTATCTACGCGTACACCATCGCCGAGCAGCGCGCACCCGCGCCACCCCGCTGCCGAGTTTGGGCGCCCAACCTGGTCGAGGCTGGTGCGCAAGATCAAGGGGTCGTGCTGCAATCACCACAAGCGTCGTAGCAGACTCCTCGGCAACAATATGGGGCTGTAATGCAAGGGCAATGGCAGACAATGGTTTCGTCTGCTGGCATTAGGGCCCTAAAATCGGCGAGGTATTGGTAAGCCACTCGTGCGTTCAGGGCAGCCGTATAGCAAATTGACAGACAATTGCCAGCGCACGGCTGACCCTCGGGCACTCCTACACAGTCGGAGTCCACATTGCACGAGTTGTCGTACTGGCTTGCCGACATGCTGCAGGAGGGTCCAGCGTCCCCTGTGGCACCAGCGCCACCGCTGCCCCCTGCCGTAGCACCTGCACCACCTGCGCCACCCGTCTGGGAAGAAGATGCGCCTACCGAGCCGCCATTCTCCGAGTCGAGCGGGGTGCTCGCTTCGCATCCCAGAGCGAGCAAGACTCCAAGAGCCAGCCAGGTGTTCGCGTGGTTTTCTTTCATGACCTTCCTCCTATGCCCGTGCGCGTGACGAAGGAATCGGAACCATATCCCAGCTCCGGACAAGCACATTGCAATTCTGCACCCGAAGAGCCAGCAATACCAAGTCCAAGTAGAATCGCGCGGCCACCAAACCTTTGCCCATCTGGATCTCCAACTATGGTGCACACGGCGCAAACAAAAGCGACACCAAACGACATCCAGCCATGGGTGCCCCTGCGACCAAAACCCAATAGGACCAGCCCAAAGCTTTGGCGCAGCAACCCGTCGGCAATACCCGGCGCCTCCACAACTCTTGAAAATGGCCAAACGAGGTCCCTGAATCAGGTCCCTGAATTTGAGGCCGCGGCCAGGCCGGAGCCGTCGGGGCTATTGGTATAGCTCCGCACTCGCGAGGACCATCATAAACCCACCACTGTTGTAGTCCCCGCCCGTGATGAGGACCTTTCCGTTCGGCAGCAACGTCGCCGTGTGATCTTCCCTTGCTACGCTCATGCTGCCGGCTAGAGTGAAAGTCCCGGCGCCTGGGTCGTATAGCTCCGCGCTCGCGAAAATGGAGTACAGCTGCACTTCCGGGCCACCTCCAGCAATGAACACCTTCCCACTCGGCAACAACGTCGCCGTTTGACCATACCTCGCCACAGTCATCTTGCCGGTCGCGGTCAGCGTCCCAGCCACTGGGTCGTATAGCTCCGCACTCGCGCCTCCCCCGGCGACAAGCACCTTTCCGCTCGGCAACAACGTCGCTCGACCAGGGCCGTGGTCGCACTCTGGGCGATGGTGGCGCTCGGTGGTGGCGCTATCTGAATGGCCGAGCAACGCCCCGATGACCTTCTGCCCGGCGCCCATGACGGCGTAGCTGCTGCCAGCGGTGTGGCGGGCGCCATGGCTGGTGATGCGGCGGAGAGATCAGTAGAACGAAACGTTCGCGACGGTGAACTTGGCGGAGCAGGTACCACCGTCCGGATTCGCCAGGGTAGTGCTCAGCTGCCACTGCAGGCTGACCATGAAACTCGGATCGAAGGTGCTGATGGGCATGCCACCGATCAAGGAGGCGAAGGGTACATGGATGGTAGGAGCCGATGGCGTCGCCGCTAGCGCCGCCGCGGTGATGTCGGCTGCGGGGCCGTAGCAGCTCGCGTCCGTACCAGCGCAGGCCCCGCGTGTCGGGTCGTCAGCCTTGGCGAGGTCACGACTGAACGAAGCGCCAAACTGGAATCCACAGCCGCCAAGGTCTCCCGAGAAATCGAACTTCACTCCGGTGTACGACGAGGCGTTGATGCAGCTCGAACTGCTGTAATAGAGACCGAAGCCTTCCCAGTTGGAGCCCGAGCTGGTGAGCGGGCCGAAGCCACCCGAGATGGTGAGGCCGTTGCCATCCGCCATAACGGTGGCGGTGGGATTGGTCTGCCCGCTGGCCGCGTAGGCGTACGAGCCCCACGCATTGGGAGCCGCACCGAAGCTCAAATTCGCGCCGTTCGCCGAGCCGTTGGTCGTGATTGCCGGCCCCGGCAGAACCGTCTGCGTGCAGGTCGGGCCGCCAGATTGGCAGCCGAACCCGACGGTGCGGCCCGCCGAGCCCGCGCCGGCGTCGGGGTATGCGCCCTGTACGATTCCCGGCGTCATCACCTGCGGTCCCTGCCCAGTCACTCGTTCCGCCTCGCCGTAGACCCATGCACTCGTAGCGCCCGTGTCCGCGAACTCAATCGCCGCGATAGAAACCGCTGGCATCTCGAAGGTCGGCGAGGTCACCGCTGACGATGAAAGTCCAGTGACCTCGAAGCTCAAGGGCTGGGTCGTGGTGTTCCAGTTCGCCACGATGATCTCGGTTACATTGTTGTCGGCGTTGCGGCTGGCATAGACGCTCACCCTTGCTGGCGACGAGGTCACGTCGAGCAGGGTCGGGCCAAAGTGCTGGGCATAGAGCAAGTAGGCGTAGTATTCGGGCCGCGGCTGGTGCGCGGGCGGCTCGCCGATGAACCCGAGCGACCAGTTTTGGGTATCGCTGATGTCCCAAATTGCAGAAGTCCAAAGCCCGAGCCCTATCGACGTGCCGAGGCTGTCGACAACCCAAAGCGCCGAGCCCACGGTGCCCGGAGAAGCGTCGAGCACACACGAGGTGGCATCGTAGGCGACATTCATCTCGGTGAGCGTGAGCGGCTTTTGCCCGTAGCCAGTGGCCTGCAGGATATTCTGCACCGACCCGATGATGGTCCGGTACTTCGCCGCATCGGTCGCCGCCGCGGCCAGCGAGGACTGTGCGGCCTCGAAGGGATAACGGTGAATCGACACCACGTCGAAAAGATCGCCACAGGTTTGCAGAATCGGGGTCAGCCAGTCGTTGGCGCCATTGCCGGCCTGGTACTTCCACGCCAGATCCGGCCCGACGATCAGAATCGTCGGGTCGACCGCCTTCATCGCGGTCACGTAGGCGCGCGCGGCAGTGCAGTAGTCCGACGGCCCGAAGTTCGCGATCGCGGGCTGGCTCGAGTCGGAGGGCAGGCCCTGGCTGGCGTAGAGGTCGGGTTCGTTGCCGATGGAGAAGTATTTGATCGCGTAGCCTTTGGTCACATTCGCGTAGCGCACCATCGCGGCCGCGGTGTCGGCCGTGGGCGGCTGTCCGCTGGTATCCTGCAGGAGCGGCACTTGAATGATGGGCTGCGCGCCGATGGCCGTCGCGTACGCCACCAGCGTATCCATCTGGGCATCGTCGAACGCATCGGGCGTGTTGGCGTCGTTGTTGTAGCCGCCCACGCGAATGAAGGACGGCACGACCGCCGCCACCAGCGACTCGGTGCCCGCTACGTCGTTCCCGTAGGTCGGCGCCCACTGCCAGTAGTTGACCGACCAGGTCGTGGTGCGCGGGGTACGCGCGGCCGCAGAGATGACGACGTTGGCGGGGCCAGCAGAGGCGCCGTCCGCGACGGTACCGCTGTCCTTGCTTTTCTCCGAGGCCAGCCCGCCGTCCGAGCAGGCGGCCAACGCAAGTAGGGTCAAGAAGGTGAATCCAGACCCGATGAGAGGCGCGCGTGAAGTTGGGATGTTGTTCATGGTTTTCCTCTGCAGGTAGTAAGAATGGGAGAGGTCTCTCCAAGAGCCCTCCGTCCGATTTACCGCCGCACGTTGATAAGAGTCGCTAGGCTTTGGATACGGACCAGATCGCTGCCACAACCCTCGCCTCCGGGCCAAGCGGCCCCTATGGCATTGCGGTGGATGCAACGAGCGTCTACTGGACCAACTCCACCGGCGGTGCCGTGATGAAGGTGCCTCTGGACGGCGGTGTTGCCACAACCCTCGCCTCCGGGCAGAGCGGCCCCTTTGACATCGCGGTGGATGACTCAAGCGTCTACTGGACCAACACTGATGGCGGCACCGTGATGGCGCTGTGCCCCAAGTGACTGGAAAAGCGCTCGGAGGCCATCGTCACAGCACCGGTTACACTATTCGGTCATGGAGTGATGCGGCCGATCTTGTTGGCAGAGGCTTCGGTAAACCAAATGTTGCCGTCTGGCCCTGAGGTGATGCCAACCGGATAGCTGTTCGCGGTCGCAAGATCGCATTCGGTGATGGTGCCCGCGGGGGTGATACGGCCGATCTTTTGGATTGTGCTGCCGTCGTCCGCAAACCACAGGTTGCCGTCGGGCCCAGCCGTGATGCCCAAGGGACAACGGTCCGCGGTTGAAAACTGGAATTCGGTGATGGTACCCGTGGGGGTGATACGGCCAATCTTGCCCTCGGCGCTGGCTTCGGTGAACCAGAGGTTGCCGTCGGGCCCGGCCGCGATGCCATAGACCGCGTTGTTCGAGGTGAGAAGTGGGAATTCGGTGACCGTGCCGCTGGTGGTGATACGGCCGATCCGGTTGCCGCTGTTTTCTGTGAACCAAAGGTTGCCGTCAGGCCCGGCCGCGATACGAAAAGGAGAGCCATACGCCGATGGAATCGGGAATTCGGTGACCGTGCCACTGGTGGTGATGCGGCCGATCGAGCCTTTGGTGCTGGATTCGGTGAACCAGAGGTTGCCGTCGGGCCCGGCCACAATGCCATAGACCATGACGTCCCCCCTCGGGAGTGGAAACTCGGTGATAGTCCCAGTCAGGGTGAAACGACAAATACGGTCGCCGTCGCATTCAAACCAAAGGTTGCCGTCGGGCCCGGCCGTGATGTTCCAGACCCCGTAACTGGATACCGGGAATTCGGTAATCTCACCGGTTGGAGTGATACGCCCGATCTTGCCATCGCCACCTTCGCTGAACCAAAGGTTGCCGTCGGGCCCGGTTGTGATGTCAGAGGGCCAGGCGCTCGCGGTCGGGAGTGCGAATTCGACGATATTGCAGGTCATGCCGCTGCTACCCCCGGTTCCCGAGCTGCCGCCCGCAACACTTCCCCCTCCGGAGCCCGCTGTGCCGCCTGCGCCGGTTCCACCGAGCGAGCCTGCGTCTGCAAGGCTACCGCCCTGAGCAGGCACCCCTCCCGTGCCGACCACACCGCCTGCGCCGGACCCGCAGGTCGCGTCCAGACCATCACAGCTTGGTGGCGTCCCGCCGTCCTTGGCAGCGCCGCCACTGCTGCTGGCATCGCCGCGCCCGCTGCTGCCACCACTTGCCGTCGTCCCGCCTGCTGTCGTGGTCCCACCGGCACTCGTCAGACCGCCGCTCGCTCTTGTCCCGCCGGCTGTCGTGGTTCCACCGGCACTCGTCAGACCGCCGCTCGCTCTTGTCCCGCCTGCTGTCGTGGTTCCACCGGCACTCGTCGTCCCACCGCTCGCTCTTGTCCCTCCTGCTGTCGTGATTCCACCGGCGCTCGTCGTCCCACCGCTCGCTCTTGTCCCGCCTGCTGTCGTGGTCCCACCGGCACTTGTCGTCCCGCCGCTCGCTCTTGTCCCGCCTGCTGTCGTGGTTCCACCGGCACTCGTCAGACCGCCGCTCGCTCTTGTCCCGCCGGCACTGGTCGCGCCACCAGGGGAACTGGTTGTAGCTCCGAGGGTGCTGGTTGTGCCGCCTCCACCCATGCCGTTCATCGTCACCCGCTGCGATTCGTCCATCGGCGTCCGGAAGCAAGCCAGCCCGGTGAACGATAGCGCCACACCGATTGCTAGCCAGCGGTACTCACAGATCATACATGCAAGACTATCAGCAAAGTGGTCAGATAGCAGTTTCACCGCCAAGCCGAGCCCATCGTGCCTCAACCGGCGTCGTGGTCCGCGAACGCTGTCTCATTTGCACTCGGACAAGAAGACGGTCACCGAGTTGACGCCCGACGTGGATGAACCCGCCACCGCGACGTCCAGGTGCCCGTCGGAATTGAGATCGCCGAGCGCTACCGACCAGGCTTCCGTCGCTAGACTCCAGTCGACTTGCGGTCCGAAGGTCCCGTCGCCTTGGTTGAAGAACACCGCGAGCGAATGCTCGCCGTAGTTCGCGAACACGAGGTCGTTGGCGCCGTCGCCGTTGAGGTCCCCGATGGCTGTCGAGCGAACCTCAAACAGATTGCCCGGGTACGTCGTGGAAGCGCCGAAGGTGGCGTCGCCCTGATTGAGCCGCACTTCCAGCGCGCCGGGATACGCGAGGTGCGAGACGACGATGTCGGGCGCGCCGTCGCCGTTGAGATCGCCCAGAGCCACGTCCGAGAGGTTGTCATAGCCTTCGTCGATGTACTGTTGGCTGAAGTTGCCGTCGCCGGTGTTGCGAAGAATCTTGAGGTAACTCGGATTGCCATACCCCCAGCTCACCGCGACCAAGTCGGGGCGTCCGTCGCGATCGAGGTCGGCCGTCGCGAGCGACTCGACGTACGTGGAAGTGTCGACCTCGAAGAACTGGCCCGCGCCGCGATTCAGATAGACGGCGACCAGGTCGTAGATCGCCCACGCGAAATCCAAGCGCCCGTCGCCGTCAAAGTCGGCCGCGACCAGGTTATTGGTCGGAAGTTGAATCCCGCAGTCATGGGTCTGACTGTAGTTGAGGGGGCTCGCGAACGTCCCGTCACCCACGCCCGGGAAGAGTCTGCAGCCGGCGACGACGTCATTGGACTGCTGGCTCACAAAGGGGCCAACTACGAGGTTGAGGGAGACATCGCTGAGATAGGAGGTCCACGACGAGAAGGTGCCGTCGCCGTCGTTGTGGAGCAAGTTCAGCGTGGGCCCTGGCGGGTAGCCGGTGTAGTTGCTCACCGCGAGATCGGGGTGCCCGTCGTTGTCGAAGTCGGCGATCGCGATGGCCACGGGAAATTCGTCCGCGGCATAGGTTGCGGGGGCCGAGAAGCCCCAGGTGCACGCGGAACTCGTGTAGCCGCCCGTGCCGGTTCCGCCGGATCCACTTGCCCCACCTGCTCCACCGCGGGAGCTGCCACCGAAATTCTGCGTCCCGACCGCCATTCCGCCAAACCTAACGATTCCGCCATCCGACCCTGACGCCTGCTGTTCCCCCATCGGCGTCCGGAAGCAAGCCAGCCCGGTGAACGACAACGCCACAGCGATTGCTGACCATCGGCACTCGCAGATCATACATGCAAGACTATCAGCAAAGTCGTCCGGGGGCAGTTTCACCAGGTACCCGGCCAGCACCGCGCACCTTCCGCCCTCCCCGCCTCCAAGCCGCAGCCATCGTGCCTCGACCAGGGCCGTGGTCGCACTCTGCGCGATGGCAGCGCTCGCTGGTGGCGGGTCTTCAGGATCTGACAACCGTTCCTGATGCGGACGTCAGCGCTGGCGCAAACGGCTCTCAAGCATGGTGACCACGCTGCGCAGATTGGCGTCTTGAGCGAGTAGGCCGTCGATCTTCTTGACCGCACTGATTACGGTAGAATGATCCTTGCCGTCAAACTGGCTACCAATCTCCGGAAAACTCGATCCTGTGAGCTTGCGCGCTAGGTACATGGCTATCATGCGGGGCCGGGTCACGGACTGGATGCGCTTGGGCCCTCTCAGATCGTGCAACTTGATGTCGAAGTAGGTCGCCACCTCGCGCTGGATGGCCTCGATACTGAAGCCCTGTGGGGTCGCGCTCACCTGGTCCTTCAGAACCTCCTCTGCAAACTCCTTGTCGATGCTGCGGCCCGTGATCGAAGATCGTGCTGACAGTTGCAGCATCGCACCTTCCAACTCGCGAACGTTCGAACGAATCGCTGTGGCAATGGCCAAAGCCACCTCATCGCTCAGGACCATTTTCTCGATCTCGGCCTTGCGCTTGACAATGGCAACCCGCGTTTCCAAATCGGGATGGCCGATCTCCGCTATCAGGCCCCAAGCGAACCGGCTCCGCAGCCGCTCCTCGACGCCCGGCAACTCGGCGGGCAGCTTGTCGCAGGTGAGGACGATTTGCTTCTGCGCCAGATGGAGGGCGTTGAAGGTGTGAAAGAACTCATCCTGCGAGCTGTCTTTGTTGGAGAGAAACTGGATGTCGTCGACCAAGAGAACATCCGGCGTCTCGCGGTAGCACGAGCGAAACTCCTCCATGAGGCTGACGCTGCTCGGCTGTCGGCGTTGGTTCATCATCGACCGGATGAAGTGGGTGACGAACTGCTCGCAGGTCACCACCGTGATCCTCCAGTCCGGGTGCTGGCGGTGAATCTCGTGCCCGATGGCGTGCAGGAGATGCGTCTTCCCCAGCCCAACGCCCCCATAGAAAAACAAGGGGTTGTATTTCGAACCCGGAGAACTCGCCACCATGCGCGCCGCCGCATGACCAAACTGGTTTCTCGCGCCGACCACGAATGTTTCGAATGTGTATCGGCCGTCTAGGCCGCCTGGCGTTGGACGCCAAGGCGGAGATTCCCCCACTGACTCGCTCGCGACATCCTGTGACGTGGCCAGCATCGGCGCCTCCTCCGCAACTTGGAACTCCACGGCGAACGTTCTCTGCGCGCGCTCCCGGAGATTCTCCAGGATGGCCGGAAGGAAGTTATCTTCGAACCATTCCTTGTGAAAGCGGTTGGGTGCCCGCAAGTGGATGCGACCCTCGCTGATACCCAGACATTCTATGGGGCGCAACCACTGGTCGCGGTTTTGCGGCTTGACCCTTCCTTCGATCGAACGGACAGCTTCACCCCAGATCTCTATCATCATCTTATCCACAGCAAGGTCAGTAGAGAAACCCAAACGATGTCAGCAAGTTGAAGGCCGCGTCCACCTGTCTATCAACAGGTACACGTTGGCCGCTCCCAAGGCGCCCTCTCACGTGAAATTCGGCGAGACGACCCGATGGCGGGTGACCTAACTATCAATCGGGCATCTCACCGACAAGTCAAAAAGCGGGCGTTGCGAAAATGCCGAAAATCAGGGCAGTTTTCTTCGCGAGAGGATCGGCAAACTTTCCGCGAGATACGCCGGAGCGTCTCGCCCGCACGCAAACCATTCGCGATCGCTAAGGAATTTGGCGGCGCGAAGATCCAACATCCCGATCGCTGTGAGATCTCCGGGCTTGCCGCACGATCGGGCGAGGAAACCAGCGCAGGATGCGGTCTCGCGCAGCCGCGAACCAGCGATGAACGATTTCTCCGACGGGTGGAAAGCCTCACTCACGAAAACCCGTTTCAAGGCGCCGTCGACAAGAAAACGGCACACCGACTTGCGGAAGGAGTTCAAGAACTCACGGCGCATGACGGATGAGTAGCCTTCTCTTTCTCGCCTAGTGAGCTTACTCTAGAGGCGCAGGCAGCCCCAAGGTAGCGCAAGGAGACACGCATGACGCTCCGACCTCGGACCCTATTCTTTGCAATCGCTTTGATTGGTTCCACGCCCACGCTCGCCCATGCGGCCAAGCTGGTCAGCGTGGCGGTTCTTGACCGGGACTACCTGGTGGTGCAGGTGCTCGACGGAGAGGTGGCACACGAGCCGGAGAAGGTCACGCGCTACACGCCCGAGCTGAGCACCACGGCTGCGACGCTGGTGACCAGCTGGACGGTGACGTCGAGTGCCGACGCTGGCTACGCTGGCGCGGGCAAGAACCCCACCGCGGTCTCACGCAAAACCAAGATGAGCGGACAGTCTCAGGGCGCTTGGGTGAGCAGTGACTACTCGTACGAGTACACCTACCAGCACTCCATCTACCTCAAGCTGCCAACCTCGCTTCAGCAGGGCAGCGCGTACACGCTCGGAATCGCCGCCGCGACGAACCTCGACAAGACTTCGATGCCGTTCACCTTCGACGTGTACTCAACCCCCTCCGAGGCAGTCCACGTCAACCTGGTCGGCTACACGCCGGAGGCGGCCCACAAGTCCGCCGACCTCTATCACTGGATGGGCGACGGCGGGGCACGCGACTACACCTCCTTCGTGGGCAACAAGGTCTATGTCTACGATGTCACGAACAAACAGTCGACACAGGTCGGAACGGTGGCCTTCTGGAAGCCGAGCGGTGCAGATGTGGGCGGCTACAACATCTTTCGCTCGAGCGTATGGACGGCGGACCTTTCGACCATCACCACGCCCGGAACCTACCGTCTGGTCGTCGACGGGGTCGGGGCAAGCCAAGATTTCCAGATCGCGCCTGGGATCTACGCCGATCCCTTCCGGGTCGCGGTGCGCGGCTTCTTCTATATGCGCATGGGACAGAACAACGACGCCAAGCTGACGCCTGCACCGAGGACGCCGCTCTACATCCCGGGCACCAGCCCTGCGAACACGACAGTGTATCTGACCACGATGAACATCTGGAACCCACAGTTCAGCACGTTTGCCGGCGGTGGCGATCCGTGGGATGCGCCCAACTCCTGGGCCGCCTTCCGCCCGGCCGGCAACCCGACCAACCCGAATGCCACGGGTGGGCACGCCGATGCGGCTGATTCGGATCGCCACATCGGACATGTCCCAATCATCTACGACATGCTTCTGCCCTACATCCTGACCAAGGGCGCGCTGGCCGACGACGACACCGGCATCGCCGAGAGCGGCAATGGCATCCCCGACATTCTCGACGAGGCTCGCTACGAGGTGGACTACTGGCTGCGTCTGCGCGACGGCACTGGGTACGGCAGCGGCGTCACCAATCCCAACACAAACAATGAGCTCTTTCAGGCTGGCCCCGCCGCCATTTCGGCGTGGGCCAACGCCGCCAATACCGCCATGCTGGCAGATGCTTTCCGCATTGCCGGCAACACCACCCTGTCCGATCAGTACAAGGCGTCTGCGGTGGAAGCCTGGGGCGTTGCCAGCGCCTATGCCGACCCCATGCTCGACCAGACGATCGCCGCCGCAGGCAGAGGGCGCGACCTCAAGATGATGGCGGCCGCTTTTCTCTACAACCTCACCGGCGATCAACAATACGAAGCCGTGATCCAGAGCGAGAGCCTGTGCACCACCGCCAATTCGGCCATTCTGAATGGGACCACCAGCCAGCTCTGGGGCACCGCCGCCTATCTGATGACTCCGCAGCCAATCCACTTTCAGACCCTTTGGAACAACATGAAGGCCTCGGTCATCGCGCAGGCAAAAGCCAAGGAAACGGGCAACATCACCACGCGGCCATCGCGGCGCGCGACGGACGAGACGGAAATGTACTTCCGCACCATCCAGAACGTGCACCACACGCTCATCGCCCACGCGGTGACGACTGATGCGACGGACAAGGCGCTCTTTCGCAAGGCCCTCGCGCTCGAGGCCGACTGGAGCCTGGGCCGCAATCCGCTCAACATGATTGAAATGGGCACGGCGTACACGGGGCTGGCGGCAAAGCGCAGCGTGAATTACATGTACACATGGGGATCCAACGACAACCTGCCCGGAGTGGCCCCTGGACAAACGCCGTATCTAAACCTGGACGACTGGAGCACCATGGTCATGTCCAAACCGTCTGCGTTGTACGCGAACTCCTACCCGGCTGACTTCAAGAACACCTGGCCCATCGGCGAAGGCTACTTCGACACGCCCTTTGTTTGGGCGCACTCGGAATACACGCCCCAGCAAACCATGCGCGGCAAGATGGCGCTCTATGGATACCTCTACGGAATCAACCACGGTTCTGGTGGCACAGGAGGTGCCGGTGGCAGCGGGGGTAACAGCGGCAGTGGCGGCGCCGCGGGCGGTGGCGGTGCCAGCGGTCGTGGCGGTGTGAGTGGCGGCGGCGGTTCCGCGGGCGTAGGCGGTGCGATTGGCGGTGGCGGGATTTCGGCCGCGGCTGGCAGCACGGGCGGTGTCCTTGCCACGGGCGGCGGGGTAGGCGGCAGTACCGCACGCGGTGGCGGGGTTTCGGCCGCCGCTGGCAGCGCAGGCGGCGGCGGTGTGAGTGGCGGGGGTGTCTTCGCGGGCGGTGGCGCGATTGGCGGTGGTGGTGTGTCGGCCGCCGCTGGCAGCGCAGGCGATGGCGGTGTCCTTGCCACGGGCGGCGCGGGTGGCGGAACTACCGTAGGCGCGGGTGGTGTCTCAGCAGCAGGCGGCGCCGAGGGCGGCGGCCTGGGTGGCAGCAGTGGGAGCACGAAGACGCAAGCGAGCGGCTGCACCTGCTC
>PMBS01000218.1 GCA_003153015.1 Myxococcales bacterium
CCTACGCGCTCCTCCGGACGGATACATCACTTCCGGCAGACGGAATCCAAGTGGAGGAGGAAACTGGCTGCTCGCGAGGGCCTTCCTCACCGCCGCTTGCCTTGAGTCATTGGGCGGCTTTGGCTCGGTGAAGCTCTTGCCTCGGTAAAGAGGAAAACGCTCAAGGAAGGAAATCAGCTCTGTCTCTGGGCTTTTCAGATCCGGCTGCACGTTTGCTCCATCAACAATTCGCCCATTCTTCCCCGCGGCGTGCGTCCGGTCAATCTTGGTGCTCCTCCGCTCGCAAACATGGGCGCCTCCGGTGTTGGGCGGTCCACACCCCGGAGGCTGGACTCGAAACGGTGGTCACGCCGAACGATGCCGATGTCCAATTCGTGAAGATCGACAGAGTCGCCACCATGGTGGTGGATGCCGTCGCTTCGGCCAACCACTCTAGCGCGATGAGAAGTATCCTACGGACGCCGTCCTCCTAGTGCCGCGAAAAAGTGCCCCGGGCGCTTGCCATTGTCCGCATTCAATCATCCAGGATTTGTCGACGCTAGTCGCGGAGAAGCGCGGTGGTGAAAATCGCACTCTCATGCTGGGCACCTGTCATCATACTGGGCAATCATCATGCTGGGCACATTGCAGGTTGCTCTCGGGTGAGCCACCGTGCACGGCTGGCCACGCATGTTTCGGAGCGTTCCCCAACCATTCCCGAACCCCGATTCGTCAGCTGCCCCCATGCCGCTGCTGGCCGGTAGCCGTGATCCGTAGGGCGCGCCCAAGGCTCTAGGTCCCCGGTTGCGATGCGCCGATCCTTGTGGACTGGCGCGTGCCGGTTCATGGCCGGAGTTCCAGAACTGCCAGGTTCTGGCACGTTTTGGCTGCCAAGTATTGAAACCGCACGAGTCAGAGCCGATCACTGCGGAGCCATCCTGCGTTCGCGCGAGAATGGTGCGTGCGCCACGCCGATCCCATCTCAGAAGATGCGTCCACCCCTATGAAAATAGGGGAATCGGTTGAAACACAGTTTCCGTTTGCAAATCGTTCGAGTTTTGATAAACTGGTTCTGTCTATATCCATGCCTAAAATCCGGCCCCACTTTTTTTTCACACGCATTTTCGATCTCTTCGGCAGCGAAGTTCGATCTTGCAGATCAGCTGCAGCGCTCGCGTAGTGATCGCGATGATCCCGAGCCCGCCATCGCGAAGCATGCAAACCATCCGTGCACGGCGTTTTCGTCGTGCACGTCAACACGGAGGCCAAATGTAGATATGAACTTCTTCTGGAACAAACCAACAACAACTTCATCAACAGCACTCTTCCCGCCGCCAACGCCCGCGATCATGTTCGCGCGTGGCCGCTCAACTTGAAGCGCAGTCGCTCTCGATGATGTCGAGAGCGCGATTCTACACGCGCCTCGTTGAGCAGGCCCGCAACTAGATCCGCGAGCATCCATCAGCTGAAGTTCAACCGATCACGCTGACTGCTGATCGGTTGAACTTCAGCTGATGGGCGGAGCCATGCCCATCGCCCGCCACATCTGCCTTGGCATCGGGGATGTCGGCACAGCAGCGAGCGTGCGTCCGCAGTTTTCTTGAATCCATCAACCCGTAACGAAAGGACCGTCATGACCAAGAGACAGCGAAGAGCAGCGCCCCGGCCAATACGCGAGGCCACGTCAACCACGAAAAGGAACCCATGCCAGCAGCGCAGTGAATCCCAAGAAACCCGAACCGCAGAAACCCGCCAATTCGCAGGAGTCCAGAAATGAGGAAGCTGAAACGAAAGTCGCTCAAGCACCGCCTGAGCGCCAACGCATCGACGGCACCGGAACCTAGGAGGACGACAATGAGGAACACTGAAGAACGATCACCGATTAACAGCACGACGACGACCACGCCCAGGACCGAACGAGACACAGCCCCAGCCGCGCGCAAAAAGCTTGCGGCTCCGACCGTGCCAAACCCCGCTAGCAGGCACAACTCGCCCTATGACTGCAAGGAAAAGTTCCGCAGACGACTGCTCAAAGCCGGGCTTCCGCTGGTCGGCGAAGAAACTTCCGCGTGGGGGTCCATTCTACCGTTCCCATCCTGGATGGATCCAGCGGACCGTATGCCGGCACTACGGAGGTGGGCGGAGCGGGCAACCCGAGGCGAAGGCGAGACCGCTATGCTGGTCCCTTGCTACAGAAACGAGCGCCTGATACGAGGCGAGGGCATCCTATTTTCCACAACACCCGCACCCAAGCTGCGGCGTGACTGGGCGCTAAGGACGGGCGCATCGACCTCGAAGACTCGGATCAATCCAATCGACCCGAAGAAGAAACGTGTTCCGTTTTCGCGCACAATCCTTCGTGCTCTGGCCACGTCAACGCCCGGTTCGCCAAACGTGGTGGTCACGGGCAGCCTAGAGCCAGTCTACCAGGATGCCGTGGCAGCGTTGGCCGCAGACATGGCCACCTGCAAGCCATCGACTGATGGCGGGCTCGGAACCGCCAGACTGCCTCTGTCCAATAGATCTGGAACCGCCTCAGGGGAAGCGACCCAGGGCGAGCGCAAGTGCAAGGTCAAGAACTGCGACAAACCCATGGGGGACCGACCGATGCAGTCTCGCTATTGCAGCGAGCACTCCACCCCCGCAGCACGCAAGCGATGCCGAACCCAAGCCGCCAAGGCCAATATGGACGAGAGCGAGGGCAGCCTTCCCGAATCGCCAGACACAGGTCCCGCCCAAGAAATCGGCCGAAAACCCTCAGCTGGCCGGCAGTCCTCTGACGCCAGCAAGCCTGATTCGCGTGAGCTGGAGCCTTCGGCCGCCGGAGCTGAGGCCCAAAGCAACGTTGGTGACGTCGATGACGACTCCGACAGCCCGGAGCACGGCCCCGCTTCCGGTGGGTTGCCCCAGGTGGCAAGGAACGTGGTGGAGTGAGGCCTTTCCACCAGCCGTCGGCACAGCCCGCTTGATGTTTACCACGCGGCAACGGTCGTCCTGCACCAGCCTCGCCAAGACGTTCCGGATCCGCTTCACCCGCAAATCACGACACCGTTCGCAACACACCAACTAAGGAAATGATCATGTCCAAGAAATCTACCAAGAAGGAATCGTTGAAGGAACACGACTGCGAAATACAAGAGCTAGTTCAAGAGCAGATGTTATCCCATATCAAACTTCACTGGAAACTTGAAATAGCAGGACCACAAGGCGAAGACCCAGGTTCCGTGACCGAAGCCATTGGGCAATTCGCCGCTATATGGACACCCTCCGATACCCAGGCGGGAGAAACGGCCGTGCACATTGGCCTCACGCTGTGGATACCGCCCGAGAACGAGGAAGACAGCCGGCTGATGATCGAACTCGCCCAACTATCGGGGGCCGGCGAGCCGCCACCATCGCCAGGAACCAGGCTTGGCGACGCCTTCTATCGCTTCAACCATCCTGATGACGACCAACGGAAGCGGTTCATGGCGGGAGTCCGAAGTCGCATAGAGTCTCGAAGACCCGCCCAGCAATACCAGCCGCAGCGCTGACCGCATAGCCGCCGCGCACGATGGAATTACCCAGCCAGGAATTCCATCGTGCGGGTGGCAGGTCGCCCGAACTGACTCTTGTAAAGAATAGTGCCAGCCAAGAGTAGCGCCCCACAGAAGTCGCAATGGTGCGAACAGGTAGTTGACGACGACGGTTCGCGCGCGTGGGGGAAGCAAACAAGCCTGCGGCGCGCGGAAGAAAACATGTGAACGCGAACCTCTTGGAATGGTCCAGGCGGTCGGAAACGAAACGAACGAGAAAGGAATCTCCATGACGACGAAAAAGAGGGCCAAGACGGTCCAACACGCTCCTATCGGTACAGTCACTGTCACCTATATGCTGAACTCCACACCTCCCGTTGGCCACGAGCCAGGAAAGGCGCTTCGACATGCAACCGTACCTGAGGAAACGTGGAATCGCGCAATCCACCGGGCAGCCCACGTTGTGGCGTATCTGCGGCTGGGCCTGCCCTGCAGCAGAGTTAGCATTCTTCCTTCCACTTGCTCCAAGGGCGTCACCTCAACCAAGTATTATCCGGGCTACGATTTCGACCTTCTGGATGGCAGACAAGTTGACGGACACCTTGTCGCCCTGTTTGCGGGGATGATTGTCAGTCATGCTTTGGATCAGTCCGAGGATTTGTGCAGCATCCTTGGCGACGATCCCGTCGT
This sequence comes from Myxococcales bacterium, assembly GCA_003153015.1. Lineage (GTDB taxonomy): Bacteria > Myxococcota_A > Polyangia > Fen-1088 > Fen-1088 > Fen-1137. The sequence goes on from PMBS01000218.1 coordinate 4,185, forward strand.
GGTGGGGTGCATGCTTGCGGTGACAAGTAGCTCTGCGAAGGAACTCCACTCCCGGGCTGACAAGGTTGTGATGGACAACCTCGACCTGATCGTCCAGCTGGCCATCAGGCTGTGCCTCTACGGGACCCAGGACGCCCGCGAACTCGCTCTCTTGATGGCCGCGACCGATGGCGATGAACACGCCAGTTACCAACTGCAGTGTCTTGACGACAGCCGGAGCCTGGAAGGCGCAACTTCTGCCGCGAAGGAGTCCCAATGATCGCTCCACGGTCACAACTACGGCTGGAGTCGAACATGTACAAGAACGCGAAGACGTGGAACCCGTTCAAGGGCTGCGGCTTCGATTGCAGCTATTGTTTCACATCCTTCCGGCTTCAAGCGAAGCGGCAGATGCACAACTGCGCTGAGTGCTACGAGTACCGGCCACATTTCCACCCCGAGCGGCTCCGCAAGATCTCATCATCCCCAATCGTTTTCGTGTGTGGCAACGGCGATCTAGCCTTCGCCACGTTCGACCAGCGGGAAGCCATCATCGCCGAGATCACCAGACACACCCGGCGTCACCCACAGAAGACGTTCTACCTGCAGAGCAAGCGCCCCGAGTGCTTCCGGCCGCATCTTGCAACCCTTCCGCCGAGCGCTGTCCTCGTGACCACGCTGGAAACGAACAGGGACCGTGGGTACGAAGTCGTCTCCACGAAGGCACCGCTGCCATCGGAGCGATATCGCCAGTTCCTTGACCTGGAATACCAGCGCAAGATCGTCACCATCGAACCCGTGATGGACTTCGACGTCGACATCTTCGCGTCGTGGATCATCAACATCGCCCCGGAACTGGTCTACCTCGGGTTCAACAGCAAGAAGAAGCCGAAGCTGTTGGAGCCGGCGCCGTCAAAGTTGGCGAAGTTCACGGCGATGGTCAGCACCGCTGGGATTGACATCCTCGGGAAAACTATGCGCGGCCTCGATATGCCCGGCGTAGTGCGCCCTCAGGCGGGCGAGGTCGGCGACGCCGCAGAGTACCCACAGCCCAATGAAGACCAGTCCTACCCGGTCGAAAGGTAGGTAAGAAATGAACACCTGGGACATGGTCCGACTGAACGAAAGGCTCGGTACGGATCAAGACGGCGCCGCCGACAAGTCCGGGTTCACCCACGTCGTTCTCGTTCTCCGTGCAGGTGGCGTCGGAGAAGCGCAATGAGCGAATCGTTCTGACATCGCCCTCTGTGTGGCGTCGGCCCAGAATTTGTCAGGGACGTGGGCTCCGCTTGATTCGGCCGCGATTGGTTGGACAAGACTTTGTTTTCGACCGCCGCTCTACGTATTCCAGTGCGGCAGGAATCGGGCAGTCGGCTTCGTGGGCCATGGTTCCTGGTGCGTGGGTCCGGCCACACAAGCGGCAGCTTCCATTGTCGTCAGCTTGCACAACCACGCGCACGAGGATGTCGTGCCGGGTCAGCATTTCCGGACTCACTGGCGTCACGGACTCAGATGGAACGTCCTGCACCTTTGGCGCAAGGGGTCCGTTCAACACCCGAACACGCACAAGTCCCCCGCTCACGTCGCAGATGCGTTGGACATTACAACCACGGAGCTCTTCCCTAATGCGGCGACCTTCCAGCGTGTATAGGGGCACCTTTCGAGTACCACGTCGCGATCTCATGGGAGGCAAGGATATCACTAGAGCGATCTGGCCGGCGACTTTCTGGGACCGCCCCAAGGGGTTCCGAGCCCGTGACTCGAAAGCTCATCGGTCGGTGGAGCCCAGCGTCGGATGCCTGTCCGCAACAGCGAGTGGCCGTCTGCCAGTTACTTCCGCGTCTCGGGTCCCCGCCGACTTCCAGCCGGTCGCTTGCGCAGCTTTCGTAGCACTCGCTCGATTGCCACCAGGTCGAATTTCTCGGGGTCGTACTTCTTCTCGACCCACGTCTTCATCTCCCGATACTCCTCGTGCATTGGATCACCGAGGATCTCAAGCAGGCGCGCATAACCAGATGTCCCGCCGCAATCCTCCCGTGGGCAGGCTCGGGCACCGCCGGTACAGACGGGATACGTGATACTCGGGTCGCCGGCTACCGCCACGCTCTCGATCTGCACCAAATGCTTCCAGTCGTCGCCGAAATCGTACTCGTAGACGATGGTGCTGGCGCCCAAGATGCCGCGAAGCGTGACATCCCGCTCATCGATCGTCGCCGGCAGCTCGTCGGCATATTCTGGGTCAGGGAGGGCGTAGCGCCTGCCATCGATCACGTACTGATGGAGGTGGTAGTCCCACCAGCCGAACACGGCCTGGATGGTTTTGTGGAGTTGGGCCAACGTCGTCTCTGCTGGCACCAGCACCCGGCGCCAGATGGCCGGCTCGATGTCGACGATGGTAATCTTCAACTGATAGATGGCCGACACATCCGCGGCCTCCGTCTCGCCCTTTCCTGACGGAAGGGCGAGGCTCAGCGGCGGTCCGTTCTCGACGATGCCGCCGGACCTAACCATTCGCATCCTTGCAGCCGTGTAGCTCTCGCCCGTCTTCGCCATTCGATCGCGCACGAGTTTCTTGAAATCACCGTTCTTTGGCATCGCAGTCCTCCAGTCTGGTCGCAGTGCCCTGCCCCCAGCAGCAGGAACATCACGACGGACGAGGTCTCGACGATGCGATCCGGGAGTCTGCGTCCCTTTGTCCTCGTCGCACTCCGCTGGGTGAGCTTTCGAGGCTTTGGCGTTGGATCGGCGCCGAGCGCGAAAGTAGCGGAACCCTGAGGCAGGATCAACAGACTTCGGCAGCCTTCGGTATTGCTACGTCCCTGCTGTCGTTCGCCATGCCTCTCACGCCCTTGCGGGGGAGCATGGTGATGACGCCCAGCAGACTGGGGACCGGACTGGGGACGGGGACAGAAGCCAGATCGGCCACCCGCCGGGGCATCGCCAAATGGCTATTTTCCCGGGCTCGTCCGGCGCGCGCGAAGGGACTTGAACCCTCGACGTTCACCTTGGCAAGAGCCGTCCAACGTAGGCAGTTGCTAAAGAAATCAGAAAGTTAGAACGACAAGCGAGCACCAGATGACACCCGATCACACCCCCAAACCGGCACATTTGCCGGCACATCGACTTTGAAAACCGGCATGCCACCACCCGCAACGGCACTTGCGTGGCTCTCATTAACCAGATAGCCCCCAAGCGGCATCTCACGGGCTATTTTGGCGTACTGTCGTCCCACATGTCCCACAGCAGCCTCCGCAGCCAGTGCGTGCCTGCCCCCGTGCCCGAGTCCACGCCCGAGGAAGAAGACACACACTGGGTGTCTCAACCGACATCGCGCAATCCACGAAAGAGCGCGTCGTATACCACGTCGTGCTCCAACGCTCGCCGAACAAGAGGGTCAGAAGGCACACTTGGATTGCGATCAAATATGATCTTCGCAGCAGCACCGGTCGACGCGATCGCGTACGCAGGTAGACTGGCGTGCTGTTTCCGAAACAGAGCGAACTCTTCCTCCACACCTTCCATCCCCCCTATGAAGACACCCGAACGCACCGGCAGGTCGGCAAGCATTGCTTCGCGCATTACGGCCAGACTTCCTTGGCGATCACCAGGAATCTCAGGAGTCCAAACGATGGAAGGAAAGGCCAAGCTTTCCGGTGGCACCGCGCTACGAAAGAATTCGGACTGGTAGATTCGGACGCGGTCAACAGCGCCAATCTGCTGGGCGATGAGCCAGATCAAGGGCGATACAGCCGGATGCCCTCCAAAAAGGAGCCTGCCGGCCGGAAGGACGACGGTTGCCAAGGCTACAATCGCCTCACGAATTGCTGAAACGTCGGAGGTTGCGTAGTAGCGGGGATGCCGTCTCGGGTCCGGAGTGCTCGCCGAGAGAAACACGGCCGGGCTTAGAGCCTGGGAAGCCATTCGTCAACCTCTGTCGTCGAAAACGAAGAGACGGGGAGGTGCTCGTTGAGCCAGCGCAGGTGTGCGGCGGTTGCTTCGTCGATCCCGTTGGAGTCGAAAACTAGGAAGCCCTTTTCCTGCAATGCCGAACAGGCATCAGCGATCTCGTGAGCGTGGGTGGTATCTGGGTGGCCAATGACCGGGTAGACGCGAACGTCTGGCCGCTGCCCGCGACGAACTATGAGGTGCCCCGCGGGATGGATCACCACGTTCAGCGCCGAAACGCCCGTTCGGCGCACGAATGCGTCAACCCGGCGACAAAACGTATCTACGACGCGACGCCGTCTGTCGGCCATTGCCCGCGCGCGAAGCGCTTCGGCGGCCACAGCGAGCCTGCGCAGTACATCGGATTTGAGTTCTGCGAAGCCGTTCTCCGGGGCCACCCCTGGCGAGAAGTCAGTGGCGTCGAGATAGAATTGTTCCCCAATCGTGGCCGCGGGCGCAGGAGCATGACCCGGCCAAATGACATTTAGAATTCCAAGGCCCAACTGCGACGCGCGCGCGAACTCGCGCTCGACCCATTGACTATCGAGCGCTCCTTTGGTGTGAAGGAACACGAGAACATCGGTGTCTAGCATTCGATTCCACAGAGCTTCCTGAAACGGGCGCCCATACTGCACACTGACCGTGTCGAGAAAGACGCGAAAGTGGCGATCCTCCAGAGCGTGGAAGATTTGAGTTCCAACACCGCGGGACTCGGATCGGCGGTAGCTTACGAAGGCGACACGACGTCTACGAACGAGACGCAGTTCTTCAAGCAGCCGCCCAGCGATGCCAGCGAGCTTCGGGTCTGCAGGATCGAGCGACACACCGTTCAGCGGGCGCAAGCGGTCAGGTACCTTGCCGGAATAGCCTTCCGTCGTATCCACAACCGGCAATACGAACGCGAACCGATCCAGAAGGTCGTGAAGAACCGTCTCCGACTCGCAAGAACGAACCGCGCCTCCAAAGTAGACGCCGACCAAGGGCTCCCGCGGTCGGAGTTCCGCGCTGTAGTTTCCCTGATCTAAGAAGCGTATCTGCTCGTCAGGATCGAGTCCGAGTTCTCGGACGCGAACCTGCAACGTTTCCCGAAGCGTGGCGCACAGGGCGCCCGCCGCTGGATCAAGCATCGCGATCTGGTAGCGAGCTTGTGTTGGCAAGGGCACAACCAATCTAGTGGGCCAACGAACATTGACGGAGGCGTCGAACCTCTATCCCGCCGATCCTCATCCTCTTGCGCGCCAGGCGTCGGCGCGCTTCCCCGCTGCCTCTATCTGTTTGGCGAACTTGACGATATCGCCGTCCCAGTCGTACGTAGGGAACTCGACGTCCGATGGAACGGATGGGAGCAGACCACGGGAAGAGGTCAACGAGTTCTTGTCCTTGAGGTGGTGGATGTAGATCCCGAGGAGCCCATTCTTTCGCGCGATGGAATCCGCGATCTCCTGCTTGACCCAGGGCCGTTCCGAAGTCTTTGTACCAATCAGAACGATGGTCACCGTCGTATCCTGGAGGTGGTTCAGGATCATCTGTCGGATTCCGGCGGAGCCGGCCTTCTTCGCGTCCTCGTACTCCGAGTGATCGAAGAAGCCGGCGACGTCGGAGCCGGCCACTACGTTGCAGTTCCGGACCTGGTTTGCACGCCAGATATCGCCATCGAAGTGGAAGCTGAAGAACACCCGTCTCGCCATCGCTAGTCTCCCGTTGTCTTTTGGCCGACTGAACGAATGCATAGTATAGCGACCAGAGAAGCGGTCAAGCGTCTTCTTGGGGCTACGCGGGGGGACAAGAATCTCGCGAGGCGCGAGTCGGACTGCTACCTCCGTGGATGATTGCCTACGGTCTGCTTCGCCGAGATAGGGATCAAGGTCCCTCCGCTTGAGGGGCTGTACTGCTGGTGATACAAGAGCTTGAGGTGTGCGAATGGCCAGAAGGGTGTTCTTCAGTTTCCACTTCGAGAGAGACATCTGGCGTGCGAACCAAGTCCGGAACTGCAACGTAGTGGCCGGACCAGATCGCGCGGGTTTTTTCGACCATTCGGAATACGAGGAGGCGAAGAAGAAGAGTTCCGAGGCCATCGACCGCATGATTCGCAAGAAGCTCGATGGGACTACGGTCACCATCGTTCTCATTGGCAAGGAAACAGCTCAAAGACCCTGGGTGAAGCGGGAGATCGCGTTGTCCCTTGAGCAGAAGAATGGTCTGCTGGGCATCTACATCCACCATCTCGAAAACGAGAAAGGGGAAACGAATCTCTGGCGAGGCGAGAAGCCAGATGCACCCTGGAATATTCCCTTCCCCGCTTATGACTGGGACAAAGACCTCGGGCAGTTCGCACGAGAAATCGAAGCCGCGGGCAAATCCGCCGACGTGTGGCGGACGACTGGGAATCCAGGAAGCGCCCTCGCCGCGTTCTTCAACCTGCGCATCACCTGAGAGTGCTGACGTCCATGGTGGAGCGAACCTCGAAGAGGCTGGTCAGCGATCTCGCTGCGCCATCTCGGTTTAGGCGCCTGCCCTTGTTCGCCTTGACCACATGGGCTGATCTCGGTTGGCACGATCGGAAATGCCGCGCGGCCGAACGAGCGGCCGTCGATGCGACGCTGGGAGAGAACGAACATGGAAGAAAAGATCCTTTTTGAAGGTAGGCGACTTGGTGACGCCCCGGCGGAAGAGCAGAGCCTGAGCACCATCGAGACGGCGTTCCTGCGGCACTGGTCGACCATCGACTTCAGCACCCACAACGAACAAGAGGTTCGAGAGGGGTTCATCATCAATCTGCTGCGTGTCCTCGGTTATCGAAAGGGAACCAGCAACGATATCGAGATGGAAAAGTCCCTCCGGCTTTCGGAGCCCTACCACTGCATTGGACGCAAGCGCGTTTCGATCGACTACGCCCCGTCGATGCGATTGCGCTACTTCTGGATTCTGGAGGCCAAACCGGGAAACGAGTCGCCCATGCAGATGCGGGCCGAGGACTTCCTCCAAGCTCACCTCTACGCGATCCATCCGGAAGTCCAAGCACGATTCATCGTGCTGTGTAACGGTCACGAGGTCCGTGTTTACGACGCCCTGACCGCTACGAAGTTCGAGGAACCCATCCTGGTCGTCGAACAAATCCAATGCCTCAAGAAGTTCAGCCAACTTCGAGAGATGCTCAGCGCGCAGACAAGTCTTGCCTTCCAGCGGAAGCGTTTGCTCGACCTGGTGGGCAGGACTCTTGACGTAGAAGTCGATATCGAGGCATTTCGAGAATTCGTGACATCCGTGCATCACGTGCTCCGCGATGGCGAAGCACGAGTCCGCGAGAATGCAACGGCGCTCCGGCAGCAGCACTTTCAATACTGGGAGCAACGCGAAAGGCAAGAAGCGAACGCGGACTCCAACGAGGTGTTGTTCGTGAAAATGGATTTCCCGACGAATCGCAGTGCTGCTCCTGTTGAGGAGGTCGCACGCAGGATCGTCGAGGCGGACGACGCCGGAAGGCGGAGGCTTCTGGATGCGATATGGCAGCGCTGCCTTGGCCGCCCGCACAACATTTTCAGGGGATTCGCTGTGGGCGTGCTCACGCGCGTTGTCGTTGCGGGGGTCAAGATCGAGCCGTCCGCCACTTCTCCCGGACTCGTGGAGACCCTCGAACGCGTGGTGCGCGCCAACTCGGACTACTGGTCCTCCTGGCCGATCCTCCACGCCCTATGCCATCTAGACAACGCGGCGATGAGGGTAGCCTACAAGCTGTGCACGCGGCTGGCGATGAACACGATGGCCACGCTGACCAAAGAGGCGAGAGCACTGCTGTCCCGCGAGCGGAGAGTTGCTTGGGATCCGACGACGGCGAACCTGATGATCCCGTCGATAGGTCACGCCCAGGAGCTGCTTTGGCGAAGATGGTGCTCCAATAATCCACAGGGGGTTCTGGGGGGGCTCTGGTCGCTGCAGTCGGTGGAGGACGAGCTCGACCGGTTGCCCGTGTTGCACTACCCCGATGGCAATTCGGATTGTCTGTTCTTCGCGGAACAAGGGCGTAACGGTGATCTGCTTCGCTGGGCGACGCGGAACGCACTAAACCGCTCCCTCGAAACCCTCCGCGGGGCAGGCCTTGCCGAAGACGTGATCGAGTTCGGTCTCAAGTCCTACGAGGAATTGAATCGGACTTGTCCGGCGGCTCCCACCGCTCCGAAGGAGTTTGTGTCAGAGTGCTGTATGAAGGACTTGGTCGAGGGACCGCTCCGCAAGGTTCTGGAGTTCCGGCAGTCTGCCGCCCTGAGCGACGCGATGGCAATCGACTGAAGCCAGACCCAGAAACACGCTCCTCGAACTTGTCACCGCAGCCCTCTTGTCAGACCGAGGATTCGACGTCGATATCACGAAAGACAGAGAAGATGTGACTCTCCAGTGCCCAGGTGCGGGCCAAGGGGCGGCCGAGTGCAAGCGTCCGTCGAGGTGCGAAAACACCATTTTGTACACGTGGGCTCCTTCGGACTTCTGTGATTCGCTGGGGCATGCCTCCATCGACAGGGTGACACTACGTCGGTCACTTGTTGAGCTACCACGGCCAATTCCTGCCTGCCCAAAGGACAACCGCTACGTCGGTCACACCCGTTTCAACCCGAGGTGGTTCGGTTTCTGTCCGCGCCAAAGGAATCGCGCCCAAAAGGGGGCGACACACATAAGCGTCTGTCTCCACCTAGATTCGTCGGCCTTCGCCTCGGGGAGCGCGACTGACGGCGAAGGCTAGGTGTGGGGCTGAGCCTTGGGCAGGCTAGCGCTGCCTACCTTGGCGGTTGGAGAACGGTGATTACTGGATGCGTCATCGCGAGATGGGACCAGGGGTTCCCGGTCCCTCCCGGTCACCTACCCAGGGACGTTTTCCAAGGTTCCAAAACCGTTCCAGAAGGTGGTTCATCGGGGATCAAGGTTCCTATGTCCTCATCCCCTCCCCGTGGTCCCGGTCTACGTCCACCGGGAACGTCGTCTGGTTCCTACGGTGCGTCGCGTCGCGAAGTCGTCGCTGGGACCTGCCGCAGCAGTTTGCGTAGGGTACCCCTTGTCAGGCCGCGTGTGCGGTCGATGAGCTTCTGCCGTGGGTCTGCTTCCGGGTCGGTCACCAAGTCGAGCACGAGGACGTCAAGGCGTTCGGCCAGCACGCGGAGGGTCTTCACCGTCGGCAGGGCCAGCCCCTTCTCGATGTCCGATAGGTAACCCTTCGACCCCAGGTCACTCTCGTAGGCCAGTTTTTCTTGGGTGAGCCCGGCCTCCCGTCGAAGCGCGCGTATTCGGCGTCCGATGGCCAAGGCTGGGCGCTGCTGGCTGCGGAGAGATCGCCCTACTTCTTCGACCTTGACCTCGCCAACGGCCGTGATCGCGGCCGACCCGGTCGAAGCGGCGGAAGAGTCGCCTTGCGCAAGAGAAGGCCAGGAGGAACCCCAAGGGCATCGGCGAGTGCAACCAACGTCGCAAGAGTCACGTTTTCGACGCCACGCTCGATGCTGCGCACGTGAACTGCCCCAAGGCTGGCCTTCTCCGCCAGTTCCTCCTGGGTGACGCCCTGGCGCGCGCGTAGCCGTCGAATGTTCGCGGCGACGAAACGCTGCACTTGGGCGGTGCGGGCAAGCTGCATCTACCGCCCCAGCTAGCCTGCGCTCTGTTTCTAAAACAGCCGCCATAGGATACATTATCCACGGGACATGCTTTCGTATGTGGAACAGCCGCCTGGCCGTCTTGAACGGGGCGCCAGGTAGTGACTGAAACCGATCAACGCCCGGCTGGTGTTGTCGGTGTTGTTCTTGAGGGGGCGTACCGGATCACCCGACTCATCGGCGAGGGCGGCATGGGCGCGGTGTATGAGGCGGTGCAGCTTCGTCTCGACAAGCGCGTGGCGGTCAAGTTGATGGCGCGCGATCTGGCCGCCAACCGTGAGGCCATTGCACGCTTCCATCGCGAGGCCGAAATCACATCACATCTCGGACACCCCCACCTGGTGACCGTCGTGGATTTCGGCCAGGCGGAATCCGGCGAGCCCTACCTCGTGATGGAGTATCTCGAAGGGGAAGATCTCGACCACCGTTTGCGTCGCGTGGGCCGCATGTCGATTGAGGCGGCTGTCCACGTGACTAGGCAAGTCGCCTCGGCCCTGGGTGCCGCCCACGACCAAGGCATCGTTCACCGCGATCTCAAGCCCGGGAATGTGTTTTTGCTGCAAATTCCGGGGGAGCCCGACTTTGTGAAGGTGCTCGACTTTGGCATTTCCAAGGTGAAGGCGGCGCGCACGCAACTGACGAGTGCATCGGCGGTGATGGGCACGCCGAACTACATGTCACCCGAGCAAGCGACCGGCATGGTCGAAGAAATCGACCACCGCACCGACCAGTGGGCGCTGGCCTGTATTGCCTGGGAAATGCTCCTGGGTCGCGGTCCGTTCGTGGCTGATGACGTGGCGGCGCTCCTGTACCAGATCATCAACCTGGACCCGCATCCGCTGGCGCCGCGCGTACCCGGCCTGCCACCAGAAGTCGAGCGAGTGTTGCGACGGGGGCTGAGCAAGCAGTCGGCGGATCGGTTCTCGTCTATTCGAGAATTCTCCCGCTCCTTCGAGGCTGCTGCGTTTGGCCGGCCCGCTGATGCCACGCCGGCGCCAGTACAGGTGTCGCATGCATCACCACCAGGAGCGACCATCGGGTACGGCGCGGCTTCGGTCCCGCTGACACCCGCGCGAGCGCCCGTGCGGCCTGCTGCTACACGAACACCGCGAGAGGGAGGCAAGCCCGACGCCATCTCGCCGCAACCCCACGATGAGCCGGTTCGTCTGGAACTGGTGCGGCCGTCAACTCCTGTCCGTCCATCTCGGGACGCACGCAAACCTGATGCTGGCGTCTCGCAGACCGGCGACGCCCCGTCTCCCGTGGCGCTTTGGAACCGGATCAAACCGATCCACGCCATCGTCGTAGCGGCCGGCGTGCTGGTGCTGCTGGGCGCGTTCTTGCTATTGCGTTCCGGCTCCGCGCCCAAACCAGTAGCCCCAGGCACAACCCACCCCATTGTTACACCGCTGCCACAGCCGCCAGCACCTCCGGTGGCCACGCCGGAACCTGTGGAGGCCAGCCCAGCCACGGTCGCGCCCACAGCCGCCCGACCGAAGCGTCCGAAGTGGGTCGACCCTTTCACCCACGGGGAATACGACAAACCCAAGCCCGCGAAAACCACCGCGCCCGCGTCTCCACGGCACAAAGCCAATCCGAAACTGTTCCAGGAGCTATGACCATGTGTGCACCGTACCTCGTCCTGCTCGCGATTCTCGCGCAAGCCTCGCCGTCGGCTGGAGATCCACAGGCCAAAGCGCAGGCACAGGCACTGCTTGGCCAGGGCACCAAGCTCTACCAGCAAGGTGATGTCGCCGGGGCTCTTGAGCAGTTCAACGCGGCCTACGCCGCCTACGCATCGCCGAAGCTGATGTTCAACATCGGCCAAGCCAACCGCGATCTCCGCCGGCCCGTCGAGGCTCTGGAGGCTTTCGAGAAGTTCTTGGCGGGGGCCGCCGATGCGCCGCCCGAGATGATCGCTGACGCTCGCAAGTCGGTTGCTCAACTCCAGGAGAAGCTGGGACGAATCCAGATCGACTGCGAGACCGCTGGCGCGGAGGTGAGCGTTGACGGTAGGAGCGTAGGGCTGGCACCCGTTCCCGACCCGATCTGGGCCACTCCTGGCCGTCACCAAGTCGCGGCCAAGCATGCGAGCACTGCCCCAGCGCTTGAGGATGTGGACGTGACGGCGGGTTCGGTGAGCACGGTGACCATGCGAATGCCTTCTCTGGCGGCTCCCGTGGCCGCCTCGGTGCCCAAGACTGCCCCTGGCTTCGACGTGCAGGCTACGTCACCGTCCAGCAGCACCAGCGAAGGCTGGTGGCTGGGCAGGAAATGGACCTGGGTGGCGGCCGGGTCGACGGTACTGTTGGCTGCGGGTGCGCTCACCGCCGGCGTGTTGATGCAGTCCAAGTTCGACAGCCTCAGGAGTTCCTGCGGTGCCGGCAACCCGGCCCGACCCGGCTGCAGCCAGAGTGACATCGATTCGGTGAGTTCGCGCCAAACCACGGCCAACGTGTTCTGGGGTCTGACCGCCGCCGCCGCCGTGACCACCGGCGTGCTGTTCTATTTTGAGGGCAGACCCGTGACTGCGGCGCCGATGGCGGGTGGCGCGACCGGCTTCGTCGCAACCGTGAGGTACTAGCCATGAGAGCTTTCCCTTTCTTGTTCGCACGCCTCGATGTCACTGGTCTCTGCGTGATCGCCGCGCTGGCAGCGGGATGTACCTTCGACTCCAGTCAACTGCGAGCGCTGCCTGACGGCGCCGTCGAACTTCCGATGGCGCCCGACGCAGGTGCGGCTGGAAGTGGCGACGACACCGCCAACCCAGCAGACGCTCCCATCGCGACTGGCGGCAACGACGGCTCCGCTGGAACGGGCGGAGGTACGGGCGGAACCAGTGGAATGGGCGGCAGCGATGCGTTGGCTGCAACAGGTGGCATTGTTGGGAGCGACGGCCCGAGTGGCACGGGCGGAGCAGGTATCACGGATGGATCGGTAGCGACAGGCGGTGTCGACGCCCTCGACGCCCCGGTTGCCACGGGCGACACGAGGACAGGCGGAACGGCCGGTGGTTCCACTGGCACGGGCGGCACGGGCGGGACTGCGGGCACGACTGGCACTGGGGGTACAGGCCCGCTCCCTGCGATAGTCTTCTTCGGTTCCTCGTCAACGATTTCAGCAGGTCAAAGTAGCACGCTCACCTGGGTGGTGAGGGGCGCGACGTCCCTATCTATCGACCAAGGTGTTGGCTCGGTCTTGGGTGTGACCTACATAACGGTCGCGCCCACCCAGACAACGACCTACACATTGACGTTGAACGACTCCGTGTCGGCACAGGTGACGGTGACGGTGCCGCCGGACGGTTTCACTGCGACGGGCAACATGACTGTGTCAAGGCAGTACCACACGGCGACTCTTCTGGGCAACGGCACGGTGCTCGTTGCCGGCGGACTGGGATCGGCAAACCGGTATCTCCAGAGTGCGGAGCTATTCATCCCAAGCGCTGGGACGTTCATGGCCACCGGCAACATGACGGCGGCAAGGTGGGATCACACGGCGACAATGTTGCCAAGTGGGAAAGTGCTCATTGCCGGCGGAACGAACTCGGCGGGGAGTCTCCAGAGCGCTGAGCTATACGCCCCGTCCGCCGGTACGTTCACAGCAACCGGGAGCATGACCGTGGCGAGGGGTGGTCACACTGCGACCCTTCTGGGCAACGGCATGGTGCTTATCGCCGGTGGGGAAAGTCCGACCGGGAAGAATCTCCAGAGCGCGGAGCTATACGACCCAGCGGCCGGAACGTTTACAGCAACCGGAAGCATGAGCGTGGCAAGGCAGTACCCCACCGCGACGCTGTTGCCCAACAGCAGCATGGTGCTCATCGCCGGCGGCGGTACTGCGAGCGCGGAGCTGTTCGACCCAGCGGCCGGGATATTCGCGGTCACCGGCACCATGTGGGTTGCAAGGTCGGGCCACACGGCGACCCTGCTGGCCAATGGAACGGTACTCATCGCCGGCGGCGGAAGTGCGAGCGCTGAACTGTACAAATAGGAATGGCAACCCCTCATCGAGGGAAGACTTCCTCCGGCCCCTTTCCATTGAACTTCTTCTTAACGGCCGAGACTATGCGGTCGAAGCTCCTTTGTGCACGAGCCGGATCTAAGCTCATTGCCTTCAGCACGTGATCGTAGGCGACATCAAGCTTTCCGAGCCGTCGGGCTGCATCGCTCGCCAGAATGTGCCCTTTGAGGCCTTGAGGATTGATCTCGGTAGCCTCAGTCGCTAGATCGAGCGCTTTCTCATCCTCGTTCCTCCCCGCGTAGTACTCCGCAAGCCCCGCCTTGAGGTGCCAGTCCTCTGGAAAACGCCCGATGCCCTCGTTCAGTATCGCCGCGGCGTCCTCGCTGGCACCCTTCTTGAGCAGAGCAGAGGCATAGGCGCCATAGGTCCATGCGGTTGCAGACTTGGTCTCTCGAAAGACGTCCATCTCCTTCTTTGCCCGCTCAAACTGCATCGTCCAGGTCAGGGCGACGAGCCTTCGGGATCTGATAAATGAATCATTTCGCACTGCCAGGATTTCATCACACACCTCAATGCATGCCTCGTACTGCCGGGTCTTGAAGAGGATCTCGGACGCAACGACGGCATCCTTCTGCCAATTTGTTCGGAGGCTCTGTGCCTTCCCAAACTCCCGGAGTGCGGTGTAGTGATACGTCGCCTCCCGGCGGGCAAAGTGGCGTTGTGCCGCTGCCGGGCTTGCCAGAAGTCGCTCGTAGTAGAGGGCGCCCGCACGGTGAAACTCCTCCGGGTTGCGGGCGCCGGACCAGGCATCCAGTGCATGTTCTCGTATAACCCCAACTAGCGCCACACCGCCATCCTGTTCGTCTATTAGAAACTTGCCCGCCAAAGAACGGAGCGTTTCTTCGAGATCCGGCAATGGAAGAGTCAGCAAGAGGTCATTTGGAATTGGCCGGCGAAATACAGACCCCTCTGTGCCAACGTGAGTGAGAC
>PMBS01000256.1 GCA_003153015.1 Myxococcales bacterium
TGCCAGTCCTGGAGCCAGAGCGCGGGTTTGGCGAGGCCGAGCGCGAGGGCGCGAGCGTAGCGAGCGGGTGTGGTGGGGAAGGTGCAGGTCCCGAAGTCCCCGAAGGGGGAAGCGAGCGGGGAGGTGGTGGCGGGTGGGGGGCCGAAGGGCGGAGCGAACCCTCTCAGGGTTCCCATGTCAAATGCGGCACATCGCCACATGGTCTGCAAAACCGCCTCACTCCGGTTCGGTAAAGCTGTACCGGGAAGTTCATAACTCCTCAGAATCACTACATTCGGCCGATGATCACGCCGTGGCACATGGGCTGCAAGGCTGGGTAGCCGTTCCCGGCCGTATGGCCAGAAAACCGAATCCGACAAGGAGACCACAATGAAGCTGACCCGCGTAATCCTCCTAGCCCTCGCGTTCGTCATCCCGACTGCCACCACGACCCTCGCCTCTGCTGCCGACGAGCCGGCCGCTGCGGGTGATACCGCCAAGCCAGCCAAGGGCAAGAAGGGCAAGAAGGGCAAGAAGGATAAGAAGGGCGACGAGACCAAGGAAGAGGCCAAGTAACCCGCTTCGACCTCTGGGAAGAACGCAGGACGGCCGGAACTACCTGGCCGCCCCGCCTCTTCGTGAAGACCCCCGGGACGATCCCCGGGGGTTTTTTGTTGCCGGCTGCTATTATCCTGCTGGTTGGCGTTCGCGCCCGCGGAACTGCAGCTAGGATTTGCGCGTGACCATCCGGACCAAAGTCTGGTTGCTCGTCGCGGTCAGTGTCATCGTGACCGCAGGCGCAACCTTTTGGCTTCGCATCTACGCCATGCGCCGCGAGCTGATCCGGCAGGCGCTTGCCTCGGCAGACGAAATCGCAGACGACATCAGGCAGACCCTGGAGCGCTTCGATGCCGATGCCGAGGACCGCGATCTAGCCATCGCGCTCTCGAACTATATCAACCGGCATCCGCGCATCCAGCGCCTGCAACTGGTCATCGAGCGTGAAGGCGCGACGCGCATCTTCGCCCAGCGAGGAGAGGCCACCGAGATCACTCGTCTCGGCGCCATCCCACGCGAACCCATCATCGGCCCCTACACGCGCAAGGCGACCGAGGGCGACGATCTGCACGTGGTGACTCGCAACGTGGACCTCAAGGGACCTTGGACCGCCGTGCTGAGCATGAACTGGAGCCTGGGCCCGGTGCAGTCGGTTATCACGGTGACGGAACGCTGGTCACTGCTGCTAGGCATCGGCCAGCTCATGGTGCTCATGCTCTTGACTGGTATCATTATCGACCGCGTGGTCTTGCGGCGCCTCGACATCCTGGCGCGCGCCATGCGCGACGTGGAATCCGGCGACATGGATCGGCGGGTGCCGACGGAAATGAACGACGAGGTGGGTCGCCTGTCCCACGGCTTCAACCGAATGCTGGAGCAGCTTTCCACCGCGAACCGCGAAATCCACGCCTTCAACCAGCGGCTGGCGCGCGAGATTGAGATAGCCACGCAGGATCTGTCCCGCAAGAACATGGCCCTCGAGCAACTCAACCGCCTGCTCAACGAGCTGCGCCGGGAAAACGCCTCGAAGGTGCGCATGGCCACTCTTGGCCAGCTGGCGGCGCAGCTTGCCCACGAGATCGGCACCCCTCTCTCGTCGGTGTCGGGCCATCTGCAACTCGCGTTGTCGCAGCGTGATCTGCCCCCGAGCTTGCGCGAGCGCCTGGACGTGTCCACGCGAGAGATCGCCCGCATCGGCCGCATCGTGCGCGACTACCTCGACTCCACGCGCTCCCTGGAGGCGGAACTCAAGCCGGTTTCCTTGCGCCAGGTCCTAACTGAAGCGGTCGAGGTCACGCGCGGGGGCGAACTGGGAAGTGACAAGACGCTGACCTTGGATCTGCCCGAGGATCCACCTGACTTCGTCACCGACCCAGGCCTGCTGCGGCAGATCGTGATCAACTTGCTGAGCAATGCCCTCGACGCCGTGGAGCATGCCGGGCTGGTCACCCTAGCAGCGCAGTCGCTGGACGGCCAAGTGCTCATCACCGTGCGCGACACGGGAACCGGCATCGCGCCCGAGGATCTGCGACGAATCTTCGAGCCCTTCTACACGACCAAAGGGCGGGGCAAGGGCACCGGATTGGGCCTGGCGATTTGCCGTGAATTGGCCAAAGCCCTGGGCGGCACCATCGCGGTGGAAAGCACGCCCGGCCAGGGCTCGGCCTTCACCCTGCGCCTGCCCCGCAGCGGAGGCACCCAGGCCGAACCCGCATCCCCGCGGGTCGCCGCCGGAGGAGCAGCATGACCAGGATTCTGGTCGTCGAGGACGACGCCGTAGCGCGCGACCTTCTGCGCGAGATCTTGAGTGCCGAGGGCTTTGCGGTAGACGCGGTGGACGACGGCGCGCCCGCGGTCGAGCGGGCCGCATCCGGGCACTATGACTTGGTGGTCTCCGACATCCGCATGGAACGAGTGGGCGGCATGGACGTGCTGCGCGCCTTTTCCGAAAAGGCCCCGGGCACGCCCGTCATCCTCATCACCGCATTCGGCGACGTCACCGGCGCAATGGAAGCTATCGGCCACGGCGCCTACGACTACGTCTCCAAGCCCTTCAACGTCGAGGAACTGCGCCAAACCGTGGCGCGCGCGCTGGAGCGCAGACGCCTCTCGGCTGAGGCGGGTGCGGCACCGAGGACGGCGGGAGAGCAGGTGGCGGAGATCGAAGGCAAGAGCCCGCGCATGCTGGATGTCTACAAGCTAGTCGCCCGGGTGGCCCCCACCACGGCCACGGTGCTCGTGGTCGGTGAGTCGGGCACCGGCAAGGAACTGGTGGCGCGCGCCATCCACAGCCGCTCGCCCCGCGCCAGCAAACCCTTTGTGCCGGTGAACTGCACGGCCCTGTCCGAGTCGCTGCTCGAATCAGAGCTGTTCGGTCACGCCCGGGGCGCCTTCACTGGCGCAGTGGCTGCCAAGCGCGGCCTGTTCGAGATGGCCAACGACGGCACCCTGTTTCTCGACGAGATTGGTGACATGGGCCCCAAGATGCAGGCCCAGCTCTTGCGCGTCCTGCAGGACGGCGAGGTCAGGCCGGTGGGCGGCACCGAGTCCATCAAGGTCGACGTGCGCCTGGTGTGCGCCACCAACCGGGATCTTGAGGCGGACGTCAAGACGAGCCGCTTCCGCGAGGATCTCTATTTCCGCATCAACGTGGTCACCGTGCGCATGCCACCCTTGCGCGAGCGCGCCGGCGACATCCCCATTCTGGTGCGCCACTTTCTGGCCAAGATCGCTCGCCGCGAAGGTCGGCCCGAGGCGAGCGTGTCGCCTGAAGCGCTGGACGTTCTCTGTCGCCACTCCTGGCCCGGCAACGTGCGCGAGTTGGAAAACGCCATCGAGCGTGCGGTGGCCGTGGCCAAGGGCAACGTGGTGCTGCCCTCCGATCTTCCGGTGGAGGTCTATGGCGGCTCGCCGGCGGAACCCGCCGGAATCTTCGACGATCGCCCGACCCTGTCCGAGTTGGAAAAGCGCTATATCGCGCTCATCTTGGCCGAATGTGGCGGCAACAAGAAACGCGCGGCCGAGCGGCTGGGCATCGACCGCCGCACCCTCTACCGGGCGCTGGAACGCGCGGGCGTGGCGGCGGGCGGCGAGGACGATGGGGACGACGGATAGTTAGCCTTTTCACCACAGAGGGCACAGAGGCCACAGAGACCGGACCGGAGAGGGAAGGGTTGGGTTCTGTGCGGTCCAACTCTCCTTTTCCCATCCGATCCTTGTGTTATTGCTGCCATCGTTCAGCCACCTACGGACACGCTCCGCCGTCCTCGTTGCCCCCATTGCCTGAGATGGTGACCGTGGACCCTATGTTGCTGGCACCGATATGGCTCGCTAGCCAGTTTGCTTCGCATGTCGGAAGGGCGGCGTTGTCCGTAATGGTGAGATAAGAGGCTATGCTGGAAAGGGATCCCAGGGCGTGCAACGTCGTCAAGGCCGCGTTGTTTGTAATGGAGACCCAATATGTAACAGTGGTGAGGTGGTCGAGCCCCTGCAGGGTCGGCAATTGCGGATTATTGGCGACGTTCAGCGTGTATACACTGAAGTTGGGCACACTGCTCAGACCGCTGATACTCTTGAGACTGTTGTTGCCGGTAATAGTGATGGACCCTCCGCCAGCGGCGCCCAGAGAAGCAAGACCGTTGAGAGCATCCAGGTTGGCGAGGCTCGCATTGCTGTCGATCCCAAGACTGGCGACAGATTTCAAGTTGCCAAGACCTTGCAGGCTAGCCAGGGACGAGTTGGCTGAGATGGACAGGAGACCTCCGGAATTTGTCAGGCCGCTGAGGTCCTTCACATCAGCAAGCGAGGGGTTTCCGGAAATGGACAATGCGCCAACCGACGTAAGCTTGGAAAGTCCTGTCAGCTTGGTCAGATTGGGATTGGAGGAGATACTCAGGCCGGCGCCGCCTACCGAGGCGAGTTTGTCGAGCCCGGTCAGGTCGGCAACGGCGTTGCCAGAAATGACTACGGAGGAAGCCGAAGTCACGCTTGAGAGGCCTGCCAGACTGGTCAGAGAGGTGTTCGAGGACACATTCAGGTCTCCGGGCTGGGCAAGAAGGCTCAGACTCGCCAAACTGTTTAGGCTGGTATTGTTGCTGATGGTCAAGCTTCCGGTTGATCTCAGACCGTCCAGTCCGGTAAGGCTGGTCAGGGAAACGTTGTTACTGATGTTGACGGCTCCACCAGACGATACGTTACCCAGGCCTGTCAGGTTGGTCAACGCGGAGTTGTTGGTGATGGTCATGCCTCCGGTGCTCGTCAGACTATGGAGACCGGATAGGCTGCTCAGGATTGGGTTGTCAGAAATCGTGAGAGTGCCGGTTACTTGTATGAGTTCATCCATTCCGTTGAGGTCGGCCAGCACGGGACATGCGGAGATGGTGAGGGCCGTAGCCGACACGAGACCAAGCCCGGCCACGCTGGTGAGGCTGCTGTTCTGCGAGATCGTGACCCCGTAGCCGCCCACGCTTGTGAGCTTGCCAAGGCCATTTAGGTTGGTCAGCGATGGGCAAATGGCTATGTACACGGCGCCTGTTGCGTAGGCGAGGTTCCCAAGCCCGGTGATATCGGCGAGGCTGGCGTTGTTGTTGAGGTAGAGACCGTAATAGGACAAAGCGGTCTGGTTGACCTGGGTCAGGCCAGACAGGCCATTGAGATTTGGCAAAGACGCATTGCTCTCAATGTAGAGATAGCCGCCTACACTATACAAGTTTGCCAGTGCACCGATATCGGTCAATGCTGGACAATTGTTGATGTACATGTAACCGCCGACGGACACGAGACTCTCTAGGCCCGCGAGATTGGCTATGGAAGCGCCACTAGTTGTGAGGCTCCCCGTGATGCATCGGATGCCGGTCAGTGCTGCAGCGTCGGCCGAGCTAGAAATAGTGTAGTCGCCATCGAGGGTGTGGCCGGCACAATCCGTAGGCGAGGCATCGGTCCCGGATGTGCCGCCGGAAGCCGTGGCTCCCCCTGAAGCGCCACCGGTCGTGGATATTCCGCCGGAGGCCGTGGTTCCCCCTGCAGCGCCACCGCTCCCAGTGGTGCCGCCGGAAGTAGTTGCGACCGGGCTGTCGATTGCCACGTCGACCGACACGTCAGGCAGGGCGGCCTCAGAGGCCAAGTCTGGCGTTGGAGGTGACAGGTCCGGCGCCGTGAACGCCGCGTCTGGCGTCCTCAGATCCACGGCAGCGTCAGGCGGGCTGGTCGTGCCGCCCGAGCCTGTGGCACCGCCAGTGGCGGGAATGCCCCCTGAAGCGGGGATGCCCCCTGAAGCGAGGATGCCGCCAGTGGCGGGGGTGCCCCCTGAAGTGGGCGTGCCGCCGCTGCTCGCTGGCGCGTCCACAGGAAGATCTGGGGAGGCATCAAGGCTCGGAGGGCTTGAACCGCCTGTGCCGGGCGCGCCACCGCTGCCGCCTCCGGTGGTGCCACCGGTGCTAGCCCGAACGTCCGCGGCAAGATCTGGGGGAGCATCAAGGTTCGGACCGATCGAACCGCCCGCCCCACCGGAGCCCGAAGCAGCATCGGAGCTACTTACACCACCGTCGGCCGGAATGAGGTTGTTGTGCACATCCACCTGGTTCGGCTCAGCGCAGGTCTTCGAGGTGGTGCAAGTCTGCCCAGAGGGGCAATCGAGACTCGCCTGGCACTGATTGTGGCAGCGCTGATCCACCGCGCACTTGAGCGGTGTCTTGCAATCGCTGTCGTATACGCAGTGCACTTCGACGGGAAGCTGACACACTCGCGATTGGTCGGTGACGGTGATGCAGCTCTGTCCGGCAGGACAGTCCGCGGTTGTGTGGCAGGCGTCGTGGCACTTGCCCATGGTGCACACCAGGGACTGGTTGCAGTCGCTGTTGAGAGTGCACGTGCCCCCCACTTGTATCTTCTTTGCCGAGTCACTGCAGGCGACCGCGAGCCATGATGAAACGATCATCAAGCCGAGAACGCGTAGCCAAGGTGCTGACATCGCAAACCTCCGAGTCCTTTTCCATAATCCGGACGGGCCGACGCGGCGAGGGTAGCACGACTGGCCGGTCTTGTTTCGCCCAGGAGCATAGGCCGCAGTGCGTCTTTGAGTTTCATGCGATGTCGTCATCGAGAGCCCTTTCGTTCCAGGTTGCAGTTACCTCACCCGCAGTCGCTCGTGCACATTAGCAAGCTTCGTGCCAGCGCGACTCAGCAAACAAAGCCAGGATTCTCGCCACGATCTTCCTGGGGCGATTGCACTTCAAGTACAAAGCCCGCAGATCGCTTGCACACGAAGTACAACGCGGGCCATGATCTCCTTTCCGTGGACGACCAAGTCCACGGAAAGGACCATCACCTATTTCACGACAGGCGGCAGAGTCTTGGGGAGTCCACCGACAGAGGCGGTGGCTTGCGTGGCACGAGCTGGCTTGACATCACGATGTTCACAGAACACAGTTCTGTGAACATGGCGATCAGACACAAGCACCTGAAGCTGGACCAGACGAAGATCGATACGGCGCGCCGGCTGCTCGGCCTTTCTACTGAGCAAGAAACCGTGGAGACTGCGCTCGATCTGGTCATCGCCGAGGAGCCCATACTGCGCGCCCACCGCAAGGTCAGGGGCGTCGGAGGCGTCGTTGACGTATTCGGTGGCCGGTGAAGAAGATCGTCCTCGACACCAACGTCTGCATCGACTGGCTGAACCGCGGGCTGCACGAGACGGTGATGCTGGGACCTGGGTTTGTGCGCTACTTGTCCGCGGTGGTTGTGATGGAACTTCGCGCCGGCGTCAGCAACCGCGCCAGCCGCGACGCCGTCGATGCCCTCACACGGGCCTACCGGACGGCGGGCCGCCTGGTGGCTCCGTCGAGTGAGGTATTCGAGCGGGCGGGCGCGGTTTTGCGCAAGCTGAAACTCGCCGGGCGAAACGTCCGTGATTCCTCTCTCTGCAACGACGTTCTCATCGCTCTGACAGCCCGATCCATCGGAGCCACAGTGGTGACCGCCAACCTGGCCGACTTCGCTGCGATCCAGCAGGTCGAGCCGTTCGCCTTCGAGCTGCCGTAGCCGCACTGCCCTTCTCTCTGCCTTCTCAAAGCAGATCGAGGAATGCCCGCCCGGCGTGACTGAGAGTCCGCCCCGCGGGATACACTAGTCGGATTTTCCTCTCGGTCTGCAGGTCGGTCACTTGCACTTCGCGCAGGGTTCCCTGGGCGATCTCCTCCTCGACACACATGCGGGGCAAGAAGGCCACGCCCTGGTTGCGCTGGACCATCTTGCGAATCGCCTCCACTGTGGGCATCTCCACATCCTGTCGCAGCGGGACCTTGAGGCGCTCGAACTGGCGTAACACCACTTCCTTGTAGGGCGACATTTCGTTGTGAGCGATGAAGGTCTCTGCGCCCAGGTCAGCGATAGTAACTGAGCGCCGGCGCGCGAAGCGGTGCTGCGGCGAAACCACGCAGGCCAGGTGATCGGTGTAGATGATGCGCGCGACCAGCCGGTCGTCTTGCGGCTCGTAGCTGATCACGCCCATCTCGAGATCGCCCTCCAGGATCTCGACCGGGATGCGGCTCGACTGGCTGCGCCGGACCTGCACCTTCACGCGCGGATATCGTTTGCGGTAGCGCGCGATGAGCGGCAACAGGTACAAGGTGGTCGATTCGTTGGCGCCAATGGACAGCCGTCCGGCACCGTGGTCGCGCAACTCGGCCAGGGCCACGACCAGCTCGGCGCGCAGGTTGTCGAGGCGCCGGGCGTAGTCGAACACCACCTGGCCAGCGTCGGTCAGGCGCGGTTGCTTTCCCCCGCGATCGATGAGCGGCTCACCCACCTCGGCTTCCAGGCGCTGCACCGCCATGGAAACCGCGGGCTGGGTTCGCAAGACGCGCGCCGCTGCACGCGAGAAGCTCCGCTCGCTGGCAACGGCACGAAAGACTTCGAGGGTGTGCAAGTCCATGGAGCTGGCTTCGGTTCCGGATAGGCAGACTATAAGCCAAACTGATGTAGATTGACAGAAGAATCAATTCGCCAGAATGGACGGTAGTCGCTAGAGTACGCCCACCTGAAAGGAACCCACCCCATGAGTGACCGCGTTTTCATCTTTGACACCACCCTGCGCGACGGTGAGCAGTCCTGTGGTTGCAGCATGACCGTCGCAGAAAAAGTGCGCATGGCCCGCAAGCTGGTGGAACTGAACGTCGACGTGATGGAGGCCGGCTTCCCCATGGCCTCAGACGGCGACTTCGAGGCGGTCGACCGCATCGGGCAGGAGTTTGGCGGGGTCACCGTCGCCGCCCTGGCCCGCTGCCATACCGGCGACATCGAACGCGCGGCCCAGGCCCTGGCCAAAGCCAAGCGGCCCCGTATCCACACCTTCATCGCCACCAGCCCTCTGCATCTTTCGCACAAGCTGAAAATGACGGAGGAGCAGGCGCTGGAGATTGCCGTCAAGTCCGTGCAGTTGGCGCGCCGGTATGTCGACGAAGTCGAGTTTTCGGCGGAAGACGCCACGCGAACCTCGGCTGCCAACCTGATCACCTTCTCCAAGGCGGTGGTCGACGCGGGCGCCCGCATCGTGAATCTGCCTGACACCGTCGGCTACTCCATCCCGGCCGAGTATGGACAGCTCGTGGGCCAAGTGGTGCAGGCCCTGGCCGGCAAAGCGATGGTCAGCGTGCATTGCCACAATGACCTGGGATTGTCGACGGCCAACTCGATCGCGGCGGTGCAGGCGGGCGTGCGCCAGGTGGAATGCACCATCAACGGCATCGGCGAACGGGCAGGCAACTGCTCGCTGGAGGAATTCGTGATGGCGCTCAAGGTGCGCCACGACGTCTTGCCTTTTGAAACCGGCATCGTGACCCCGCAGCTCTTCCCGGCGAGCCAACTTCTCACCGAGATCATCGGCGTGGGGGTCCAGCCCAACAAGGCCATCGTGGGCCGCAACGCCTTTGCCCACGAGGCGGGGATCCATCAGGACGGCTTCCTGAAGGAACGCACGACCTACGAAATCATGCATCCCAACACGGTGGGCGTACCCGCAAGCCAGCTCGTGGTGGGCAAGCACAGCGGCCGCCACGCCGTGGTCGACCGCTGCCAGCACCTGGGTTTCGAGCTGAACAAGCAGCAGATAGAAACCGTGTATCACCGGGTGATCGCCGCCTGCGACCGCAAGAAGTGGCTGTCCGACCAGGAGATCGCGGAGATCGCACGGGCGGTGTTGGGCTGCGATGTGATCGCATGATACTATGCGGCTGCGCCGTAGTGCAGCTCTCCGTGGCATGTCTTTGGAGGTCTTGATGCAAAAGCTACTCGCACTCCTCGTTGCAAGTTCCGCCCTCCTCCTCGCGGGCTGTTCGGACGGAAGCGCAGGCAAGACCGGGGTGAAGAGCGACGCAGGGGTGACGGACGACAGCTCCAACTTCTGGGTATTCGTCGGCGCGTATCCCGCCGCGTATAACCAGACCGTCGGGCCTACGACGTATGCTGGCTTCGCGCAGATCGAAGACATACGGCTCAGCGATCACGGCGACGCCACCGGGGCTGTGGTGATGGTGAACGGTGTCCAGCTCCGACAAAGGACCGATGTCGGCAACTACTACTTCTCGTCGCCGAACGTGGGAAGCTTCTCGGAGGGCGACGAGGTCAGCATGTCGGTGGAGTACGACAAGATCGGCAATATCTCCACCACGATGAAAGTGCCAGTCTCCGTCGCGGATTTTGCGCTTTCGCCCCCCTTGCCCGCCACCGGAGTTCCCAACTCGGCCACTTCATACTATCTGAGCTGGTCGCCTTCCCCCGACGGGGACTTCTACATGCCAGGATACGATGTCTATTCGGACAACCCGCCCACGTTCGTGACCGGTAAAGGAATATTCCTCGCAAACCCCAACACTGCTTTCACATTCACCAGCGCAGACTTGACCACCGCCAGTGGGACTCCCTACCCCTTCCTGGACCTCTACCTCGCGACATGCGCGGAATTCCGCCCCACCAATGTCAGCGCTGGCTCGTTCTTCCAGCTCAACGGCGTCGATACGGTGCTCAAGAAGAACTACTGAACACGCCTGGGCCAGGGGCGAGCGTCGGGTCCTGCAAGCCACCGTCACCGCCCCCGCGCCACGCCTGAACCCGGGGACAAAAAGACACCCTGCATGACATAGTCTGGAGTCCGACGGTGTGGCTGGTGTAAGATGGCCGGCGAATCTCTCGCTCGCTCCTTAACCCCACACAATCACTTCGATGGCCGTCGTTGGCATAGATCTGGGCACGACCAACTCCGTGGTCGCCACTGTGCGCGATGGGCAAGTGGTCGTGGTGCCCAACTCCCAAGAGGGATACCTGCACCCGTCAGTGGTGTCGTTTTCTCCCGACGGCCTCAAGTACTTCTCCGTGGATGCCGTCGCCCGTCGCATCCTGGACCCCAAGAACACGGTCTACTCAGCCAAGCGTCTCATCGGCCTGCCTTTTCGTTCCGACGAGGTGCAAAAGGCCTTGGTGCGCCTGCCCTACGAGCTTCGCGAGGGCAACAACGAGCAGGCGGTTTTCATCGGGCCGGATCGCACGTACACCATCCCTGAGATCTCCGGCCTGTTGTTGGGTTACTTGCGCCAATGCGCCGAGATGTTCCTGAGCGACTCGGTCAACGCCGCGGTCATCACCGTACCCGCCAACTTCAACGACTCCCAGCGCCGTGCGACCGTGGACGCGGGACGCATCGCCGGCCTCGACGTGCTACGCGTACTCAATGAGCCCACCGCAGCCGCGCTGGCCTATGGCCTGGGTCAGAACATGTCGCAGCGGATCGCGGTCTACGACTTTGGCGGCGGCACCTTCGATGTGACTATCCTGCAGGTCGAGAACGACGTCTTCGAGGTGCTGGCCACCGGCGGGGACACCTTCCTCGGTGGCGACGACCTGGACAGCGCCCTGCTGAGCATTTTGGCCGACCTGTTCAACGCCGAGCACGGCATCGACCCGCGCAACGATCAGGCGGCGCGCTCGCGCCTGCTGATCGCCGCCGAGCAAGTGAAGCGCCACCTTTCCGATTTCCCCGAAGCCCGCGGCGACCTCAAAAACATCGCAGTGGGGTCGAGCGGCGAGCCCCTCGCACTGCGCTTCCACATCGCGCGCACGGTTTTTGAAACCGCCATCCGTGGGCTGGTCGGCCGAACCATCCAGGCCTGTCAAGACGTGCTTGCCTCCGCCCAGCTCGCGGCCTCGCAGATTGACGAAGTGATCATGGTGGGGGGAACCACGCGCGTGCCCATGGTGCGCGCCGAGGTGGAAAAGTACTTCGGCCGGCCTCCCCGCACCGACCTCAACCCAGACGAGGTGGTGGCCTGGGGTGCCGCCATCCAGGCCGAGAACTTGGCCAACGCGGGCGAGAGTTTGCCCAGCCGCGCGGTCTTGCTCGACGTCACGCCCCGCGCACTGGGGATCGCCGTCACCGGCGGATTCGCCGAGCGTATAATTGATCGCAACGTGCCCGTGCCGGTGGAGCAGACGCGCATTTTCAGCACCTCAGCCGACAACCAGACCTCGGTGCGCATCCAGGTTTGCCAGGGAGAATCGCGCCGCTTCGAGGAAAACGTGCCCTTGGGCGAGCTGGAGCTGGCCGATCTGCAGGCAGCGCGGCGAGGCGCAGTTTCCATCGAGGTGACGTTCAAGGTGGACACCAACGGCATCTTGCGCGTGCGTGCGCGCGATGGCGCGACCGGGGCGGTGCGCGAAGCTGCGGTCAACGTGCGCGGTGCGATGAGCGATTCCGAGGTCGAAGAAGCAGCAGAACGACAGAAGTACCGGGAGGCGAGCAACCTCCCGGAAGTGCCGCAGGAGTAAGGCATGGCGGGCATGTCAAGTGAGCAACTCGCCGCGTTCGTTCGGCAGATCTTTCCCCGGCTGGATCAGCTCTCCTACTACGATCTTCTGGGGGTGCCCTCGGGCTCGGACCAGGCGGTGGTGCGGACCGCTTTCTATCGTCTGGCCGCCGATCTGCACCCCGACCGTCATCACACCCTCGCCGATCGCGAGCTCAAGGAACAGTTGGAGATGATCTATGCGCGCGTCTGCGAGGGCTACCAGGTGCTCACCAAACCCGACAAGCGCGCCGCCTACGAGCGGGCGCTCAACCAGGGCAAGAAACGTCTGACCACGACCGATCGCGACTCGCGCGGCCTGCAGAACCCCGAGGACAGCATCAAGCATCCCGAGGCAAAGAAGTTCTTCCGCCTCGGCATGATCAGCCTGGGACGCAAGGACTGGAAGGGTGCGGTCATGAGTTTCAGCTTCGCCCGCACTTATGAGCCGTCGAGCGCGCTTGTCGCGCAGAAGCTGAGCGAAGCGCAGGCCGCTCTCGGCAAACCGGGAGGAGCGGGGGGCGCCCCGCCCAAGACCCCTTGACCGGGCCGCTCGACTCCCGCTCGGCGTCTCGGCCGTTCGCCGACGGGGCCGCGGGCCCATCACATCCTCTTGGCAGACCCCAGGTGGGCACCCCGCTCGGCCGCTACCTGCTCCTGGACGTGCTCGGCCACGGCGCCATGGCCAGCGTGTTCCGCGCCCGGGACAGCCAGCTTGGTCGCGACGTGGCGGTCAAAGTCATGGGCATGACCATCGCGACCCGCGGCGAAGGGGCGGAGCGTTTCCGCCGCGAGGCCCACGCAGTGGCCGCGCTCAAACACCCCGGCATCGTCGAGATCTACGACTTCGTGGACGCCACCGCCGAGGAGCCGAGCTACATCGTGGCCGAGCTGATCGAAGGCCCCACCTTGCGGCGTCTCATGGACGAACGCCAGGCGCGCCTCTTGCCCGAGGTGGCTGCGCTCATCGCCTTGCCGCTGGCCGAGGCGCTGGCCACCGCTCACGCCCGCGGCATCGTCCACCGCGACGTCAAGCCCGACAACGTGATGATCGAGCACGGTGGCGACAGAAGCCGCGTGGTGATCACCGACTTCGGCGTGGCCCACATCACCGGGATGGAAACCATGACAGCCTCCGGCGCCTTGGTGGGCTCGCCCGCGTATATGGCGCCTGAGCAGGCGCGCGCGCACGAGATCGGTCCCGGCACCGACATCTGGGCGCTGGGGGTTTTGCTCTA
>PMBS01000031.1 GCA_003153015.1 Myxococcales bacterium
AGATGCTCTCCATCGGGCGGTTACGTTTTGGTGACCTGTTGGCTCGTCAGGGTACGCATCGGCGCGCAGGGGTTTCTCTTTGTCTTTTTTCCGTTGGTGGCGGCGGTGGCGGGCGTGTTCGTTGCCAAGCACAGTTTGCTGGGATACAAGGGCACTGCCTACGACTTTGGTCCCTTGGTCACCAAACGTCTCATCAGCGCGGAGTACCGTGGCAGGGGCGTCGTGGTCGGCGAAGAGCTTGGTGGTCTCTTCCGGGCGCTCTTTCATCTGGACTCGCAAACCGACCAGTTTGTGCAGGTTGCAGCCGGGGCACGAATAGAGTCGGGGATGATTGCGGGTGACCGTCTTTGGGCATTGATTGTTGGGCAGCACGAACTTGGGATGCCGTACTCCAGCAGGATCGACTTGCAGGGTTTCGGCGTCGTGGGTTTGGTCCCTGGAGTTCTGGCCGCCTCTCCGCGGCCATGGGACAGAGGTTCTGTTGATCTGACCTTTGCCGGAGCAACTCCCAATTTCGTGGCGGGTTTCTACCCGTTCGATTCGTACTGCATGTGGAGCATGACGGAGTCACCGGAAATCGAGTTGCCTGTAGCGGTTGATGGAACGGTGAGGGTCCGCTTGTTGGCTCAAGGATATGGGCCGAACGTGAACGGCGCGGTGACGGTGCGTCTGGGTTCTAGTGAGTCCTACCTGACACTAGCTGGAAGCCTTCAAGAAGCCGAGGTCGTGTTGTCTCCCGATGCGCCGTCGAGGTTGCTCAAATTCGGGGGACTGAGGCCGGCGTCGCCTGCCGAGCTGGAGGGATCGCCGGATAAGAGAAAGCTGGGAATGTGCCTCCGATCAGTTTCGCTTCGGTCTGTGGCTGGCAAGGAGGCGAGCCTTCTCGGTGGCGAGAGTAGGGCGGCGGATTGAGGGGAAGTATATGAGTTGATCCGCAGCATTTGACAGTTCCTCCGAGAAGGTACGCTATGTTCTCAATGGTCCTCGCAATCATGGCACCGCAACGTCCCAGCAGCATGGCATCGACGTAGGGTGGATCATGGAGCGGATTCGGGAGAGCGTAGGACAACCAGGGCACGTCGAGACGCCCACGACACCCGAAAAGCACGTCTCCCCCTTCGAGGAGGGCGAGGCAGCGGTCGATTTCGCGTACCTCCATTCAGGGTACGACACCCGGAACGTCAATTTGGTTTTCCGCCGGGCGATCCTCGTGCCATTCGTCGGCGTCGCCAAGCGGGCCGTGCGAAGGCTTCTCACGCCGATTCTACAGCGGCAGGTGAGCTACAACGCCGCCAGCACCCGGGTGATCACTCACATCAAGGACTGGATCGGGACGCTCCAGCGCGACCATCTCAGCGAACTTTGTGCAGTCAAGCAACAGATGGAGGCCGTGCGGCGGATCTAGGATCAGCGCGAGACACAGCTCCGGGAAGAGGTGGTCGCCACGGAGTCGCGCCTTCGGCGGGCCCTTGCCGACCGGTCACAGGAGATCCTCGACACCCAGGGCGCCCATCTACGGGGAATCCTCGCCGACCAGGCACGGCTTGCTGAGGAACTGGCGCGGATCCTTCATGCGATGGAAACCGGCCATCCTCGGGATGGGCGTGCGAGAACGAGAGCTGGCAAGGACAGGGCTGCGCCTCCGGTTCCTGCGCTGGAGCCCGAGTTCAACTATCGGGGGTTCGAAGACCGCTTCCGGGGAAGCGAGGCGGAACTCAAGGAGCGCCAGCGGACCTACGTGCAGTGCTTCGAGGGTCGGAAGAACATCCTCGACATCGGCTGCGGACGCGGAGAATTCCTCGAGCTGCTGCGAGACAGTAGGATCGAGGCTCGCGGCGTGGACCTCAATCGCGAGATGGTCCTCCGGTCACGGGACAAGGGCCTTGACGTGGTCATGGCCGACGCCTTCGCGTACCTCGGAACGCTCCCCGACGACTCGCTCGGCGGTGTCTTTGCCGGGCAGGTCGTCGAGCACCTTCATCCCAGCCGCGTCATCGAACTTGTGAATCTGTGCTATCAGAAGCTCGCGCCGGGCGCCCCGCTCATCCTGGAAACGCCGAATCCCAAGTGCCTCATGGTACTTGCCGAGAACTTCTACAAGGACCCTTCGCACACTCAACCCATACACCCAGATACCCTGCAATTCCTCTTCGAGGCGACCGGCTTTCACGAGGTCGAGGTCAGGTTTCTCGCCCCTGTCGATCCCGCCGCGAGGGTCCCGCTCCTGCAGGCGCCCGCCGTCAACCTCGAGCCCTTCAACCAGGGTATCGAGCGACTCAATGCGCTGCTCTTCGGCTTCCAGGACTACGCAGTGATCGGGCGAAAGGGTCGGGCCAGCGCATGCCCTAGCGAGCCGTGAAGTGGGGACGAGGTTGTCGGTCCGCGCGGCGATCTTCCGTCAGTTCGCGGGTCGCGTGACGTGAGCATGGCGACCTGGTTTGGCAAGGCGCAAGGATGGTTGCCGCGGGATCTTGGGCGGCTCATCGAGGATTCCGTCGCCTTCCTCCGGTGTCTGCTGACCACCGACCCCGTCGAGCTCGGTCTGGGGCAGCTCTCCGCCGCCTCGCGGGTCGCCGTCCGCGGTCGTTCCAATCGATACGTCGTCACCATCGCAAGCACCCGACATCGGCGCTGTCGACGCTACAGCGCGCTTCGACGGACAGTACGCGCACTTTTCCAAGCACCTCAAAACTCTGCCGGGCGTCTCGACCCGAGTCGAGATCGAGTACGACTGGAACGCGCGGGTCGCCTTCTTCGTGGATGACACGCTGTCTCCCCCTGATGAGATCAGCGGAGCGACTCGGGATGGCTCGGCCCGCTACTCGGTAAGTGCGACTCTCCTCGATGCCCGCGGCAACCGCCTCGATCTCCTTACGGTGTATCAGGAGCTGGCGCCGTGAAGGTCCTACACCTCATCCAGCGCTATCCTCCCGCACTGGGTGGCTCCGAGACATGGTGCCGCGAGGTCTGCCGGCACCTGGCAAAGACCGCTGAGATGAAGGTCCTGACCCTCGACGTGTTGGAGGAGGAGGAATTCTGGAGGGATCCACCGGTCGAACAATGCACAATCAGGCTCGGGCGGCTCGACTGGGATGGCCGCGTGCTGGTGAGGCGGTACCCGCGCTCGCTCCCGATTCACAGCATCTACCACTCGCTGCTCAAGGTCGTGCTGGACGGTTGGCTGCAGATCTACTTCTACGGACCCCATTCCGTCGAGATGTACAGGCGGGTCTTCTCGGAAGTGCGAACCGCGGACGTCGTCCACCTCCACACCGTCCCCTATCCTCACAACGTCCTCGGTTATCTGGCGGCGCGGTTTCGCGGAAAGCGCGTCGTCATCACACCTCACTTTCATCCCGGGCATCCCCACTACGAACGGTGGAGCAACTACTGGCTGCTGAAACACTGCGACGCGGTCATCGCCGTGAGCGAGTACGAGCGCAACTACCTTGCCAGCAAGGGGATCGACGCGAGGAGAATCGTGACCAGCGGCAATGGCGTGCAGGTTGAGGCGTACCGTCCCACCGACCTGGCCCGCTTCAAGGCCGAATTGTGGCGTGCGCACGACCTGTCCGCGCACACGCGCGCGATCGTGTTCCTGGGACGAAAGCTCGAGTACAAGGGCATCGCCACCCTGGTCGAGGCCCGCAAGCGTCTGCAGCCCGAGCGCGACGCCGCCCTCTTCTTGGCCGGGCCCCGAGAACCCCGCCATCGGGGCGCTCTACGCGCGGATCGATGCGCTCGTGCTTCCCTCGGTGTGGCCCGAGAACAGTCCGGTCGCGATCACCGAGGCCATGGCGCTGAGCCGCTCCGGGAGTGCCTCAAGCTGCTGCTGACCGACGAGTCGCTGAGAACGGCCATGGGGGGAAAGGGACACGCGTTCATCTGTGAGCAGGACACTCAGGCTCGTGCCGCAGCTCGCGCTCGATGAGCCCGACGTATCGGTTCGGGTCGCGGCCAAAGTGCTTTGCTCCTCGAGACTCCCCTGCTATACGAGGGCTCTGTATGACATCCCTCTCTGTGCTGGTACCCGCGTACAATGAGCGGCACTTGGTCGGGGCTTCGTTGGCCCGGATGGGTGTCCTGGAATCATCGCCCCACCTCGAGCGGGTCCAAGTCATCGTTGTGGATGACTGCTCGACCGACGGTACCTCCGAAGAGCTACGCACCTTCGCGACCACGCGTGGCTGACCTGGCGGGATGATGCCCCCTCGTTGGACGGGGCAGCACTCGTTGCAAGGGGGCGCGCGGGCAAGACCGACTGGGTGTTCCTCAGGCACGAACGCAACGGCGGCAAGGGCTGCGCGATCCGGACGGCGCTGGCACACGCCCAATGTGCCATCACGGTCATTCACGACGCAGATCTGGAGTACAACCCACGTGATCTCGATCGGATGGTTCGGGTATTTCTCGATGAAAGGGCGGATGCGGTCTTCGGCTCGCGCTTTGCCGGCGGCGAGGTCCGCCGGGCGTTGTTCTTTCGTCACGAACTCGGCAACCGGCTGATCACATTTGTCACCAATTGCGTAACCAACCTGAATCTGACCGACATTGAGACTTGCTACAAAGCCGTCCGCACGGACCTTCTGCGATCGAGCCCGCTCGTGTCCAACGACTTCCGGCTAGAGCCGGAGCTTGCCATCAAGCTGGCCAAACGCGGGGCCCGTATCTTCGAAGTCCCGATCAGCTACGCCGGCCGCACCTACCGGGAGGGCAAGAAGATCAACTGGCGTGATGGGGCCGCGGCCCTGTCGGCCATTCTGCGCTTCGGGATCAGCGATAACCTTTTCACTGCAGATGAGCACGGCTCCCATACCCTCAACCGGCTATCGCGCGCCCCGCGCTTCAATGCCTGGATGGGGGATGTGGTGCGACCGCACTGTGGGCAGCGTGTGCTCGAAATCGGCAGCGGCACGGGGAACCTGACACGCGAGATCATCCCGCGTGAGTTGTACTTCGCGTCGGACATCAACCCGCTGTATCTGGATTCCCTGAAGGGCCTCACCCATGACCGGCCCTATCTTCACGTGTCACTGACCGACGTGACCAAGGCCGAGACTTTTCCCCAGGTGCCCGGCGGATTTGACACGGTGATTTGCCTGAATGTTATCGAACATGTCGACGACGATCGGGGTGCGTTGCAGAGTAACCGCCCGATGGAGAGCATCTC
>PMBS01000347.1:0-199 GCA_003153015.1 Myxococcales bacterium
AACAGGTGGCCGCCATAGATGTCGACGTCCCAGTGATTGCGGACCAAGGCGCTCAGACCGTCGTGGCCCCGTCTCATGTCCACCAGCGCGCTGGCCAGGTATATGCGCACGCTCGGCGGCAGCGTCAGCATGCTGCCGCTCTCGTGGCGGCCACGACACTGGCCAGGTAGCGCGGGTCGGTGCCTAGCGGCACACGAAT
>PMBS01000347.1:318-5074 GCA_003153015.1 Myxococcales bacterium
AAGACGTCCTCGGTCGGACGGTTACTTTCCAGAAGCTCACTGGCATCGACATCGGCCTTTGCCCCGATTGCGGCGGCCCCCTGCTGAGCGGTCCCCTCCTTGACGGTCCACCGTCGGCACGGGCTCCGCCACTCGACTCGTCATGAAATCTTCTTCCTTTCTGAAAGGGACTCCAACCCCGGCGATCGGTGCTTTGCTGATGGCCATGGAAATCTCCGCGCATCGGTCGCCAACGGCCTGCTTGTGCTTGGCCAGGTTGCCCTCGAATCGAGCCGCATCGGCCCGATCGAAGTCCTCACAACCGAGAAAACAAGTCCGAACCATCGCCCCGCATCGCGCATGGGTCACAAAAGCATTCCACTTTGCCCATGGGGCAACAGGCGCTCTCACCTCTCGAACCCGCGCCTTCGTTCAACACGACGTTTGATCCGGCCGCTCGACCCTCCGCCAGACAGACAGGGTTTCTATTCCTGCGACCGGATCAAACGCCTATTGGTTGGCCGGCTGGTTCCTTTTCCTCAACCGGCGGCTGCGGGAACTCGACATCTTTGCCTTCTGTAGCCAGCAGCGCTTTTCGACACTCGGCTGCAAATGCCGGGTCGCTGTGTTCCTTTAGATACTGTGCAACGGCGAAAACTGTTGGCGTGCTGACAAGTGCCGTTCGCGATCTCAAGGCTCCCGCCCGGCACTTGGCAGTAAACGCGTCTCCCCGCAGTTCCGGCTTCTCAAGCCGATATGCATTCCCGAAGAGAACACCCTTTGCCGGTGTCTCAACCTCTGGTCGGGCGAAGTCCTCCTGGATGTTTCTCTCTAGCTGGCTAAGCTTGTCGATATTGATGGCGTGGCTGTCCTTCCCCTCCGCCTCGCCCAGAAATCGACCTTCTTCGCTGACAAAGACTGCGTCGAATTCAGAGCCATTGTCCTTGTACGGCTCGGCCTTGAAGCCCAGCAAACGTAGGGCCTCCAAGATGGCTTCCTCAAGCTGATGACCCTTTTCGAACAGCAGCCTTCTCAAGCTTCCAGCATCGCGGAGATTCCCTCTCAAGATCTCCCGCTCGGCGTGGAGCGCCTCTATCTCGGCCGACTTCTTCGCGATGTCTTTCTCGATCGCTTCTTCGAGTTTCAGCCGGTACCGACGTTCTGCTAACCAGCTCGGAGGGGGCGTCAGCTGTGATTCGCTCGCGACAGCCTTGGCGATCTCAACGATGCATTGAACAAGCCGTCGGCCGATCTCCTGGGCCTTCTTCGTCCAACGTGGGTTATTGCCGTTGGCATCTCGCTCGATCAGTTTCCCGTCAGGGAACTCCAGGGGCGGCAGGAAGAGGGCCGCGCCCTTTCCCTTCCGCAGGGCACCGCCAACCGTTCGATCGTCGGTTCGAGTCTTGAAGAACACATCTGTTAGTGGGCCCGAGAAGTAAGTCTGGTAGCGAAAATTGGCTGCGAATTCCTTCCACAGGACGGCCATGTACTTCAGATCAGCCGCTGGGGTAATCTTCGATCCAGCGGCGGCTGTGATGTTGGTCAGACCAAATGGCAAAGTGGCGTAGCTGCTCAGCGGCTCTACATAGTTGGTAACCTGTGCGTTTCGTCCAGTCCCCGACACGTCCCTCCTGCCGGTTTTGACGAAGACATCCTCCGGCTTGACCATGAAGACGATGATCAGTTTTCCCGAGTTGAACGCCGTTGCTAGCTCGCGCCTCCAATGCTGCACGCGTTCCTTGGTTGTGAAGGAGTCGGATTCGTAGAGAGAGGCCTTCCCCTGGTAGTTCGATTCTGCGGAATAGTCGCCCAGCCCTGGCTCGAATACGATTATGTCTGCGTCGGAAAGGGAGCGCTCCGAGTCATGCGCCACGTATTCGGCGACGCCGCCTGGAAGCTCGTGTCCTACTGTCAGAATGCTCTTCGTCATGGGATTAGTCCGTCGAACCTTGTATTCGGACGCAGCCTCGCGCCTTCCGGCGTTTTTCGCAAGCGCGGGCGGGGCGCCTGCCTTGCGGCGCCAGCCGGTCTTCCAATCCGTCATTCCAAGCAACTGCAGCG
Source organism: Myxococcales bacterium (assembly GCA_003153015.1). GTDB lineage: Bacteria > Myxococcota_A > Polyangia > Fen-1088 > Fen-1088 > Fen-1137. The sequence goes on from PMBS01000347.1 coordinate 2,359, forward strand.
TGTTGCCGTTTGCCGCCGCTTTCCTTAAGCGGAATGCCCTGGTCTTCTCTGCTGTCTAAACCCCCAATGGCAGCACGCATCGCGCCTACAGCGGGTGGTCGAGCGGGTCGCCGGGAAGACCCAGTGCCAGGGCCACTCGCGGGGTGCCTACTTCTTGGCGTCGCGGGCGCAGCGGAAGCCGATGATTTGGCTGCGGGTGCTGGGTTCGCGCCTGGCCCCGAGCAAGGTGCCCGCGCAAGGTGCCAGGCACTTGATTAGGTCTCGGCGTACGTGCATCCGGTCGCGGACCTCGCGCATGCAGTTGCCTCCATAATGGAGGGTTGTCGGCAAGCGACGGCCGGTTCTTGCTTCGGCTACTAGCTCAGATGCACGCCCTTCGCCCGCATCAGGCGCCTTGGCCGGGCCCGGCATGCTCGATCCTACCCGACCCCGAAGCCCGCCTCGCGCATGGGTTGCCAGAGCGAGACACCGGGATCGATCTTGCTCGCCTTCAAATGGTAGTGCCCGCAGATGCCGCGGAAGTTGCCCTGGGCCACGCGTGGATCGAATCCCCGGGTCACTCCCGCGGTCGAGGTTGGCGAGGTCGCTTTGGGCAGCACCAGCGGAATGTGAAACAGGTTGGATATCGCCCGCGCCAGGGCGATAGCGGCATCCACTTGCCTCGGGTAGAACCCGAGCACCGCCGCATTTCTGAATATGTTACAGGCACCACTCCCCGGACGGCCGAGCTGATGCGCCTGACGCTCGGCCTGCCCGTGGACACCTGCCCCCATTGCGGGGGACGCATGAAGCTGCGCGCTCCGGTGCGCGACCGCGAGAGCATCGAGCGCTTCCTCCGCCACCAGAACCTGTGGACCGAGCCCCTCGGCCTCGCCGAAGCTCGCCCACCGCCCTACTTCCGCAGCATCACCCGCCTCAAGCCAACCCGCCAAGCCGAGCTCTTCGAGTAGGCCAGCCTTTCCCGCCCCCATCCCTGGCCGTTCAAGGGTTACGGTCTGCCCATCAAGCACTCATTGTCAGCCCGCTTACGGGTCTACGGTCGCGTGGTTCATCCTCGCGGGTCGCCTTTCCATCCAGGCTTGGCCGTCGCCTTCGCTCCATCCCGCCGTCTTCCACGCGCCATACCGGCTTGAATCGGTTACGCTCCGACCGTTTGGCCGCGGTCTTCGCTGCCGCTGCCCAGGAAATCCTCGCCCTGCTCGTTCGCAGTGCCGCCCACGCCCAGGTCGTTGCCCCCTTTGTGCAGGCCATGCTCATCAAGGAAGCCGTCGACCCCAACCGTCGGCGACTTCGCCTGCTTGCCCGCGTCGAGCAACGCTCTCCGCTCTGTTCTGCGTCGGTGTCGCAATGAACGCCGCCAATGAAATCAATGCGTTAACAGATCACGGATGGAGTAACAATGCTCTCGTGTCTTCGGATACAATCGGTCGTGGCTTCTTCAAGAAGGAGGATGGAACTCGATGCGCAGTGCTGCTGATAGTAGGAATCACGTTGTGGCCATCTTGGTTGCCTTCACGGTCGGCCTGATTTGCTTACCATCGCCAGCGCGTGCCGCCGATGATGCGACGGAGCAGGCGCGCCAGCACTACCAGAAGGGCAAGCAGCACTTCGACCTTGGCAAATGGGATGAGGCCATCGCGGAGTTCGAAGAGGCCTACCGGCTGCACAACGACCCGACGCTGCTCTTCAACCTGGCCCAGGCCCATCGTCGCAAGGGCGACCTGCAGCGCGCCTTGGATCTCTACAAGAACTACATCATCGAGAACCCCGAGAGTCCCAAGCGAGACGAGATCGCGAGGCGCATCCAGACGCTCGAGAAAGAGATCAAGAGTACTGCACGCCGACAGCCGACCTCGGCGTCCCCGGTGGCGAAGCCGAATGAGCCGCCCCCGGGGATCGCGGTGCCGGTGCTCCCCCCAATCTCGGAGCCGTCGTCGGCGTCGCCGCCGGTCGCGCCGTCCGCACCGCCTGACACCACACCCGAACTCGCCCCATCCCCGCCGCCGCCCGCGGTGTCCACGGTCGCAGAGCCAGCCACGCCCGCGCCGATCACCGCGCCGGTGGTCGTTCCCGAGGTCACGGTTGCCGAGCCCGCCCGGCCCAGCCCGGCCATTGAAACAACGTCCCCGGGTAGCGGCCTGCGTACGGCGGGAATCGTCTGCGGCGCGGCCGGCCTGGCATCTATCGCCACGGCCGTGTATTTCTACAGCCGCGCCGTCACGCTCTCGGACAGAGTCTCGAAATCGGACGCGCCCGACTCCGACTACCAGGCTGGCAAGGACGCCGAGACCATGCAGTGGGTGTTCTACAGCGTGGGCGTCGGAGCGCTCGTCACCGGATCGATCCTCTACTACCTGGGATGGACTTCCTCCGCGGGTGGCAAGACCAAGACTAGCGTCGCGCCAATGCTCGGGCCCGGCCTTGCGGGACTTTCAGCCGGGGGGACATTCTGATGCGTGGCCTAGTTTTCGTTTTCGGCATCTTCATCGTCGCGACGGTTTCGAGCTGCGGCTTCAATCCAAGTCCGAAGGACGGGAAGCTGTCCTGCAGCCTGGGCTGTCCAACCGGCTACGTCTGCCGGCCGGCCGACAATCGTTGCTACCGTGCGAGTACGCTGGCCTCCGACAGTGGCATCGATGGGGCGGTCGTCACGTCAGACACGCGAATCGACAGCGGCGACAGCCAGGCAACCGAGGCAGGGAGAGACGTTTCAACG
>PMBS01000060.1 GCA_003153015.1 Myxococcales bacterium
TTTCGCGTCTCAGGGCAGACGGATGCCTCGCCGCCTTGGCGAGCGTTGCGGCTGGGAGCGGATCATCGGAGCAGCGGTCATGAACTCCGCTGCACCTCAGGCCGCGTCGGGTGGCTCGCCGTAGCGCCGGCGAAGGACGCCTTGCCAAATCGCAGGTCAACTCCCTCTTCTGGTTTACCTTCGCTACTTGGCCGCCACCCTGCTGCCGAATTGGAACAGCCTTGGCGAGCCTTGTAGGACGTTCACGGCGGGGCATGGATCCGGTACCACCCTCGCCCTCCCCGGGTATCGATAATGCAGCTCCCAGGGTCCGAGCTTGGACTATGATGGTCCCTCATTCCGATTGCGGAGGAGTTGTCATGCGCGTTTGTCGGGTTTTCGCATTCACCGGCACCACGGCTTTTGTCTTGGTGATCGCGGGATGTGACCACGCCCCATCGTCATCGGGGTCGGGGGGCGCATCCGGCTCCCTGGGTGCTGGTGGCGCGACGGGCTCGGGTGGCGCCACAGGCGGGGATGGCGCGGTTGTCGACGCGAGTCTCGACGCGGCCACGGGATGCGGCCTTGCCGGAGCACCGACCGGCGTGCTGAGCAACCAGACTATCACCGTCGGAGGCCAGGCGCGGACCTACCTGCTCTCCGTCCCGAGGAGCTACGACCCAAGCACGCCCCTGGCCCTCGTGTTCGGATGGCACGGCCATGGAGGCAACGGCAACGGGGCACGCCAGAGCGACGCCATCGAGCCGTCCGCTGCGGGTGGCGCGATCTTCGTGTATCCAGATGGCCTAGGCGCCGCTGGCAGCACGGATTGGGATCGTACCGCGACTGGCCGCGACGTGGAGCTCTTCGATACGCTGGTCAACTACCTCGCGAGCGCCTACTGTATCGACCGCAACCGCATCTTCAGCACGGGCGGGAGCGCCGGCGCCTTCTTCACCAACGCCCTCGGCTGCTATCGCGGCGACGTATTGCGCGCCATCGCGCCCGTGGCCGGCGGTCCGCCAAACTCCTCCGATTCCAGCCCGGTCACCTGCACCGGGAAGGTCGGCGCCTGGATAGCGCACGCCTCGAACGACGACACCGTGGACTTCACCACCGGCGGCATCGCCACGCGCGACTTCTGGATCGCCAGGAACGGCTGCTCGACGACGCTGGCGCCGGTCGCCGTCAGCCCTGCGGACTGCGTGGAGTACCAAGGTTGCCAGCCCGATCTGCCCGTGGTCTGGTGCGTATACACCGAAGGCCATAGCGGGCCGAGCATGGCCAATTGCCTTGACGGCGGCGTCTGCTTCGACGCCGGCCCGGCGGTCTGGGCCTTCTTCGCGCGCTTCAATTAGCGAGGCTATTTGTAGAAGTTCAGTCCATAGACGCAGAAGTCGAACGGGATCGCGGCACCATTCGCACGGTCTTGCTGGATGACGAATTGGGCGAAGGCCAGGGTCGTGGGGTCGACTGACTTTTCGTTGCCGCCACCATAGTAGGGATTCGAGAGGAAGCTGCTCCAGGGAGTGCGCACAAGCTGCCAGCCGGGGGCGAGCGCGGTCAGCTCGCCGCCGTCGGCGCCCAAGAGTCCCCCTGTGCCTTGCGACGCAGCAGCGGTGCTGTACGATATGCCCGCACTGGCCCCCGAGCAGGGCATGCTTCCACTTGTGGCATTCGGGTCGCACACCCCACCCCCGGGAAGTTGGTTTCTGTCGATCAGTTCGACGACGAAGGCAGCGCTCATTGCGGTGACGCTGCCTGGAGACGCCCACAGCCAGAATTCGATGCCGGAATACTGGCTGGCATCGATCAACGCAGGTGGCGGGTTGGTGGTAAACCCTAACGACGGTGAGGAGATCTTCGCTGGACCGGTTGCGCTCGGCCCTGTGCCCGAGTAGGCAAAGGTCAAGGTCATGCCGCTCCAGGCGTACTGCTGCGGGCCGGTCTGCCCGGCAATGCACATGGCTTGCAGGCTCGATGCCCCGCCATCAACCGTCCCCGAGTCGACCGCAGCGGCATCCAGCGATGCCATCGTTCCAGGGAACCCTGCGGGCAGCGGGCTGTAGAGCGACTGGCACAGACTCCCGCAGTTGGACACGACCGAAGGGTCACCGGCTGGCGAGGTGAGGCCTCCAGGCGCAACAGAGAACGCCGTCCAGCCCCCGGGGCTTCCACAGGATGGCGGCTGCAAGCTGATGTTCGAGCCGCTCATGTCGTCGATAAGTGCTCCGGTCGCGGGTCCCGTGCAGAAGTCTGGCGTCTTCCCTGCTTCCTGGGCACCGCCATCCAACACGGGAACGTCAGACTTGGGCAGGAAGCTCAGCTCGTAGACGCAGAAGTCGAAGGGAACCGCAGGTCCGCTCGTATTGTCTTGTTCGACCCAGAGTTCGACCCACGCCAGATCTCGGGAATCGACGGTCACTTCGTTCGCCCCGCCCCAATAGGGATTCGTAGTGAAACTGCTCCAGGGCGCCCAGACATGCTGCCAGCCGCCGGACAGCGCGGTCAGTATGCTGCCGTCAGAAGCGAAGAGCCGCCCCGAACCATGATTTTGGGCCATACTGGAGGAGACGGCAGCGGCGGCAAGGGTGCAGGCGTTGGCCCCGGTGGCGTTCACATCGCACACGCCACCCCCCGGGACCTGGTTCTTGTCAGCCAACCCAACGAGGAGACTGGAGCTAACCGACGCAGCGGTATCCGGCGAAACCCACAGCCAGAACTGGATACCAGCGTAATCGCTGGCATTGATGAGCGCGAATTGCGGCACCATGGTGCCAGCATCGGTATCGTAGTATGCGCCTCCGACAGGTACTGGGCCGGACCATGCAAGCACCAGCTCCATCCCGGCTCCGTCATATTGCGGCGTTCCCGTCTTCCCCGCAACGCACATGGCTTGCGCACCAGGCGCCACGCCGGCATCTCCGGTTGCCCCAGGGAATCCAGCGGGCAGCGGGCTATAAAGAGATTGGCAATCACTTCCGCAGTTCGAGGCTATCGACGGGTCCACAGTCGGGATGGTGAGCGTCCCGGTGGAACCTGCGTACCAAGTACCCTTGGTGCCACAGGACGGTGGCTTTAAGCTGATGCTCGATCCGCTCATGTCGTCAATGAGCTCCCCCGACGCGGGACCGGTACAGAAACTCGCTGCTGCGCTTGCGTCCGACGCCGAGTTTGCGTCGGCGGAAATGCTCGTATCGGCTGGCCGGTCGGCGCTTGCGTCCGCTGCGACAGGTGAGCGAGGCGACGAGGAGCAGCCGACCAACTGACAGAAAACCATTCCTACGGTGGCCACGCCCACCACTAAGCCCCTCGCACCCTCTTTATTCTTGCGCTTCATGGGTCCTCCTTCTCCTCGTCTCGAAGACACCGAACCGTATCATCAAAAAGTCTGGAGCGTAACCGATCTAGGCCGGCATGGCGCGCATAATAGGGGAAGGATGGAGCGAAGGGCCGTAGCCGAAATAAGGGGCCTCTGGGCGTGTTTGGTGCGCTGGCGATCTGACGATCGGCGGCCTGGAAGCTAGACTCTTCGTCGCCGCAAAGTCAGCACCGACTCACACAATAGCAATCCGATCATGAGCGCGGCCAGCGTGTGCCACAGTTCGACCCGGTGCTTGGGCGGCTTGGCGCCGGGGGATGCCACTGCGATGCGGTCGGGCCTTTGGCTGGGGTCGAGGCGGGCGGGGTTGGACTCGCGCGTGTCCAGGTTGACTACGAAGTCTTGCTCGGGCCGCGCCACCACGGTGCCGTCGGGCCGACGGCGCGCACGTGGTAGGTGCCCAGACGATCAGTCTCGCCATACAGGACACTGCGGGCTGCACTGGCTTGCTCGCGCCGCGCGACCCACACCGAGCCGTCGGGCCGGGACACCTCCAGGCGTTGTTCGTCACCCGTGAAGGCCAGGATTCGCGCCTCGCCGGCCCGCAGGGAGGCGGCCTCGTCGTCGCCGGTAACCCCTACCAGGCGGCGCGCGGCCTCGCGCACCAGTGGCAGAAACCCGGTACGGATAGGCAGGTCGGTCCACTCGCGGTCTACAGTGGTGGACAGCAACATCACGCGGCCCTTGCCTACTTGCTTTTCCACCAGGGCAGGGGCGCCGCTTTCGTAGCGCAGGATCACGCTGCGGTCAGGGCTTTCGGGCGCTGGATCAAGCAGCACGTACTTGAAGAAGCGCGCGGACACCAGACCCTCGCCGTGCTCGGGGAAACTGGCCAACAGGGGATGGCTGCGGTCAATGGGCGCCAGGCGTTCGGCTGGTCGATCGTCGACGATCTCGCCCGCGTGTTGGCCGGGCAAGGCCGAGGCCGTGCGCGGCAGTCCCAGCGGCTGGGGCAAGAGCTTGGCCATGCGCTCGTTCCACACCGTCGCGTCCACGCGGTCGCCGACCGAGATGAACAGCCCGCCGCCCGCTGACACGAATCGGGCCAAAGCCAAAGCCATGGCTGGCGAAGGCTGCGCCAGGTTGAGCAGAGCCACCAGGGTGGTGCCCTTCAGGCTTTCGGGCGAAACGTCGTCGGCTAGCTTGATGGTCACCGCTGCGCTGGGCAGGCCATTGCGAAGCGCTGCATGAAGCAGGTCTCTGGCACCTCCACGGCGGCGCGAGCGCCGCCCGAATTCCGGACACTGTGATGAACGGCAACGATCTCCACCACCTACGGCAGACCTACATTCACCTCTTCATTGTGCCCCTTTGCCGCGCTTCCGAATATGTGACTGGCACCATGCTCGCTCGCGGGCGATTCGCGACGGGAGCGCCTCCGACCCTACTCAACTACCGCAAGCGGCATTATGCCCTAAGGGGGTAGACGGTTAGCTCCTCCACCCCCAATATGTTGTGGTGGACACTTCGTCCGTGAGCAATTGGAGGGGGAGGATGCGGCGTGAGGCTCTCCGATTCGGACCGCGGTGCCGCGCCGCCTGCTGTGCCAGAGACAGGGGGTGGATTGTGGGGTAGCTCGGGTGGTCTCTTGCTGCTGATGACTGCCCCGACGATTGGAGCTACTGCGGTGATCGTCGCCACTACGACCGGCACGACTATGTCTGACGCCCTTGCCATCGCGGTCTTCCCGGGCCTGCGACCGTAACCTTGCCGCGCTTCCGAATATGTGACTGGCACCATGCTCGCGCGCCTCGCCAGCGCGCGGCGAAGCCTCGCGCACCAGCGGCAGAAACCCGGTGCGGATGGGCAGGTCGGTCCACTCGCGGTCCACGGTAGTGGACAGCAACATCACGCGACCCTTGCCCACCTGCTTTTCCACCAGGGCAGGGGCGCTGCTTTCGTAGCGCAGAATCACGCCGCGCTCCGGACTCTCGGGCGCCGGATCAAGTAGCATGTACTTGAAGAAGCGCGCGGAGACCAGACCCTCGCCGTGCTCGGGGAAACTGGCCAGCAGGGGATGGCGGCGGTCGATGGGCGCCAGGCGTTCGGCTGGTCGATCGTCGACGATTTCGCCAGCGTGTTGGCCGGGCAAGGCCGAGGCCGTGCGCGGCAGCCCCAGCGGCTGGGGCCAGAGCTTGGCCATGCGCTCGTTCCACATCGTCGTGTCCACCCGATCGCCGACCGAGATGAACAGCCCGCCGCCCGCTGACACGAATCGGGCCATAGCAGCGGCCATGGCCTCCGAGGGCTGCGGCGATTCGCCCACCCGACGCCAGGCTCGACACGGCTCACACGCGCTGCACCAAAGGCGCTCCGGCTCCCCAGGCCCGCGCTTGTTTCGCTTGCGGTCTGGGCTTGTTTTCCCTTGGGTATGGGGATAGTTTGGGCAGCGGATGCAATTTGGTGAAGGCAAAACGGCGCTTGTTCCGACTATGCTCATCCGGGCTGGGGGCCGGCGAGGCCAGCCAGAATTTCCGCACAAGCCGTAGCTACACACCATGATTTCGGCCGGGTACATGGAGTCCCGATCTGAGGTGAGGAGGGGCAAGGCTGTCATTACGGGCACGCGCATTGCCGTCGAGTTGCTGCTAGACAAGCTCGTGGCTGGGGAGACTGAGGTGCAGATTCTGGCAGCGCATCCGCGCCTGACCCCCAAGTATTTCCACGCCGTGCTGGCCTTTGCGGCGAAGAGATGTGCCTCTTGGGACGTTTCACCCGACGGTCAGAACTGGCCCGTGGACCTCGGGTGGCACGCCGGCGGGCGTGGGCGCAGCGGCCCACCGCGGGAAGGTTCTCCGACGCAGAGAAAACCTGTTCGAACGCCTACGGTTCTTTCAAACAGAGGGGGAAGGGCTTTCGCCCGTCCCTGACAATTGTGGAATACCCATGCCCAAAGCAAATGTCACCCCAAGCACTCTCGTGATCATCACCCTCTGCGCATGCTCGTGTAGCGGCGATGAGAATCAAGTGTCGAACGAAGGCCTCGAAGACTCGCCCGTTGAAATACCCGCTAATGGAACGCATAGTGGCACAGTGAAGCGCGAAGGGGCGAGTTACTACAAGTTCACCGCGCCGCTTACCGGCGAGTACGCCGTGCAATTCCGTATTGTTGGCGACAATTTGGCCTACAACCGAGCCACTCCAGTCAGTCTCTCGTGGAAATTTGAACATGATAGCAGTTACGCCACGAACTATTTCAGCTATGACTTCGGTGGGAGCAATCTTCTTGACGTGGACACCCTGCTTTTCTATGTCTACAACGGTGCCAAGAACATAACGAAGGGCGACGTCATCGACCTGCGGGTTGCAATGGGCCCCGAGTTCACCATGTTGGACGGAAATCATATGATTCCCAGGGACACCCACTTCGAGCTGACCGTGAGCTATGACTCAAGAAGCGAGGGGTCGACAAATGACCCCATCGTTCTCAGTATGGGTGAATCACGCCAATGCACGGTTCTCTATTCGAGTTGCTACGCATTTCAGGCCACGGAAACAACTCAAAAGATCACGTTTTCTGACCCTACGTATAGTGTGGGCTGTTCCGTGCAGGCGGAGAGCCTTTCCGATAGCATGCAAGGAATCACAGGATTGGAGCAACCGGAATCTACATCCACCATTGTCGTCGATTCCATTGGCCAATGGTTTGCAATTCGGTGCGCGGCCTTTGGCTATAATAGCGCTGCTCCCGAGCACCAGTACCTTTTCACATTGATGGTTCAGTAGGTCTGCGCTTTGTCGCCAGCGGTCACCGGGTGATAGAATCACAGCCTTCATGGTAACCGTTCAGCCCTTGCTACGTCGTGAGGGGTAGGATCGACGGCGCGGGCTGATGAAGGAGGGCGGGGCTGTAACCGAAATAGGGGGCCTCTGGGCGTGTTTGGTGTAGTGGCGATCTTGTGATCGGCGGCCTGGAAGCGCGAGCCAGGAGGCAAAGACTGCTGGATCCCGACGCGAACCCAAGCCCTTGGCAGCGAGTTTCGCGTCTCAGGGCAGACGGAGGCCTCTCCGCGTTGGCAAGCGGGGCGGCTGGCAGGGGATGATCGGAGCAGCGGATGCAGACTCCGCCTGCATTTCAGGCCGCGTCGAATGGCTCGCCGTAGCGGCGGCCCGCGGCTCTGCCAGAACGGTGGCCCGAAGGCGCAGGCGCTTCGCTACACTCCTCGTCGCCGCAAGGTCAGCACCGACTCACACAACAGCAATCCGATCATGAGCGCGGCCAGCGTGTGCCACAGCTCGACCCGGTGCTTGGGCGGCTTGGCGCCGGGGGATGCCACTGCGATGCGGTCGGGGCGAAGCGCGGGGTCGAGGCGGGCGGGGTTGGACTCGCGCGTGTCCAGGTTGACTACGAAGTCTTGCTCGGGGCGTGGCACCACTGTGCCGTCAGGACCAACTGCGCGCACGTGGTAGGTGCCCAGGCGATCAGTCTCGCTGTAAAGGACACTGCGGGCTGCGCTGGCTTGCTCGCGCCGCGCGACCCACACCGAGCCGTCAGGCCGGGACACCTCCAGGCGTTGTTCGTCACCCGTGAAGGCCAGGATTCGCGCCTCGCCGGCGCGCAGTGAAGCGGTCTCTTCGTCGCCAGTGACTCCCACCAGGCGGCGCGCGGCCTCGCGCACCAGCGGCAGAAACCCGGTACGGATGGGCAGGTCGGTCCACTCGCGGTCGACGGTGGTGGACAGCAACATCACGCGGCCCTTGCCCACCTGCTTTTCCACCAGAGCCGGGGCGCCGCTTTCGTAGCGCAGGATCACGCTGCGCTCCGGACTCTCGGGCGCTGGATCAAGCAGCATGTACTTGAAGAAGCACGCGGACACCAGACCCTCGCCGTGCTCGGGGAAACTGGCCAACAGGGGATGGCTGCGGTCAATGGGCGCCAGGCGTTCGGCTGGTCGATCGTCGACGATCTCGCCGGCGTGCTGCCCGGGCAAGGCCGAGGCGGTGCGCGGCAGTCCCAGCGGCTGGGGCAAGAGCTTGGCCATGCGCTCGTTCCAGACCGTCGCGTCCACCCGATCGCCGACCGAGATGAACAGCCCGCCGCCCGCTGACACGAATCGGACCAAAGCCAAAGCCATGGCTGGCGAAGGCTGCGCCAGGTTGAGCAGAGCTACCAAGGTGGTGCCCTTCAGGCTTTCAGGCGAAACGTCGTCGGCTAGCTTGATGGTCACCGCTGCGCTGGGCAATACATTGCGAAGCGCAGTCGGCGCCATCGGTGGTCTCCTGGTCTAGCCTGGGGCGGAGCCGCGAGACGGAAGCGAGAAATTGCCGGGGCTCGCCTTCTCTCTCGTCTACCGTAGGAATGCCTCGTACCGCGCCCTATGTAGGTCAGCGGCGTCTGGCCACACAACCAAGTTCTTCCAGACTTCGCGCAGCGTGGCCAGCTCAACGACGAGTCCCAGTTCCCCGCAAATCTCCGACAGAAGCGCGACATAGATGGTCAGCGCGGTAAGGACGAAATTCGATCTGGTCAGCCCATATAGCGCCTCCGGGTCTACGCCCGCTGCAAGTGGGAGGAGATAGCCTCCTCGATTCAGGAGGCCAGTAAGGCTCAAGTGTGAGTCGCCAGAAAGATGCTTGTAAAACCAGTCACTGACGTGTTCCAAGAACGCCGCGCGAGTGGCGTCTCGAATCGGGTGTTTCTTACCCATCTGTCCTGGATTGGGCCAGTAACCCATGAGTGGCTTGTCTGGCGACTGGCGTTCGGCATTTGTGATCTCAACGAGCTGGTCTTCCGTCTGCTTGATGTCGGCCACAAAGCAGTCGAGCCACGTTTTCCAATCGCACTCTGTCCCGTATCTCTGCTTGAACCGTTTGTAGGCTTTGTTCTGGTCGGCCCACCCTCCAAGAAGAAACCAGTGAACATTGACGCTCGGATTGTCGAACATGAAGATAATGTTGAACAGCGAGTCCAGCAGTGTACGGGCAAGCGGGGGCACCGAGTAGACAAACTCACGACGCCATCCGTTCTTTGGTTGCTCAAAGCACAGGAATCTAATGCTTTCCCAGGTGCCCTTGCTGATTGCGACTGTGAGCGCGAGGACGTGGGGATACCCTTTTTCGGGGCCTGTTGCCTTCCCAATCGCGTCCAATATCGGTTGGTGCACTCCCTCCAGATCACGGACAATCAACTGGTAGTCGAAGCGAGCCGCCCCACGGCTGGAAATTTCAGCCGCAAGTTTGCGGGAGAGTCTGTCGATCTCGGGCTCTTCGTCGTCCGACATGGCGCTACTCTACACTACCTTGCGAGCCATCGGCAGCCGGCCCAAGCTATGCCTTGGGCGTACACCGATTCTCCACTTCGCCGCGAAGAAAACCGGCGTACTGGTATCCAAAGACCGCCGCAGTTAGAAACTCGGCTGCCTCTTTCTTGGACAGTGGATGCTTGTCGTCAAGATGGCCACGATGGACGATTTCATTGCGGTAGACGCGGAGCTTGTCCAAGATGCTCCGGATGGGGTCCGGGATGTCCGGTATGGCTAGCGCACTACTGGCAAGGCGCGTGAGCACTTTCAGTTGGTGCGAGTAGCTGGCTCCCCCAGGGTCCGACAGAAAGTTCTCGGCAGGCTTTCGCGGGCAGGAAACTCGCACCCAGGCCAACAGCGCAGGTCCCAACGCCGACTCCACTGCGATATTTGCCGACACAGGCACTCCCTTGTAACGACCGGCGGCAAATTGCCTACCCGCTTCTGCCAAGTGGTGCAGCGGAACCTCATCTTGCCCATGGGCCAGCCATGTGACGGTGAGTTGGACCTTACATGGATCGGCCTTCTTGCCGAAGTCCGCGCCGTAGAATGCGAACTTTCGCGGGAACGGATCGAATCGGAGCACCTGACCAGCCATGATTGCAGGACTGGGAAAGGGCTGGTCCAAGTCATTCACCAGGGTGACGAATTCAGCATTGAGGACTTCAGCCTCGGCTGGAATCCCGAGTTCCGTCAAGTCCACTTCTGTCGAGGCTCCTGACGCAAGGGGAAGTCGTGCTACCGTCCGCTTCTTGCCAAGGTGGGAGTCGACGATTCAAGTCCTGTCACGCGCGCCAGAATGAGCCCGGGAAAACGGCCGCCTGAAAGTGCGACTACAAGTTGCCGTTCTGGTTTCGGCCGCCGTCCCCAGACCTGTCCCCAGTCTTGGGGAGCGATACAGGCCGGGTGCCCGGGAGTAGCGGACTGGGCGATTCGGTCTTGGGCGTGTGAGTCTCTCGGGCGGAAGCCGATGGTGCTTTGATGTTCTCGGATTCTAGTCGCAGCCGATACTCGATCCTTACGAAGGCCTTGGTGGTCTCGATCAAGGTGACAGCCTCTTGCTCGCTCAGCTTGGGAGGCTCAGACAAGCTCCCGTGTCCGGCGAGCGGTGTACTGTTGCGCCGGTCGTAAAGGGCCTTGATGTGGTCCAGGATCGGCGCAGGCAGGTTGGAGTCCTTGCGGTATCTCTCGAATATGCTTCCCAGAGTCTTGTCCTGTACCGACTCGATACCGATGACCTGCTTCGCCAGGGTTTCGAAGATGGATGCGCCTGCGTGGAGTAGCTCCGCATGGTCACCGTTTTTCTGTGCCTCTTCCATTCGACCCATCAGCAGGCGAATGTTATCGTGCCAACGCGGTTGCTCCGTGTCAGAGGCAACTTGCTTTAGCTCGGCTAGTGGCAAGACCTCGACCGACACCTTGCCTTCCGGCAGGCTGTCGATGCGTACAGCCAGATTGTCTTCCTCGAAATGGCGGTTCACGAAGCCCCGCTTCAGGTACCTCTGCTCGATCAGCTCGGCAACGAACTCCACGAACTCCACGGTGGTCAACCGGCGAAGAATCAGCTCGAACTCACCCTGATGCCAGGCATAGTAGGCGGGCGGATACTCGCCCCAGTCATCAGCATCCAGAACGAAAATCTTCCCACCCTGTATGGTTCTCGCCCGGTTGATCAAATTGTTCATGTGGATGAGCGACACCGACGCCACATCAACCGTACAGGCATCCCGCAGCACTCGCGTGAAGAAGGTACGCAGGTCGATGGAAGGCTGCTCCAGCTCAAGTTGTGGAAGCGCCGCCTTGGAGACGAATCGTGGGAACTTCATGCGAAGGCGATCCTTTGGGTGCGGATCTTCTCAGCAACACGGATACGACGCAAGGCTGCCAAGCGTCTCCCAAACCCTGAACCGGACCTGTTCGAAGACGCGCCGCGCCCTACGCCTCGACCAGAAACCGCACCTGCAATCCCGCTTGTTCACGTTTGGAGTTACAACCAGATGGCCGACCACAACGCCGGCGCCCTTGGCTCCGCCTTGGTGAGGGCGCTCAAAGCACCTACGCGCTCGAACCCCCTACGCGCACCCAAGTATTCATGGGGGAACCGTCCCTGGGTGCCCCCTATTCCCCGTCGGGGGACGTTCGTGAAACTTGCTAAGTGACCGTCGCGTCGTGCAATATTCACCCGTGCACGTGGCCGGGAGTGAGCGAGGAGTCCTGTGAAGTCGCCCTCGAACCAGGAAGAACGCCCCTACGAATACCGACGCGAGAGCGCTTTGGTGGAGGACTTCATCGGGCATTTGGCCGTTACCTCGCCCTGGGGATCGGTAAAGGTGATGATCGAGTTCTTCTACGCACGGGGCCGCACCGATGTCGTTGCATTGGGCGACGGCGGTGAGTTGATCGCGTTCGAGGCAAAGCTCTCCCGCTGGCGCGATGCCCTCCACCAGGCGTATCGAAATCGTTGTTTTGCGCACCGGACGTACGTCGTGCTACCCCAAGCAGCCGCCGAGACGGCGGTTCAACACGAGGCGGAGTTCCGTCGCCGTGGTGTCGGTCTTGTAGTCGTTTCTAGCCAAGGAGTTCGGGAGGCACTCGATGCGGAGTGGTCGGCGCCGTGGCAGGAGTGGTTGTCCCAAATTGCCGCGTCCAAGATCCTTGGTGAGACCGATGTCGCATGACGCGACCACGTTTGAAGTGGTCGCTCGCGAGATTTGTGTGGCCAGGAAGCTCGCATTCGGCAGCCTTGTGGGCTCCGGCGCCTTCAAGCACACCTTCCAAGTCACGAAGGGTGACGGCGTCCAACTAGCGTTGAAGGTGTACAAGGCGGATTCCGAACGCACGGCCCGCGAGGTCTCCGCGATCACTCGCTGCAACCACGAGAACATCGCCAAGTTTCACGAACTCGGCAACTGGACGACGGCCGCAACCTCGTACACGTTCTCCATCGAGGAGTTCCTGGCCGGCGGGACGTTGTCAGGACGACTGACAGCGGGTGCACTGGACGCAACGGCACTGGCTAACCTGGCGCGAAGCCTTGCCGCTGCGGTCGAGCACATGGCGGGCCTGAACCTCGTGCACCGGGACATCAAACCTGACAACATAATGTTCCGTACCGCCGCAGGTCCACTCGTCCTCGTGGACTTCGGTATTGTTCGCGATTTGAAGGAGTCCTCGATGACCCAAACGTGGGCGATGCGGGGGCCGGGGTCTCCGTACTTTGCCGCGCCGGAGCAGCTCAACAACGACAAAGATTTGATTGACTGGAGAACCGACCAGTTCGGCCTCGGCGTAGTCGTTACGATCGCTGCCACAGGAAGCCACCCGTATGCCTCAGCGCTGGGTGGGAACGACCCGATGACAGTCATCGACAGGGTGGCCAACCGAGTCGGGCCAGCGAGCTGGTTCACGGACTGGGCGAAGGGGGCACGAATGACTTGGCTGGTCAGAGCCTTGAGTCCGTGGCCCGTGTCGCGGTTTACGAAGCCGGCGGATCTGCTCGCCGTGCTGGCGGGAGAAATCTGATGAGCGTGTACCACCAGATGGGCAACGACTCGTTCAACCTGATTGGCGACATGCCCAGCTATGTCGGCGCGATCCTCAGCCCGGTGAATGATGACATGGACGCCGTGGCGGCTATCGTCAGGAAGACTGCGTTGCGCACTTCCTTCGAGCTCATCTTCGATCCGCAGCTCTACTTTCCGCGCAGTCAACGAGGGCAACTCGGTACATGGAACTACTTCCCCAAGGACGTCGACACCGCCGATGTGACTTCGGAATCCTGGTGGCACGGTGTAAACGATGAACTGATCCGGACCGTGGCGGCGCTTGGCATCTCGAAGGTGTGCTCGCCTGCCTGCTTCGCAGATACGATGCCCGACGACCGATACACTTTTGACGTGGAATGCACCAGGCAGCTGTGCGATTCGGCGAGCAAGAATTCGATCCATGTGCTCCAGACGGCGATCGTGCGGTTGCCGGAGGTGGCACAGGCCGACCGCCCCATGCGAATCGCTTCGATTCTCTCGCGAACCGCTGCATCCGGTCTCTACGTGGTGTTCCACGGCGAGGGCCGGCCTCGCGACGCCCTCGCAGACACGGAACAGTTGAAGGGTGCGATGCGATTGCTGGCGGCTCTAAAGGAGGCGGGGATTCCTGTACTCGTAGGCTTCGCCGGCCCCGAGATCGTACTGTGGAAGGCCGCCGGTGCCGCCGACTTTGCGACCGGCAAGTTCTTCAACGTCAGGCGGTTCACCCGCTCACGATTCGACGAAGAGGAAGGTGGCGGTGGACAACTACCCTACTGGTTCGAGGAGGCGTTGATGACATACCTCCGCGATTCGGACCTCGACCGCGTCTCCAGGCGTAACGATCTGTCGCTTGCGAGCCTGGCGAACCCGTTCGGGCAGAAGATCCTTGAGCAGAAGAAGCAGAACCCGAAGGCGGCATGGATTAAACTCGGTTGGCGCCAGTACATGCATTGGTTCGGCGATGCCGAAGCTCGCATTCAAGCCGGAACTCTCGACATTGAATCGCACTTGATCAAGGCCGAGCAACAATGGGTGGCGCTCGACGAGGCAAAGGTCCTAATGGAAGAGGTCAGGAACAACGGCGCCTGGGTGCGGGCCTGGCGTCGCGCCCTCGTCGAATACAAGAAGACCGGGCCGTAGCCGAAATAAAGGGCCTCTGGGCGTGTTTGGTGCGGTGGCGAGCTTCTGATCGGCGGCCTGGAAGCGCGACCCAGGAGGCAAAGACTGCTGGATCCGGACGCGAACCCAAGCCCTTGGCAGCGAGTTTCGCGTCTCAGGGCAGACGGAGGCCTCTCCGCGTTGGCAAGCGGGGCGGGTGGCAGGAGACGATCGGAGCAGCGGCTGCAGACTCCGCCTACGCTTCGGCCGCGTCGGGGGGCGTGCCGTAGCGGCGGCGAAGAACGCGGCTCTGCCAGAACGGTGGTTTTCGGGCAGGCGACGGGCGCGGCGAAGCCGCGTGGGGCAGGGGCAGGGCGGGCAGGCCCTAGTAGCCCCTGAAAGGGGAGCCATGGGCGGCACCTCGGTGGGCAGGCCTAGATGGCGCAGGTAGCGGGCGATGTTTTCGGCGTCCTGGACCAGGGCGATGAGCTTCATCTTTCCCCCGCAACGGGGGCAAGTCTCGACGTCAAGGTTGAGTCTCCGGCGCATTAACTGGCGCCACGGGATGGGCGCTGGCTTTCCCGCTACACTCTTCGTCGCCGCAAGGTGAGCACCGACTCACACAACAGCAATCCGATCATGACCGCGGCCAGACTGTGCCACAGTTCGACCCGGTGCTTGGGCGGCTTGGCGCCGGGAGAGGCCACTGCGATGCGGTCGGGCCGAAGCGCGGGGTCGAGGCGGGCGGGGTTGGACTCGCGCGTGTCCAGGTTGACTACGAAGTCTTGCTCGGGCCGCGCCACCACTGTGCCGTCGGGACCGACTGCGCGCACGTGGTAGGTGCCCAGCCGATCAGTCTCGCTATAGAGAACACTGCGGGCTGCACTGGCTTGCTCGCGCCGCGCGACCCAGACCGAGCCGTCAGGCCGGGACACTTCCAGGCGTTGTTCGTCACCCGTGAAGGCCAGGATTCGCGCCTCGCCGGCGCGCAGTGAAGCGGTCTCTTCGTCGCCAGTGACTCCCACCAGGCGGCGCGCAGCCTCGCGCACCAGCGGCAGAAACCCGGTACGGATAGGCAGGTCGGTCCACTCGCGGTCGACAGTGGTGGACAGCAACATCACGCGGCCCTTGCCCACCTGTTTTTCCACCAGGGCAGGGGCACCGTTTTCGTAGCGCAGAATCACGCTGCGCTCCGGACTCTCGGGCGCTGGATCAAGCAGCATGTACTTGAAGAAACGCGCGGAAACCAGACCCTCGCCGTGCTCGGGGAAACTGGCCAGCAGGGGATGGCTGCGGTCGATGGGCGCCAGGCGTTCGGCCGGTCGATCGTCGACGATCTCGCCCGCGTGTTGGCCGGGCAAGGCCGAGGCGGTGCGCGGCAGTCCCAGCGGCTGGGGCAAGAGCTTGGCCATGCGCTCGTTCCAGACCGTCGCGTCCACCCGATCGCCGACCGAGATGAACAGTCCCCCGCCCGCTGACACGAATCGGGCCAAAGCGGAAGCCATGGCTGGCGAAGGCTGCGCCAGGTTGAGCAGGGCCACCAAGGTGGTGCCCTTCAGGCTTTCGGGTGAAACGTCGTCGGCTAGCTTGATGGTCACCGCTGCGCCGGGCAGGCCATTGCGAAGCGCGGTCGCGAAGAAGAACGGCTCGTCTTCGTTGCGTGCGGTGCGCGGATCGCCGTTGACGATGAGCACGCTCATGCTGCGGGCCAACTCCACATGGGCCAAGCGGTGATCGTCCAGGCGGAAGGCATCGCGATCAATCTCCACCTCCACGTCGTGCGCGCCGCCGGCCTCGCCGCTCAGCCGGTGCAGGAAGCGCTTGTGGCCGCGCTCGCCGGGCGCCAGATCGACAAAGCCCTTGGCCACCGCCACGCCGTCCACTTTCAAGCCCACCCCCAAGCTGCGTGTCCCAGCCACGGAAAAATCCGCCAACTCGGCGTCGACTGCGATCCCGCCGGCTCCTGCCTCGGGCGCGGGCAACACGTCGACGTCGAGCACGGCTCGGTTCTCCCAGGGGGCCGCACCCGACACGTCGTCGATGATGACCTCGGGCGCGCCCTCTGCCGGCAGGCCGGTGCCCGCCTCCCAACCCGCGGCCTGCAGATCGGTGAAGAGATAGATGCGGCGCTTGCTATGCACTGATCCCGCGAGGATGAGGGATGCGCTTCGCAGGGCGCTGGCAAAGTCAGCCGGCCGCGCGGAACAGACGATATTCTCGAATGCCTCAAGCACGCGCGTGCGCTCGGGAGAAAGCTCGCTGATCTTGGGGCTGGAGCCGGCCGAGGCCAAAAGCAGGGCCAGGTCCACGTCGGAGGGAAACTGGCGTACCAGGGCGCGCGCACGGTCGCGGGCGCGTTCGAACATGCTCGACAAGCCGGCGGTGCGGCTCATGCTGGCGGAATCGTCGAGCACGATGACCGCGCTCTGTGGATCCAGGCTGGCCACCGGCAGATCGGTCGTGCGCTCGGCAAACGGGCGGGCGAAGATGAGGGGCAAGGCTGCCGCCACGCCGGTGCGCGCCACCAGGAGCAGAATCTCGCGCAAGCGACGGCGCGCCGAGATGCGCCGCTCGGAACGCAAGAGCAGTTGCATGGCCGCGAAGCGCATCGGCTGCGCGCGCCGCTTGCCAATGAGATGGATCAGCCAAGGCAAGATAGCTGCCAGCAGTCCGAGGAGAAGCGAGGGCGCCAGGAAATGCATCTAGGCCCCCATATGGCTCCAGTGCAGAGTAGATGTGGCAAGCCTCATCTGCACCTCGACGAAGCGCCGATTGCGATGTCCCTTAGCAGCCGGCCGACAAGCCGGGCTGCTGGNNNCGTCGGCCGTCGTCGCCTCGGTGGTTCAAGGCAACGCTTCATTAGTGCCTCACTGCGCGCTGGCGGTCGGCCAAGAAAGCCCGCAAGACCTCGGCCGGCGGAGCGTCGGTGCGCGCAAAGCGATACTCGACGCTCGCCTCCAGACAGGCCGCACGCCAGCGATCGCGAAAGGCCTGCGATTCGCGCTGGAAAGCCTGGGCCAGGTCAGGCGCTTGCGCGAGCAGGGTGCGCGCATCCCCCGGTTCCATGCCCTCGAAGAAGATCAGGTCGTCAAACGGCAGCTCCACCTCGTCGGGATCAAGCAGGTGGAACAGCGCCACGTCGTGCCCACGGGCGCGCAACTGGCGCAGGCGCGCGGGCAAAGCGCCGCGCGCTTCGCCGCCTGGCTCATCCGGCTCACTGTCGAGCAGGTCGGACATGAGAATGATGAGACTCCGCTTGTCGGTGAGCTCGCCCAAATGCCCGAGGGCGAGCGCCGCATCGGTGCGGCCGGCGGGCTGGGCGGTTTCCAGCAGGCGGAACACCTCGCGTATCTGTCCCGGCCGGGTCGAGGGGGGCAGAAAGCTGCGCACTTTCTCGTCGAAAAGCAGCAGCCCAGTGGCATCACCCTGCTGGCCGACCAGATAGGCGAGAGCGCTCGCCAGATAGCCGGCATAGTCCAGCTTGGAAATGCCCCGCCGGCGATAGCCCATGGAGGCCGAGGCATCGAGCACGAGGAAGGTGTGCATCTCGGTCTCGTCCTCGAAGCGCTTGACGTAGTAGCGGTCGGCACGGCCCACCGCCTTCCAGTCGATGCGGCGAATCTCGTCGCCCGGCGCGTACTCGCGGTGCTCGGTGAACTCCACCGACGTGCCCGGGTGCAAGTTGCGGTGGATGCCGGAAAACGCGCCCTCGACGATAGTGCGTGCGCGCAGCTCCAACGACGCCAGCCGCGCCAGATCAGTGGGGTCGAGCAACCCGGGCTGCGGTGGCTCTCTTGATCCTGTGGCGCCCTCACTCACGATGAGTCTTGGCTCGTGGTCAGTCGGGCTGGACGGTCTGCAACAGAAGCTCGATGAGGGCGCGCGACGAGACGCCGTCGGCCTCGGCGTGGAAGTTGCGCACCAGGCGGTGGATGAACACCGGCATAGCCATGCGGCGCACGTCCTCGATGGAAACCGCATAGCGGCCATCGAGCACAGCCCGCGCCTTGGCGGCCAGCACCAGGTGCTGCGAGGCACGCGGACCAGCGCCCCATGCGACGTACTTGCCGACGGGATCGGACGAGGCCGGCGTGGGCCGGGTGGCGCGGCACAGGGCCACCGCGTGGCGCAGAACATGGTCTGCCACCGGCACGCGCAAGACCAGATCTTGCAGGTCCAGGATGCGCTGGGGCGATAGCACCTTGCGCAGCGCCGGGCGGTAGCTGCCCGCGCTCTGGCTGGCGATGCGCACCTCCTCCTCGGCGTTGGGATAGCCCACGTCCACCTCGAACATGAAGCGGTCGAGTTGCGCCTCGGGCAATGGATAGGTGCCCTCTTGCTCGATCGGGTTTTGCGTGGCGAAGACCAGAAAGGGCAAGGGCAACTCGTAGGTGGTTCCGCCGGCCGACACGCGGTACTCCTGCATGGATTGCAGGAGCGCGGCCTGGGTCTTGGGTGGGGTGCGGTTGATTTCGTCGGCGAGAATGACGTTGGCGAAGATCGGGCCACGCACGAAGCGGAATACGCGCCGGCCGGTGGTGCGGTCCTCTTCCAAGACATCCGAGCCGGTGATGTCCGACGGCATCAGGTCAGGCGTGAATTGGATGCGGCCAAAGGACAGGTCGAGCACATCGGCCAGGGTCTGAATGAGCATGGTCTTGGCCAGGCCAGGCACGCCCACGAAAAGACAGTGGCCGCGGGAAAACAAGGCAATCAGGAGGTGGTCGATGACCTCGTGCTGTCCGATGATGCGCTTGCCGATCTCGGCACACAGGGCGCGCCGAGCCTCGCAAAGCTCGTGCGCGGCGGTGACGTCGCGCTCGACCACCTCGGGCGTGGGCCGGGCGGCGGTTTGGCCAGCGACGGCAGCACCGGAAAGAAGAGCCGCAGCTTCCTGTGGGTCGGACATCGGCCACAGAATGCCACGCGCACGCGCCAGCAGCAAAGGCTGCAGCAGGCCAGAGGGTACGAAGCGCGCGGGCAGGATTTAGCCGGCGGTCTTTTCGGCCGAGGGTATAATGGCGCCCCACTCGCCGAGCCCCGCCGTGAAGCCCGTCGTTAAGCGTTGTCCCTACTGCGAAAAAGTGCATCGGCTCGAGACGCGCACCTGCCCCACGACGGGAAAGTTGATCGCTGACCCGACCTTGGGCAAGACCATCCTAGGCATGGCCGCGCCACCACGCTTGGCCATGCCTCCAGGTTTTCCCAAACCTGCGGTGACGACATCGGACTTTCAGCCGAAGACGTCGCCGGCCGCACCCCCAGCCGCCCAGCCAGCAGCGTCACCTGCAAAGCCAGCAGCCCCACCCCCGCCCGCCCAGCCAGTGGCCCCACTCCCAGCCGCCCAGTCAGCAGCGCCACGTGCAAAGCCAGTGGCCCCACTCCCAGCCGCCAAGCCAGCGGCTGCCGCGCCACGTGCAAAGCCAGTGGCCCCACTCCCAGCCGCCAAGCCAGCGGCTGCAGCGCCACCTGCAAAGCCAGCTTCACCCCCTGCGCCGGTTCCGCCCGCGTGGCTGTCGGCCGCCTCCTTGCCCGCTGCTGCGCCGACCGCAGTGCCGAGCGCTTCGGTTCCGCCAGTCGGGGCGACAGCGCACTCGCCGGCGTACCCAGGCTTTTTTGCCGAGGATGGACAGAAAGGCCGCACGGTCTTGATGCACGGCCCGGTGGTAGTGCAGAGTCTCGCCCCGGCAGCAGAGGAGGCGCCAGCCCCGCTGCCCGTCCCGCAGCCGAGCGTCGTAGCGACGCGCGAAGCTCCTGCAGCGGTGGTTCGTGTCAGGCGAGACGCGCCGATCACCCCGTTTGCGGCTCCGTTGCCACCGGAGGAGGCCAGCGTTCGGCCGCCCGCCCACAAGCCGCCCGAGGCTGCCCCGGCTCGCAGCTTGGCCCCGGTGGCCACGCTCGACGAAGGCGACACCGAGGTAAACCCGCTGCCGGTGGATCTGCCGGCTGCTCCTGCGCCGGTCGCAGACAACCTGCGCCCGCCCCAACCAGACGCTGGAATTCTGCCGAGCCGGGGCGGAATGGCCCTGCGCCAGCTACCCTGGTTGGCGCGGGTCGGGGCAGACGCGATGGCTGCCCTGCGGCTGCTGGCTGCGACGAGCGGGCTCTACCTGCGGGCTTGGAGGCCGCTGCTCTTGCTGGTGGCCATCCTGCTGCTGCCTGTGACTGCGGTGAAGTCATGTATGGTAGCCGTGGTCATGGGCTCGGCTGTGCCGAGTCCGCTGGTCGAGGGATCGGCCACGACGGTCGATTTCTCGCGGGCCAAGCAGGAACTAGCCCGTCGCATACAGGCCAGCCGCGCCCAGGGGAAGATCGACAAGGCGGCAACCGCCGAGCTGGCGGCGCTAGAGGCGGTATCCGCGGCAAGTGCAGTCGGCGCAGAAACCGCGGTGGAGATGCCCAGTGGAGCGGCCGTGGCTGCGCGCTGGCTCGCGGCTGCGCTGCTGACGGGCTTGCTGGTCTTCGGCTTGGCGGTTCCGCTGGCCTACGCGACCCTGACTGTGGCGCTGCTCGCCCAGAGCGCGGGCGCGCCACTGCCGTCTTTCATGGACGTGGGGGTCTTGCTGTGGCGGCGGCGTCTCCGTTTCATCACCGCCTTGCTTCCTGCGGCCGTGCTGGTGGGGGTGGGAAGTGCCTTGTTTCTCCTGCCCGGCTTGGTCGCGGCAGTCCTGCTGTTGTTTGTGCCGGTGGTGGTGCTGTTCGAGCGAGCCTCGGGCAAGGCGGCGCTTCTGCGTAGCATGGCCCTGGTCAGGATGGAGGCCGTGCGTGTGATCGTGATCATGCTGGCCGCTACGGTGCTGGGCGCCGCATTCTTTGGCCTAGCAGACCTGGCGATACCCGAGGGGAGTCGGCGCATCATGGTGTTCCTGCGCGTCTTCTTGGCCGACCTGTTGCTGATCGTCAGCTTGCCAGTGCCAGCTCTGGCCGTGGCTCGCCTGTATGTTGACCTACGCGGGCGTGAAGGCGTGGACGCGGCTGCGCTGGCCCGGGCCGCCCGACGCTAGTGCCGCTTGCCAGAAGTCACGAAAGGGTTTCAACCGATGCGCGCCACAACGAGGGGCACGGGAACACGAGGCGAGGCGGCACTAGCTTCGATTTACGGAGGGGTGTGCCCCTCCCCCCGTCGGGCAAAGCCCGACGGGTCCCCCCTTCCCCCGCTCGGCCGCACGGCCTCGCGGCTCGGGCGCTCGCGTGCTGCCCGAAGGGAACCTGGGCATCCCTACTACGACTTCTGGCGGGCAGCACTAGGCCCGCTTGCCAGTGGTTGCCGCTCACAGTTTCGGCATTACGAAATCGCCCCAGCAGGAGGCGCTGCCGTCGGCGCGTAGCGCGCAGCTATGGCCCCAGCCGGCGGAAATCTGGGTGAAAGTGCCGGTTGGTGGAGTAGCCACCCCGAGGTAGTTTCCGCCCCAGCAGACGGCGCTGCCGTCGGATTGCAGCGCGCAGGTGTGGTCCCCACCGGCGGAAATTCGGGTGAAAGTACCTGCCGGTGGCGTGGCCTGCCCGGAGTAGTTGTCGCCCCAGCAGACGGCGGCTCCGTCGGCCTGCAGCCCGCAGGTGTGCCAATAGCCGGCGGAAATCTGGGTGAACGTGCCCGGCGGTGCAGCGGCCCCCCCGAAGTAGTTGTCGCCCCAGCAGGCGGCGCTGCCGTCAGCTCGCAACCCGCAGGTGTGCAAGTTGCCGGCGGAAACCTGGGCGAACGTGCCGGCCGCGGGAGTGGACTGCCCGAAGGAATCGTCGCCCCAGCAGGCAACGCTGCCGTCCGCTCGCACCCCGCAGCTATGCAAGTTGCCGGCGGAAATCTGGGTGAACGTGCCAGTCGCGGGAGTGGACTGCCCGGAGTTGTTTTGGCCCCAGCAGGCGGCGCTACCGTCCGCTCGCAGCCCGCAGGTGTGGCCGTCCCAGCCGGCGGAAATCTGGGTGAAGGTGCTGGGCGGCGGGGTGGACTTCATGTGGTCGTTTTGGCCCCAGCAGGCAGCGCTGCCGTCCGCTCGCACCCCGCAGTTGTATCTATTGCCGGCAGAAATCTGGGTGAAGGTGCCGGCCGGCGGTATGGACTCCTGGTAGCCGCCGTATCCCCAGCAGGCGGCGCTGCCGTCCACTCGCAGCCCGCAGGTCTGATACTCGCCGGCGGAAATCTGGGTGAAAGTGCCAACCGGTGGGATGGACTCCCCGTCTTCATTCTTGCCCCAACAGGCGACACTGCCGTCAGCCCGCAGCCCGCAGGTGTGCCTGCCGTTGGCGGAAAGCTGGGTGAAGGTGCCTGCGGGTGCAGTGGACTGTCCGTAGGCGTTGTCGCCCCAACAGGCGGCAGTACCGTCAGCCCGCAGCCCGCAAGCGTGGACCGCACCGGCGGAAATGTGGGTGAACGTGCCGGGCGCTGGGGTGGACTCTCCGTAGAAGTTGTCGCCCCAGCAGGTGGCGGTTCCGTCGGCCCGCAGCCCGCAGGTGCAGCCCCCGCCAGCGGAGATCTGGGTGAAAATGCCGGCCGGTGCAGCGCACTGCCCGGACGAGTTGTCGCCCCAGCAGGCGGCGCTGCCGTCGGCCCGTAGCCCGCAGGTGTGCCAATTGCCGGAGGAAATCTGGGTGAAAGTGCCGGCCACGGGAGCGGACTGGCCGTAGTAGTTGGAGCCCCAGCATGTGGCGGCGCCGTCGGCGCGTAGCCCACAGTTATGGATTCCACCGGAGGAAATCTGGGTGAAAGTGCCGGCCGCGGGAGCGGACTCGCCGTAGGAGTTGTTGCCCCAGCAGGTGGCGGTTCCGTCGGCCCGCAGCCCGCAGGTAGAGAGCCCGCCAGCGGAAATCTGGGTGAAGGCGCTTGTCTCAGTCCCAACTCCGCCCTCGCTCGGCGCAGCACTGTCGGGGACGCGGCCCTCTTGGCCCGCGATCCCAGCATCGTGTACACCACCGTTCGGGCCCGCGCCGCTGTCCGTGCGGTTGCTGGTGCCGGCGCCAGTCGTACCGATCATGGGAGATCGGCCGCATGCAGACATCGCCAGAAATAGCGGGGCGAACTTGCAGTTTCTACTCGCGACCACAGAGGCATTCTAGCCCCTTCACGCGCCGGTGCAGATGCATGATTCTCTCGTCGCCTAGTGCTGCCCGCCAGCACCAGCAGGAACAAGCGTAGATCCCCACGCTATTTGGGAGGCTTGCGGAACCGCCGATCAACTATAATGGCCAGCGCAGGAGGTCACCTTGACGCAGTCACCTTTTTCGCCAATTCTTGGCCGATGGTTTGGCGCCTTCGCGCTGGTCATTGGGACGATGGCTGCGGGCCCGGCCGTAGCGGCTCCGCTTGCTTTCCCCGGAGCCGAAGGCTTTGGGGCAATGGTCACCGGCGGGCGCAAGGGCCAGGTGTATCACGTCACAACTCTCGCTGATTCCGGCGCTGGATCGCTGCGCGATGCCGTCAGCCAGGGCAACCGCATCGTGGTGTTCGATGTTAGCGGCGTGATCAAACCAACCGACATCATCGTCGTCGCTGGCGACAACATCACCTTGGCGGGCCAGAGCGCCCCGGGTGACGGCATCACGATCTATGGCAGGGAGACCAGCTTTAGCAATCGCAGCAACATCATCGTGCGCTATCTCCGCTTTCGTCAGGGCATGACCGACGCCTCGGGCAGTGCCAAGAAGACCGTCAACATCACCGACGGCCAGAGCATGATCTTCGATCACGTCTCCATACAATGGGGACGCTGGGACAACTTTGGCATCACCGGTACTAGTAGCACCGTGACCCTGCAGAACTCGATCATCGGCGAGGGCGTGCCCCCGCAAAACTTCGGCTCCATCATCGACGGAGAGCAGGACATCACCATCGCCCACAACCTTTGGATCGACAACAATGAGCGCAACCCCAAGTTCAAAGCGAACGGAGAGTGCATCAACAACGTCGTCTATGACTGGGGCACTGGTGGCGGCATTATTGGCGGC
>PMBS01000322.1 GCA_003153015.1 Myxococcales bacterium
GTGCCCGAGGTAGGTCGACAGTTCCGGCAGGTGCCGCTCCACATCGACGCCCGCCCGGTACCAGCGAAGCAACGTGTCCACGGCCCACCGATGACGAAGGTCGTGCAAGCGTGGCCCATGACCGTGACGACCTTCCGGGCCACGAAGTCCGATACGGCGAGACAGACGGACGAAGATGTCTTCCGCAGTGTTCTTCACCAGCCGTGCACCTGCCTCGTCAACGAGGAAGCTGCTCGTTCGTGGTCTGGGATGAACGCGATCTCGGAATCGTGCGTACCGGCGCAGTGCCAGCGTTGTCGATCGATGAACGGGCACCAGACGGGTTTTTCCGAACTTGGTCCGGCGGATCGTCAGGATCCCTCCCTCGAGATCGACATCCTCGCGGTCGAGGACGATTGCCTCGCTGATTCTCAGGCCCGCCACGGTGAGCAGGCCAAGCAGCGTGACGTAGGTCTTCGCACGAAGCCCCGTCGGTGAGGCAAGCCGTGCCGCCGCACCCATCAGCCGCGTGATCTCCTCCTCGGTGTAGAGGTATGGCCGCTTGCGCTGGTACCGAGCCCGGAGGAGTCCGACGACAGGAACCTCGGTGCGAGGATCGGTAGCGCGCCGATACTGCGCGAACCGCCGGACCGCCGACAGACGGCTCGCCCAATACGCGGGCTGGGCCTTGGTCGGCAGCACGGCCCACTCGACGACCAGATCGCGGGTGATGAACGGCGCCTCCCGCTGCTCCATGAAGGACACGAACTGCAGCAGCACCCACCCCGAGCGATCGAGCTTGTAGCCCAGACGGCGTCGCAGCGAAAGGTACTCCTCGGCAGCTTGGCGGAGCGTATTCATCGCCCACCTCCCGGCCATGCAGGCGCGAGAGCACGCAGCGCCGCGATGTCCACTTTCGCGTAGATCGTCGTCGTGTCGGCGCGACGGTGTCGCAGGACCTGCCCGATCTCGGTGAGGGTCGCTCCTCGACGCAGCATCGAGCAGGCGAGCGCGTGACGAAGAATGTGCCCGCCCTTGCGTGGTGGGTCCAGTTCGGCCCATTCCAGTGCACGCCGCACGATCGTGCAGACCGCGACCGTGCTTGCGAAGCCACGTCGCGGCGCCCTCGCGCGCACGAAGACGCTGCGGCACGAGCATGCTGGGCGGCCATGGCGCAAGTACCGGGCGATGGCCTCACCGACATCCGCCGGCAACGGGAGAAGGTCCTGCCGCCCGCCCTTGCCGTGGATTTGCAGCGTGCCGGCCCCCCAGTCGAAGTCCCCCAGGTCCAGAGCCACGACCTCACCACCGCGGAGGCCGAGACGTGCCATCAGCATCAGGATCGCGTGGTCGCGTAGACCGGCTTCGGACCTTCGTCGGCAGCATCGCAGAAGCTGCTCGACGTCTCGCGCCGGAATCGATTTCGGCACCGTTGCGAGGCGCCAGTAGGCGACCGAGGGCACCGTAGCGGCGAGGTCAATGGACACGTCTCCCCGCAGGTGCACCCACCGTAGAAACCCGCGCAGAGCACTCACCATCAGCCCGGCCCTCGCCGGATGGACCACGTGAGCATGCCGGACCAGGAATTCCCCCGCATCCCGAGGCCCCAGTGCATCGAGGTGTGCCTCTCCGCCGTCGAAACGCTCCGCGAGGAACGAGCGGACAATCGGCAAGTAGTTGATCCGTGTCGCGACGGACAGGCCGCGGTCCACCGACAGGTACCGGTCGAACTCGCTCACGGTCCGGCCGATCGTCGAGTCGTCGATTTTGGCGAGGGCTGGCGGGGCCAGGCCGGCTGAACGGACCTGTTCGAGCAGATCACGCAGTGTCGTCGCGTCGCCACGCCCGGGCGGGCAGCGATGGCGTTGGACGAAGCCGGCGACGGTTTGCTCGTCGACCTCGCCGACAGCGAGTCCTCGCCGCCCAAGCCAGTGCCCGAACTTCGCTGCCACTCGCACCTTCAGCGCCACGGTCGCGGGCGAATATCCCTTCTCCGTGAGCGTCTCCGCAAACGCGTCGAGTTGCGGACCCAGGGGTCCGCCACGCAGTCGTTGCCATTCCAGAAAGTCGTCGTGCATCCGGGGCATGTGTCCTCCTTCGGCGCAGTGGCCAGAAGGAGACGACGACGCCCTGGTTATGCCGAGTCTGCAAGCCCATCTGCCTCGGGAATCGCCGGTGATCGAGCGAGAGCGAGAGATTCACTCGGCATAACCGGGGACTCGGCATAATGCCTCAGCATATGAGGGTAGACGCGCTTACGGATGCCGGCCTTGCGCGCGACCCCAAGAAGGACACGGTTGACGGCTTCGCGGGAAAGTCCTGGATTTGCCGATCGCGACCGGCCAGGGAATAGCGATGGTCCCTTGGGCCGCGCCGCCTTCCAGTAGGCGCGCAGCGCCTTGAGAACGCGCGGGCTCAGCATCACGTGGCGGGGCCCGGTCTTGCCCTCGCGCACATGGATCAGCATGCGCTTGCTGTCGATATCCGCGACCTGCAACGCCGTGATCTCACTGACGCGCAGGCCGGCACCGTAAGCGAGCATGAAGATGGCAAGATATTTGGGGGAGTCGGTAGCGGCGAGCAGGAGGCCGACCTCGGAGCCGCTGAGAATTTCTGGGGAGCGGCGTGGAACTTTTGCGCGCGGAATACCGGCGGTGGCGTTGCGGCCGGTGGTGGCGCCGAGCAGACAGCGCACGGCCGCCAGATTCACGTTGCGCGTGCGCGGCGAGCGCCCATTGCGGACGAGGTCGAGCAAAAAGCTCTCGACATCGGTGGACGTGACATCAGCGGGCGCCTTGTCCGTGTGGGCGAGAAAGCGTCGGGCACAGCGGGCGAATGTTGAAACCGTATTCGGCCGCAGCCCGCGCAGCTCCATGTGAATCTTCATTCTATCGAGGTAACTCTGGACATCGTTCGGTTCGGTCATGGCGTGTCTCCTTGGCCTGGGTGAAAGCCAAAGAGTCGCCTGTCACCGACTTGTAGACACGATCGAGCTTCCGCGCGACGATGTCAGATCTGGATGGAAGCCCGCCCCACCCCGATGCCCGTCATTTGCTCTGCCGCCAAGCTGCCGCGCAAGCGGCTTCGTCCAACATCCATATATCGGACATTGATTCGGTGAAGGCAAAATGGTGCTTGTTCCGACTTCTATGGAAGAGG
>PMBS01000238.1 GCA_003153015.1 Myxococcales bacterium
AGAACGAGAGCGAAAGGATGGGACCGCCGAGCGCGCCGCCCGCGCAAACCCAACCGATGGCGGGCGGGATCGCGCCGATGACGGATCCGACCACTGGGGCCAAGGAGCTGACGCGTTTCAGGTAGGTGTAGATCCCGTTGTACCAGAGGACAGCCAGCGCGCCGAGTCCGGCGGCCACGGTGCCGCCGAGGAGAAAGAGCGCGGTGAGGGCGCTGAGTGCGAGAATCGCCGACCATGCCACCGCGCCGACAGGTGAAATCCTGCCCGATGGAATCGGACGAAGGCGCGTGCGGTCCATCAGCGCGTCCCGCTGGCATTCTTGCGCCTGGTTGAGGGCGCACGCCGCGAAAGCCAGGAGCAGGATCGCGCCCGAGGTGGGCACCAGCCGCCAGGTCAGGGCGTGGGTGAACGCCACAAAACCCGTCGCGGCCGACACCGTCGACACGATCGAGATTGGCAACTTGAAGAGCTGGGCGAAATCGCGTGGGCTCACCAAGCCTCAAAATGTCCGACAACGGCCCCTACGTCAACCAGCCCGGCAAAAATGGACCCATCGCCACCCTTCCTTGGGGCGGGCTCGACGCCACGATTTCCGGGTCAGGACACTATCGTCGTCGTCGCGAGCGAATCCGCCAGGCAAGGCCGCAGGCGAATGCGAACGCCCACGCGATGGACATGGGGTGCCGCGCGCCCGGCCCAGGGGCGAAGGCACAGCCCGACGATGAAGCATTCGTCACGGTGGTTCCCGACGCTCCGCCCGTGGATGCGACGGATCCGCCGGCGCTGGGCTGGGCCGTACCGCCCGTCGTGGGCAGGCCTCCAGTAGCCGTTGCGCCGCCCGTGGAGGTCGGCGCGGTGCCACCCGTGGCAGTGGTGGTGCCGCCCGTGGAACCCACCGCGCTGGATCCGCCCGAGGCGGTGTTACCACCGGTTGCCGTGGTTCCGCCCGAGGCCGGCTTACCGCCCGCGGCCGTCGTTCCGCCGGAGGCGGTTCTACCACCCGTGGCCGTGGTTCCACCCGAGGCGGTGTTGCCACCGGTTGCCGTGGTTCCGCCCGAGGCAGGGTTGCCACCGGTTGCCGTGGTTCCGCTCGTGACCGTGGTTCCGCCCGTGACCACCGTGCCGCCGCTGGCGCTGCCGCCACTGGCGCCACCGGCACCGGTGTCCTTGGGGAGAGCGCTATCGCTTGGTCCCGCGTCCCGTGCCGTGGTTCCACCTGTGCTGCCGCCAGTTCCACCCGTGCCGCCGGTTCCACTCGCGCCACCCGTGGATCCAGTGCTGGGCACGCCGCTGTTGGCGCTGTACGTGCTGCATGCGTTTCCCGCCACGCCGGTGTCGGTGTCGAAGGTTGCACCGTCAAAGGGAACCACGATGACCTTGCTGCCATGGGTGTCGTTGCCAAGTTCCGAGGCCTTGTCCACGTCGATGGCCGCGAAGGTGAAGGCGCTGACGTGCCCGTTTTCCAGGAACACACCCGGCCGTTCCAGTTTGTACCAGTGGTTGACGGTTCCGTCGGTGTAGCGGATGAAGTTGGCGGTGGGATCGTAGGCGAGTCCCATGTCTTTCCAGTTCTTGATCCCGTCAGGGGACACCATGTGCCTGGCCTTGCGCAGGTCGTAGTAGTTGTAGACAAGGTGGTATTGCCCGCCACTGCACCAGATCACCGGATCTTCGCGCGATCCACTGGGGTAGCCGGCGGGTGAGGTGAACACCTTCGCTGCTTGCACCGTCCATGGGCCAAGCAAGTTGGAAGGCGTGGTCATCATGGTGCCAAAGCGCGTGGCCATGAGGTAGCTCTTGTCGGGCAGGATCACTAGGCTTAGGTTCTTCGTCGTTCCCGAGGAATCGAGGCCATTGGCGTTCACGGTAATGGAGCCCTTGAAGCTCCACGGTCCGTCGATGGCATTGGAAAGGAAAATGTCGCCGGGGCGAGTGTCGCTGACGATCACCGTCCAGGTGTTGTCGGGAAGCATGGACGCGGTGACGTTGTGGCCCTTGCCATTGCTATCCGTGTAGGCCATGCCTTGGTCCACGTACGGCCCGATGACGTTGGTGCTGATCGCGTGAACCGCCACCGAACCGCCCCAGCCTGAGTGTCCCTTGCTCTGAGCCCAGCGACTGGCGTACATGTGGTACTTGCCGTCAGGGCCGCGCATGATCTGCCCGTCCCAGTAGCAATAGTTCTTCATCGTGGCGTCCTCGAGCCCGTTTTGCGTGTCGCGCGGCCCGACGGCCGCGGCTCCCCAGGCGGAAGACGACAGCGAGCCCACGATGGGCGTCGGCTGGAAATACTCGATCAAGTCCTTGGCTGACGCGGGCGTGGAAGCGCCGAGCAAGAGCCCGAATGCGGATACCAGACCGAGCGTGACAGCGACAGTTCGATTCATGGCGACTCCTTGTTGCGCGGGACGCGTCAAAGCCAGTCAGGCGAAACAAACCCGACCATTCTTTCCCAACATGGGAGAGGGACCGACCAGCCGCGATTCGGGTTTAGAAAAGAACGTCGACCGGTGCGTTCGCGCAGCGCGCTGGGGCGGGCGGATTTTCGGCTACACGGCGACGCCCTGGCCCAGCGGCACAAGTTGCCGTCTGAGACGTGAAGGGCTGGAAAGTCTCACAGGCCGTCGGCCTATCCGCGGTCGGTTCACTGATGTTGGTGCCCGATCCGCGCCTCATGTTCTTCGCATTGCAGATTCTCGGTTCCCCTCTGGCTCGGTTTTTGCTTGACCCCAGCTGTCAGCCCAGCTCATCATCACCGCTGGTGGGCGGCTTTCGAACCACTCGCAAGTCGGCCCGGCCCGGGACGAAAGGTCGCGGAGGAATGGCGACTCCGCCCGGGCCATGCACACAATCCCTGAAAAGAGGAGATAGCGATGAGACTGCATAGAATACTCGGCACGATGTTGGTTCTGCAATTGGCCGTGGGCTGCGGGGGAGGTAGTTCAAATGGAGGTCCGGGTCTGGACGCCGCGCGCACCGGTGGTGCCCCAGCCACTGGTGGTGCGACCGGCAGCGATGCTGCCGTCACCACGTGCAGCGGCTTCACCACCCTGGCGGGCGGCTATGTGAACAGCGGCGCTCTTCACGGCTACGCCTGGACCGCCAAGGACACCAGCGCCACCACGACCATCACCCCGGCTGACTTCTCTTCGTTGACGGCAGGAAGCGCGCTTTGCGCATCCGGATCGGTGGCGCACACGCCGACCTTTAGTGGCTGGGCGGAAGTCGGCATCTCGATCAACCAGGCCAGCGGAGGAGCCTCCGCGGGGACGTACTTCCCGACCACCAGCGGAATCAACGTCCATCTCACCAATCCGGGCGCCTCTCAGCTACGTATCGTTCTTGGTGGCCCCAACGCTGCGACCGATCCGAACAACACCTGGTGCGCCCCGGTGCTGGCGCCCGGTGGCTTCATTCCCTGGACCACGTTCAACACCAAGTGCTCGGACGGCAGCGGCGCCCCCTATGCTCGACAAGCGATCCAGTACATCGCGGTTCTCGCCCCCGACAACGACACGACGGCCACGGCCTTCAACTTCTGTCTCGACTGCCTCTCCGAGTCCGGCGTACCCACTGGCGCGGGCGGCGCTATAGGCACGGGCGGCGCAACCGGCGCGGGCGGCGCAACCGGCACCGGCGGCGCAGTCCGCTTGGACGGCGCAGTCGGCACGGGCGGCGTAGTCGGCACCGGCGGCACCACCAGTAGTGGCGGCGTCGATGGCGGCACGGTCGTCGGGCTCGAGGCGGGCGTGAGCGATGTCCCCGCTCCTACAGATCTCCCGGTCGCCAGCCCCGAGGTGGGAAAGGCGGATCTCCCACCGGTCACCACGGATACCCCTATTGCCACGCCGGATACGAACACGCCGGACGTGAACGCGCCGGACACGATCTGCACGCCAGTCTGCACGAGCAAGCACTGCGGCGACAACGACGGATGCGGCGGCAAGTGCCAAGGCACCTGTGTCAACGGACTCACCTGCTGTGGCGGCACCTGCGCGTCTCTCGGCAGCGATCCGACACATTGTGGTACCTGCGGCATTAGCTGCGGCGCGGACGGAACTTGCTTCGCCGGCGCGTGCGCAAGCTGCACCCCCGACTGCACAGGCAAGCTGTGCGGCTCGGACGGCTGCGGTGGCCTCTGCGGCACGGCCTGTAGCGGCGCCAACCCATTCTGTATCCAGGGCGCGTGCCACGCGTGCACGCCCGTCTGCACGGGTGCGGCCTGCGGTGATGCCGACGGATGCGGCGGCCGTTGCCAGGGCACTTGCGCCGGTACCTGCACCGCCGGCTACTGCAGCACCTGTGTGCCGAGCTGCACCGGTAAGGGCTGCGGCGATCCGGACGGCTGCGGCGGCAAGTGCGCGACTGGGAGCTGCCCAGACGGCGGCACCTGCGGTACCGATGGAACGTGCGGAACGAGCTGCGTTCCGAGCTGCGTCGGCAAGACCTGCGGCAACAACGGCTGTGGCGGTTCGTGCAACAACTGCGTATGGCCCGAGATCTGCGGCGATCGTTCGGTCCTGACGACCCCGACCTGGACCTGCATCGACCAGAGCCTCGGCTGCGCCACCGGAATGCGCCAAGGCTACCTTGCCCCAGCCAAGTATCCTGACATCGCCGGGTGTGCGTCGGGCTCCAGCACAGCAGCCAACTCGGGGGATTTGCGAAAGACTCGCACCGGCAAGTGGTGCGGGTGGACGTTTAGCGGCAACGACTTCGGCACCTGCGATGCGCTTGAGGACGCCTGCTCGCCCGGTTGGCACATCTGTGGCCGCAACGGCGCACCGAAGGATCTCACGGATCGCATCCTGTTGGGTGACTGCCTCTCCTCAAGCGAGGCAAATGGCACGGACTTCCTGGCCGCGCTGTCACCTATAGACCCGACCTCGGCCACCTGCTGTCCGGCGAGCAACCCGACCAGCTTTGCCTGCCCCACGGATTCGGTGTTCGAGGCGAGCGCATGCGGACTTGCGGACCCCGCCATCTTCGACTTCGCAGCACCGGTTACCTGCGGCGCTGATGCTGTTCAGACGCCGTCCTGCTCGAATTTCGGTGGCTGGTCTGGCGCCGTACCCGTGGGCGGGACCGGCTCGTGCGGCAACGCGGGGACCGGGTTTGGAGACTGGGGCGGCATCCTCTGCTGCAAGGATCCGGCTCACACCGGCAACTAGCCCCATTCGAACAGGTAACTGAGTAGCGGTGCTCGCCCGGATGGTCTCTGGGCGGGCACCCTGCATTTCAGGGACGGATAGGTTTCCTCGACGACGAAGGGAATCGCGGATGACAAGCAGAGCGCGGAATGGTCTTTCACTGTTGCTATTGCTGGGCTTGGCAGCAGGCTGCGGGGGCAACTCGAGCGGCGAAAGCGGGAAAGACAGCGGCCCGGACGCCGCCAGCACCGGCGGGGCGATCGGCACGGATGGTGCCGTGGCCGTCGATGGTTCCGCAACCACATGCAGTGGCTTCGTCACCCTGGCGGGCGGCTACGTGACGAGCGGCGCTCTGCATGGCTACGCCTGGCTTTCCAAGGATACGTATCCCGCAACGACCATGAGCCCCGCCGATTTCTCCGCCCTGACGGCGGGAAGCCCGCTCTGCGTCTCCGGGTCGGTGGCCCACGGCTTGAACTGGGATGCCTGGACGGAGCTGGGTATTTCCATTAACCAAGCCCCTGGAGGCGCAACCTCGGGGACCTATGTCCCCGCCAGCCTCGGAATCAATATCAACCTTTCCAACCCGGGCGGCTCGCAGCTGCGAGTCATGCTCATCGGCCCCAACGGAGCGAGCGATCCGAACGACAACTGGTGCGCCCCCATCGTGGCGCCGGGCGGCTTCATTCCCTGGAGCCAGTTCAATACGAAATGCGCGGACAACAGCGGCACCCCCTATGCCGGGCAGGCCCTTCAATCCATTGCCGTCATGGTTCCCGACAACAACACAACCGCCACACCATTCAACTTCTGCGTTCTCTGCCTGGCCGAATCCGGTGCGCCCAGCGGCAGCGGGGGTACCAGCGGCAGCGGCGGCACCGGTGGTACCGACGGCGGCATGAGCACCGGCGGCACGACAGGCATTGACTCCGGTGCGGACGCCGACGATTCATCCCTATGGTTCACTAGCCTGACTCCGGACGAGCAGGATGCATTTTTCGCCGGCGTAATCGTACTGGCCGCGGATCTCTCGAGCAGGGTTGATCTTCTGCTGCAATCCAACCAAGACGCCACCGCTGCGGAGATCCTTCAGACAATCCGGACCAATCCCGCCGTCCACGTCTCCGGCTTGGGCACAGGGAGAACCGCTTGGGCGCAACTTGGCGACAAGGGCCCCAACATGATCTTCACCGTCAACCCGACCCCCTACCTGGCGGACGAGCAGCCGGACGCCGACGGAGGTGCCTCGCCCGGGGCCACAAGTCCTGCCGCAGCCCATCACCACGCTGCGCCCGCAAGCTCCAATGTGCCCGACGGCAAGAAGTACAGTTTGTACAACACCGCCTTTTTCGGAGACTTCGACCAAAACCCCAAGATTGCAGAGATGCTCGACAGCAAGGGCTATTTCCCGGTGAGCTATACTCAAGTAGGAGGCGGTGCCTCCGCCTCGGTTGAGGAGTTGCGCGCGGTCAAGCAGGCTTCGCTTCTCTACATTGCTACGCACGGCACGATAATTCACAGTGCAACCCTACCTGACGGCACGGTGTTGTGCGCACTCACCTGGCCGATGTGCGATGACTATTTCAGCATGTTCACCGCAACCGACGTGGACCTTACGGTCAAGGGTAGCCAGCCTGCGACCTACCCCAAGGAGTACTACGAAGACCTCGCGAACCACAGGCTGGACATCTGGAGGGCCTACGAATTCCACCAAGGCTGGTGGCCCAATCCCGACAAGGCGCCGAAGGACCGCTACGGAATCAACGAGAACTTCGTCAAGAAGTACATGTCCTTTACCCCGAATAGCTTCTTCTTCCTCAACGCCTGTCAGGGCGGCAGCGCCAGCGCAAGTACGTGGCGAGCAGCTCTGACCAGCAAGCACCTTTCCGTTTTTGCCGGCTGGGACAACGATGGCAATGTAGAGATGATAGGCGACGCCGCCGTTTTCCTCTTCGACCGGCTCCTCGGCATCTACGAGGCCAAACCGGCTCCCGGTCCACCCCAGAGGCCATTCGCCTACGACAGTGTGTGGAAGGAAATGCAGAAGAACAAAATGGCCACCTCCGTATACAAGAATACGGTTGCGAATCTGCAATTCTTCCCCAATCCTCCCAACCCCGACGGCTTCGGCGCTCTGGCCCCAAGCATCAAGACCGTGGCCGTCGATGAAAAGGCTAAGGAATTGACACTCTCGGGGGAATTCGGGACCGACCCCGGAACCGACCGGCGCAAGGTGACGCTTGGGAGTACAACGGTTACGGTAAAGAGCGACGGTTGGACGGAGGGCACCCTCACGTGTGACTTGCCGCCAGACGCTTCGGGCGATGCCCTCGTCACGGTTGACGATCACGAAAGCAACAAGGTTCAACTGACCGATTGGAACCTGACCTTCACGCAGGAAGGCTCCACCACCATTCCGGGTGTGGGCACAAGCCAAGGCACGATGACCTTCAATGTCCGTTTCCGCGGCGACGTACACGAATTCCGTCAGGAGGCGGGAGACGAACCGATGTCGCTGGTACTGGTGCCCTTCACTCTGGAGGAAGCCGATTCATCCTTGTCCTGGAATATCACCGGGACTGCCTTGGGTCAGACCAGCACGTCGGCAAGCTCGACGAAGAACCTGGTTCCCATCGACTTCACCACCCCCACGTGGATCTTGAATCTTCCCGACACCAGCTGGTTCTGGGGCGAAGGCTACGTGAACATGACCGAGAAGAAGCTGTACTTGTTCCTGGCCGGTGAAGGAGGAGACCCCGGCTTCTTGAGCGGCGGGGGCACGTTCAACATCGGTTCACCCACCGATTGCAGCTACTACCTGGATAGCGTCACCAACCGCGCCTACTTCGTGTTCGATCTCGACGAGCAATTCAACATCGCAAAGGGCTCGTGCTCCGACCAGATCCACTGCACCATCAACGGGGTCGACAAGATTTGCACGACCGACACACGCACCTGGACCTTCACCACATCGTCTCCGCCCGACCCGAATGCTGCCATCTAGCGGGGGGTGTACGGTGTCCTTCCGGCAGGCGTGCGTGAATCCGCCGTAGCTCCCGGCGTACCCCAGCTGCGCGCGAGGACCTTCGATACAATCCCGTACGCAACTGCGACGGTGCTGGAATCATGGAGGAATTTGCGACATCGGCAGGCTGGCTTGCAGACCGATGCATTGATTGCAGGACATCGCTCGGTTCGCCGCAAGACGCTCTTCCCGCGCCTTGCTTCGGGCCGCCGCCAGTTCAGCGGGCAGGTCGGCGGCCGTGCCGAAGTACATCTCGTCCGGGGTCTGGCCGGAGAATGCAGAATGTGGCATCTGCGTGTTGTGTTGCTCCACGAATTATGCCGAGCACCCGATTATGCCGAGCGGGATGGCCGCGCCCGACGAGGGTGTGCTTTCGGAGGGGCGGAAGCGGCCGTGCTTGGCACCCACGGGCGCGGTGCGGGCGAGCGCACGCTCCTTGGTGGCGAGGTCGGCGTCCAGATACATCTGTGTGGTCTCGACGGACTCGTGCCCCAAGATGAGTGCGATGACCGCGCGGTCAACACCGGCCTGGAGGAGGTTGACGGCGGGAGTATGGCGGAGGACGTGAGGCGAGACGGTCTTGGCGGCGAGGCTGCGGCACTTGGCGGCCGCAGCAGTGCTGTGCCTTTTCAACAGGCGCTCGACGGCATCGCGGCTCATAGATCCCCCGTGGCGGGCGGGAAAGACCGGATCGGTGGGCGCAGCTTTGCGTTCGTGCAGCCACCAGCGCATGAGGGAGGTGGTTCGATGGGATAGCGGGGTCAATCGCTCCTTGCGTCCCTTGCCGATGCATCTGACGTAGGAGGATGCGCCGAAGACGACTTCAGTGACGCGAAGACCGATGATCTCGGAGACCCTCAGCCCGGTTTCGACCGCCACGACGAGAAGAAGGTGATCGCGTCGACCCATTGGGTGAACCCCGCCGCGCGCAGCCCGAACACCAGCAGGGCCCGCCGCCGCACCTGGCGCAGGAAGAGGCGGACCCGTTCGATGTCGGTCATGGGTTTGAAAGTATAGCTACAAGTCGCCTTTTCACTTGGCGCCCAAGTGGTTCGGCGTTCTGATACCCGCCATGACACAATCCATGCATCGATGGCTGTTGCTGTGGACCGCGCTGCTCGTCGCGGCAGCGGCCCCTGGCTGCGGCGGCGGTTCTTCGAAGAAGAACGCCGTGGATGCCGGGGGCGGCATGGGCGGTGATGCGTTGATATCGTCGAGCTCAGGCGGAAGTGGCGGCTCTGGCGGTGCTGGCGCCATGCTCGATGCTGGCGGTCGTGCGGGCTCTGGCGGGAGCCTCGGCACGGGAGGTGCCACGACCGTGGATGCCGCTTTGCCGCTTGAGGCCGGCAGAGCACCTGATGTCGCGCTCAGCGCAAGAGATCTGGCGCCTTCAAACATTGGCGATTCTTCGCCGGATCTGCCGGTCCCTTCGGATCTCGCATTTTCAATCGATCAGCCCGGCACGTCTGACTTGACGCCCGACTCGCCTGCTCCCCTGGATGCCTCGGTCGATCAAGCAGACAGTGGTCTGGATATCCCGGCTGCGGGAACTGGCGACGCAGCTCCCGAGGCGCGCCCCTACACTGGACCCACGACCTACTATGTCGCCACCACTGGCTCCGACCAGTCGGCAGGCACGCTGGACGCTCCCTTTCGCACGGTTCAGCACTGCGCCTCCCTGGCCCAGGCAGGCGACCGGTGCGTGATCCGTGCCGGCGTGTATCGCGAGACCGTGACCCCGGCGCGCTCGGGAACCAGCGCCGCGCACATCAGTTTCGAGGCGTATCAAGGCGAATGTGTCACCGTGAGCGGCGCCGACTTGCTGACGGCGACCTGGAAGCAGTACCAGGGCTCGATCTACGTTGCCGACACCTCGTTGCGCTTCATCCAGCTTTTCGCGGGCGGCAAGATGCTGAACGAAGCGCGCTGGCCGAACGCCGATCCGAACGATCTGGTCCACATGCCCCTGGCCAAGGCCGGCCCGAACACGACCGAGACAACCTTGGAAGGCCCGACACTGCCCGCCGGCGATTGGACCGGCGCCTATGTATTCAGCATTCCGGGCCAGCGCTGGACGAGCTACACGCGCCGGATCGAAAGCTACGACCAGGCCAAGAAGATCGCGACCTGGACCACTCCCATGCGCGAATCGCCGGCCCTCCCCGCGCTGGCCCCGCGCGCCCATGACACCTACTACGTCTTTGGCTCGCTCCTCGCGCTGGATGCGGCCGGGGAATGGTTTCTCGACCAGACGGCCGGCAAGCTGTACCTGTGGGCGCCAGGTTCTGTGGATCCCTCGACCCTGAAGATCGAGGTCAAGCAGCGCGACTACGGCTTCAATCTCGGCGCGCGGTCCTACATCGACGTCAAGGGCCTGCGCCTGTTTGCGACCTCGGTCCGGATGCTCGCGGCTTCGCATTGCGTGGTCGACGGAGTCCATGCCCGCTACGTGAGCCACCTGCGCGAGACCAACGGCTACGCCACCGGCTACGGGTCTGGCACGTGGACTCCGACGGGCGCCGGTCTGGTCGTCAACATCAGCAATTCGGGCCAATCGACGATCCGGGTCGCGGTGCGCGGTCCCAACGCCGCCACCGATGCAAACCAGCGCTGGTGTACCGTGCTCACGAAGTTCGATCAGCCTGTGCTCATTCCCTGGGAAGCATTCAACACGACCTGCTGGGACAACGCCGGCTCGTTCTACGCCAAGCAGCCGCTGACCGATGTGACCGTGTCCGTCCCTGGCAGCAACACGACGGCCACGCCCTACAACTTCTGTATCAACGGAATCGCGCCCGAGCTTGGCCTCGACGATGGTAGCCCGATCGAGAACCCGGCGTGGGCGGTCGGGGCCGGGGGCGTGGTCGCCAACTCCGACTGGCAAGGCAATGTGTGGACATCGTATGGCGGCGCTGGAACCACGCTGACCCCGGCGGACTTCTCTACGGTTGCGCCGGGGACCACGCTGTGTGCCTCGGGGTCGGTAGCGGCTACCTCGGACTACAGCGGCTACATGCAAGTCGTTGTGAACGTGAACCAGACGCTCTTCTCCGGCACAGCCCCGGTGCTCTACGGCGATTCCGACGAATGGAAGAACGGCAGCATCGCCTTTTCCGCGGTGAGTGGCATTCAGGCCGCCGGCCAGAATGGGAAGATCGTCAACAACGTCATTCACGACGTGGGCACCATGGCCGTGGGGAACGGTGGCATCGCCGTTCAGAGCAACAGCGGACCCTCCGGCAACGAGGTCAGCAACAACTCCGTCACCCGGACCGCAAGTCCGGGCATCACGATCTTCTACGACGCCTCGGCGCGCGTGCTGCACAACCGGGTTTCGCAGGCCATGCAAATCAACGACGACGGAGGCCTCATCTACTCATGGGGGACAAGCGGTGCCGGCGCGGAGATTGCGTACAATGACGTATCCGGGATCCCTTGCATCTACGGCACCGGGATCTACCTCGACGACGGCACGAGCGGCTTTATCGTGCATCACAATCTGGTTCGCGACGTCTCGTATTGGGGGATCTCACTCAAGAAGCCAAATCAGTTTTTCAACAACACCATCCTGGGCACGCCGATGGGCGCAGCGTCGATCTACAAGGACAACAACACGACGTGGGTTGACCTCAGTACGGCAGTCTTCTCCAACAACCTCGTCGAACAGCGGCCGGGGGTCATCTTCAGGGTGCTGCAGAAGCAGACCACCGACTATGCCGACTACCAGGTCATCGTGCCGGTGACCAGCACTTGGCAAGAGGTAACCGTTCCCTTCTCGACGCTCCGGCAACCCAACTACGGCGTGCGCGAGTCCCTCGATCTGACCGACGTCACCGGGCTCCTTTGGGATTTGGGCACCCTGGGAAGTTACGAGATCGACATCGACGACGTGTGGCTGGAGGGAGCGACCCGGAAGCTGATCGACGATTTCGACGCTGGCTCTGCCAATCGCTTCGGTGGCACGTGGCAGGCGGTGCAAGGAAGCTCCCTGGGAGCCGGCGGCCCCAGCTCGACGGCGGCGAAGAGCACGGTGGCTGGCTACGCGAGCAGCGCGCTGGCTTTGATCGGAAACAACGTCGAGGAAGGAAATGCCGCACTCATGACCTCCCTCTCATCCGATGGCACGCCCGTGGATCTCTCGGCCTACACCGGCATCTCCTTCCGTATCCGCGGCACGGCGACTCTCAACCTGTCGAATGGCACCCCGAGCACGACCCCGATCCAGCAGCACAACCTCGACTGCCCGGTCGACGCCAACGGCCTGCCCACCACCTCTTGCCCACTCGATCAGGGTGGCCTCTTCTCGCCCTACACCGACGGATTCACCGGCACCGCCCCCGACGTCGGAGCCTTCGAGTCCGGCGTCACGCCATGGACGGCAGGCTCGACCACCGTCGAGCCATCTGCCTTGTGCCCCGAGTAGGTTGAGTCGGCGCAGCGATCACCTGACGGTGCTCAAAGTCGCAAGGCAAACGTAGATAGCTCAGCGCTGCAGGATGCAGCGCGTTTGGCCCAGCTGCGCGCGAGGACCTTCGATACAATCCCGTACGCAACTGCGACGGTGCTGGAATCATGGAGGAATTTGCGACATCGGCAGGCTGGCTTGCAGACCGATGCATTGATTGCAAGACATCGCTCGGTTCGCCGCAAGACGCTCTTCCCGCGCCTTGCTTCGGGCCGCCGCCAGTTCAGCGGGCAGGTCGGCGGCCGTGCCGAAGTACATCTCGTCCGGGGTCTGGCCGGAGAATGCAGAATGTGGCATCTGCGTGTTGTGTTGCTCCACGAAGAACGCCACGAGAATGCGGAGCCGCTCAATCGAATCGAGTGAGTTCATGTACAACCACTGATGCTTCAGCGAGCGCCAAAATGCCTCGATCATCGAATTGGAATAGGTGACCTCGACTTGCGTTAGGACACGTTTCAGGCACGCGGCGAGCAAGGCAGCGTCCACCGCACTGTTGACGTTCTCGACGCCGGAATCAACGTACACAATAGGCTGGCCTGCACAAACCAGATGCTGGGCAGCAGCGTACAGGATTTGGCACGTCGCCGTTGGCTCCAGTTGCGCGGCCACCGTCCATGCCAGGATCTTTCTTGAATAGTTGTCGATGACCGCATGTAGATATGCCTTTGTGCCGTCGAGCAGTTTCAGGATAGTCACGTCGATGTGCCAAGCCTCATTGGGTGCGGCTGCGCGCACGCCGACAGTTGGTTTGGTTGGATGAATACGCTGCCGTGGCCGAAGCCAACCGCGCTCACGGATGAGTTTGGCCCAGGTGCTGGGCGTGGCGAAGACCTTGCCAATTCGCTGGGCATACACCGCCAGGGTGCTCAGAGGCATGTGCCGGTATTCCGGCGCCAGCACCATATCCTTGATGGTGGCGACCTCGGTGGGCATAAGCCGGCTTGGGCTGGTATGCGGTCAGGAGGAACGGTCGTCCAGACCACAGACTGCGGTGGAGGCGCGGTTCCATGCGTGGTATTGTCCGAGTTCGAGGCGCGCGATCCGCAAGATCACGGCGAGCGGGAGGAATGGTTTTGCACTGGTGAT
The DNA here is from genome assembly GCA_003153015.1 of Myxococcales bacterium. Lineage (GTDB taxonomy): Bacteria > Myxococcota_A > Polyangia > Fen-1088 > Fen-1088 > Fen-1137. The sequence goes on from PMBS01000238.1 coordinate 13,727, forward strand.
GGCGCTCAGGACACCGGCCTTGGCGTTGCCTTCGGGCAGTCGCTGGCCACCAGCCAGGCTGAACCCCGATGCGCGCAGCAGTGCCAGAAGGAGCCGGACAACTACCGCGAGGACTCGCGTTCGGCGATCAAGCTTCGCGACGGTATCGAGCAACTGCTGCCGGTCCTGGTCGAACGGCTCGATGGTGACGACAGGGCGCAGACCGCGCCGATGCCAGCTACCAACGGTGGATCGCGGGACGGCGAGGTGCCTGGGCAGGCACCTGGTGCCGATCCGGATCACCTGCTCCCGGATGCGATGGTCGTAAGCGCGGCGCGTATGTGACGTGGCCGCCAGGTTGTTGATCATCACGAAAAGATCACCCCCCGGATCTCACCCGCCAGCGAAAACCTCAATGATATTGAGGGCGACGCAGTTACGTACACAGATCTCGGGAAGGTCTTCGCGCGCAGCTCGGCAAACAACGGCGCCCGTCCGGGTAGCACCTGGACCCGTGTGTGCAGCCTGTCGCTGCGCGGAATCGCATCTGCGTCAGGGTAGGAATTTGATGTACGCAACCAGATCAGCGACGTCGCGATCACTCAAATCGGCCTTGGGCATTTGCGGCGCGAAGCCCTTCACGACTTCCTTCGGGGGATGGTGGATGGAGCGCGCAATGTAGTCATCGTCGGCGGTCAGGGTGACTTCTTTGCCGTCGGTGAGGACAGTGACCTGGCTGCCGAAGAGTCCCTTCCAGGTCGGACCCACCAGCTTGCTGCCATCGGTACTGTGGCAGGCGACGCAGCCCTTCAGCTTGAAGATTCGTTCCCCGCGTGCTGGATCAGGGGCGCCGGCCGGGCCGGCCTGCGACAACACGGGCACGTCGGAATCGCCGAAGTACCACGCGGAGAAGTCCTGCTCGGCAATTACGTGCACCTTGGAGAGCATGTACGAGTGATTGACCCCGCACATGACGGTGCATTCGATGTCGAAGTCGCCGAGCTGCTCGGCCTGGAACCAGGTGTAGTTGTTCTTGCCGGGCACTACGTCGGCCTTGACCCGGAATGCCGGCACGTAGAAGCCGTGCAAGACATCGAGCGATTTGAGGTCGAGCCGGACCGGGCGGCCCAGGGCGACGTAGAGCTCGCTGGTCTGCCGGCCGTTGGGATAGGTAAAGGACCACGCCCATTGCCGAGCCGTGACCTGCACCACCATGGCGTCACGCGGGACCTCGCGCAGGTAACGATAGTTGGTCCAGCCGTAGTAGAACATGGTCAAGAACAACACCAAGGGAATCCCGGTCCACACCAGTTCCAGCAGCAGGTGGCCGTGAATGTCTTGGGCCTTCCCGCCCTTGCCCCGGCGATAGCGAATCACCAGGTAGATCATCACGAAGGTGATGAACACCAGGAACGCAATGGTCAGGGCGGCAATATAGAGGAAGACCGCGTCGACCTTGCCCGAAAAGCTGGAAGCACCGCCAAACATCGCTGGTTACCTGAACAGATAATCCGAGAAGGTTAGACCGATGAAGATGATCAGAGCGGCAATCGCCGCGGCGGCCATGTACTTGAGGGCCGCACTCTCGTACTTGAGGTGCATGAAATAGAAGATGACCAAACTGGCCTTGGTAGGCGTGATGAAGAGCAGTCCCAGCAGGGCCAGGTTCGGCCGGTGCGTGAGGCTCAGTCCGACCAGCAACCCGGTCAGAACCACCAGCGCGATCCAGACCTTGATAAAGGTGGCATAGCCGACAATGTGGGGCGGCTCGGTTTGGGTTTGCATGCGGGGATTCATGGGTCTAGGCCGCGAGGTAGAAAAGTGGCAGCAGGAAGATCCAGATCACGTCGACCAGGTGCCAATAGAGCCCCGTGTTTTCCAGCTTGATGAAATCGTTGTGGCGGATTTTGTCGCGCGCCAGGAACACCAGCATCACCGACATCACCACCACCCCGACAGTCACGTGCAGACCGTGCAGCCCGGTCATGCCGAAGTACAGCCCGAAGAAGAGGCGCTCGCCCGGTGGCCGGGCCATCAGGTGTTCGGAACCGGGGTAGATGCCGTGGTGGATCTTGGCCTTCCACTCGAAGAACTTGTTCACCAGGAAGGCCGCGCCCAGCAGCATGGTGCAGGCCAGGAAGAACATGGACTGGACCTTGCGCTGCAGGCGGATGGCCACGATGGACAGCACCATGGTCAGGCTGCTGGTGAGGAGAATCAGGGTATTGATCACGCCGAGGGTGAGATTCAATTCGCCCGAGGCCTTGTGGAAATCGTGCGCGTGCATCGATCGATACATGCCATAGGCCACGAATAGACCACCGAACAGGATCAGCTCGGTGAAGACGAAGATCCACATGCCCAGCTTCGCGCCGGCATAATCCCGATGCTCGCCGACGTGTTCGCCAGCGGGTTCGGCGGCCAGGGGTTCGGCCGGCGCGCTCATCAGGCTGGCTCCTTGGTAACCGGGTTGAAAGTGTAGGCCGGCTCGCTGATGACCGGCAGGACGTCGAAGTTTTCCGTGGGCGGCGGCGAGGACACCGTCCATTCAAGCGTGACGCCGCCCCAGGGATTGGCGGGAATGGTCGTCTTGCGGAACAGGCCGCGCACAAGATTGATGACCATCAGCAGAAGACCGGCGACCATGATCCAGGAACCGATGGTGGCCCAGATGTGTCCGGTGTGGAATCTGGGCAGATGATCGTAGTAGCGGCGGGGCATTCCCTGCAGGCCCAAGACCAGAAACGTGAAATAGAGCAGGTTGAAACCGATGAATATGAGGACAAAGGCCACGATCGCCGTGCGCTCGCTGTACATGCGGCCGAACATCTTGGGATACCAGTAATGTAGGGCTGCGAAGAACGCGAAGCCCGTGCCACCAAACATCACGTAGTGGAAATGGCCGACAATGAAGTAGGTGTCGTGAATGTGCACGTTGATGGCCAGCGCGCCTTGGAACAGGCCGGTAAGGCCTCCGATGCTAAAAAGGAAAATGAACGCCAAGGCGAACAACATGGGCGAGCGCAGCTCGACCGACCCCTTGTACAGAGTCGCGACCCAGTTGAAGACCTTGATGGCGCTGGGAATCGCCACCAGGAAGGTCAGCAGGGAAAAAACCACGATGGCGACCTCGCTCATGCCGCTGGTGAACATGTGGTGGGCCCAGACCAAGGAGCCAATCGCGGCGATGCCCATGCTGGAGAGCACGATGGCCTTGTAGCCGAAGATGGTCCGATGGGCGAAGGTCGGGATGATTTCCGATATCGCGCCCATGGCGGGCAGGATCATGATGTACACGGCAGGGTGCGAATAGGTCCAGAACAGGTGCTGGTACAGGATGGGATCGCCGCCAATGCTGGGATCGAAGATGCCCAGATGGAAGAGCCGTTCGAGCATGACGAGCAAGAGGGTGATGCCCAAAATGGGCGTGGCGAGTACCTGCACCCAAGCCGTCGCGTACAACGCCCAGGGAAAGAGCGGCATGCGCATCCAGTTCATTCCCTTGGTGCGCAGGCGGTGCATGGTGGTGATGAAGTTGAGTCCAGTGATGATGGATGAGAACCCGATGAGGAAGACGCCGAACACGGCCATGGTGACGTTGGTTCTCGTCCTCAAGCTGTAAGGCACGTAGAACGACCACCCAGTGTCAGGGGGACCACTGCCGGTGAACAGGGACGACAGCGAGACGGCCGCGCCGCTCATGAACAGGTACCACGACAGAAGGTTAAGGCGCGGGAAGGCCACGTCCTTGGCGCCGATCATGATGGGCAGAAAGAAATTCCCGAACACCGCAGACAGGCCGGGAATGACGAACAGGAAAATCATCATCACGCCGTGCAGAGTGAACAGGGCGTTGTAGGTGGTGGGCTTCATGATGGTCGGGCCCATGGTCAGCTGCTCCAGACGCATGAACACGCCAAACGTCATGCCTACCAGGAAGAACGTCATCATGCTGCCGAGGTAAAGGATTCCGATGCGCTTGTGGTCCGTAGTCAGCAACCAGGACGCGATGCCCTTGCGCTCGTAGAAACTGGGCTCGCTCGTCGGAGATTCGGCGGCGGTGCTCACGATGGCTCCTTGGAAGCAGCTTTTGAGCGCCGCTTGCGGGTGACGCCCACGACGACGCCGTAGCCGACGGCCAGCATGATGGTGAAGGCCGCGGCGACTCGGGTGATGGCGAGCGAATAGCGCCGGCCGGATGGGTCGTAGCTGAAGCAGAACTTGAGCAGGCGGGCGATGGTGGGGCCGGTGCGGCCTTGCGCGGCCTCGGTGACCGCCATCTTCACGTCAAAGGGCAGAAAGGTGACCCCATAAAGGTAGCGTGTCACCATGCCGGTGCCGGACAGCACCATGATGGCGCCTGGGTGAATGTAGTCCTCGCCGTGCCTGGCAAACTTGAAGCCAACCGCGTCGGCCAGTCGCTTGGTCGAGACCGGATCGCCGGTCAGAAATCGCCATGCAGTGGGCGGGAACGCCGGCCCGAGCTGCTTGATGTAGTTCTCTTTCTTGTGCGCAGCCAGCTCGGCATCGTCGCGCGGATCGAAACTCACGGTCAGGATCTGAAAATCCTTGCCCGGGATTTGGTCGATCTTTTGCAGCATCTCGGCTACGCCATTGAGCAGCGGCGTGCACAGGCCAACGCAGCGGAAGTAGTTCAGCGTCAGCAGGGTCGGCTTGTCGATCAAGTCGCGCAAGGCAACCCGATCGCCTTGCTCGTCGACGAGTGTGATGTCCAGGGGAATTGTCTGTCCCAGTTTTTCGTCGACCCCCACGTTGAGCGCGGGCTCGGTCGGCGCACCGGCGAGCGTGGGGCGTGCCGCAGTCGTTGCCCAGAGTCCCAGCAAGATTGCAAGTCGCGACTTCATGGCTGCCTAGCCTCCTCCTTCGTTCCAACCAGCGCACGCACGATCTCGCTCCATTCCGCGGCGTCGAGCCCGGCCACCGCTGGGGTGAAACCATTGTCAGGCGCGCCGGCCGCCCAGGCCCGAGCCACAGCGGTACGATCGTCGTGATTCGCAGTGGCCGCCACCGTGCGCGCCGCGCGGGACGGATCCACGATCGCGAAGCGTAGCAACTCGGCCGCAGCGGACTTGTCTCCGGGTGGCGGCAGTTGCAGCGCTGGCACTGTCGTCTGCTCCTGCACCAGCTTCGTGATGGCCAGGCTGACCGGGATGCGGTTGGGAATGTGGAAGCCCGTGGAACGGAATTGATTGGCGAGCGCCTCCAGGGCCTTGGCATCCTCGGCTCCGTGATCGAACCCGCCCAGGGAGCGAACGTAGTGCACGAGAGCCATGCGGTCAGCCGGCCTGATGAAGTCGAACGCGGCCATGCCTGTGCCCTTGATGCCGGTCGAGATCGTGGTGAAGATGTCGGTCACGTGAAAGCCGCGCTTCCAATCGGCGGGCTGGGCGAAATTGCGCGGTCTGGGATTCAGGGTTCCCGCGGCCGGGCCATTGCCCTGTCCGCTGTTGCCATGGCACGAGCTGCAGTTCTGCTTGAACAACATCTCGCCGCGCGCGAGCAGTTGCGGACTTGCCGTCATAACTGTCGCCGGATCCACGGGCGGCAGGTCGCGGCCTTTGCTTGCCGGGGCCTCGGCCTGATCCAGCCAACCCACGCTGGCCGCGGCCGGCTGGTCCGAGGGCGGCCGCGCAAGCGGTCGTCGCTCGCGCAAGAGCGCGGGGACCACGATCAGGCCAAAGAGCAGGAAAGTGACTGCGACGCCCGAACCGAGAGCAAACCGATTGGCCAGCCCCTTGGCTTCGCTGCCCCAGGTGGGAGGCGTCTTCCCTTCGTCGGTCATAGTTGCCACTCTAGCCCTCTAGACAGCAGAGGATCGCCCACGGGCATGTCAGCGCCGCGGCCCATGGCGCGACGGATCTGGAGGGACCCGAGGCCGAGGAAAAGACTCGCCATGGCCAATTCGGGCCAACCGAAGAGCGGCTGGGGCCCCAGCACCGGGAAGATGAGCCAGTACAGGTCGACGAAATGCCCCAGCAAGATAGAAAGCGCCGCCAGGCGAAGGGTAGCGGGATGCTTCTTTCCCAGAGAGCCGATCAGCAGAAAGAATGGAATGAAGAAGTGAAGCAAAGGCAACAGCCAGGCAACCGGCTGCCAAGCGCCCTCGGTGCGGTGTTTGAACCAGATCACTTCCTCGGGAAGGTTGGCGTACCAGATCAGCATGTACTGCGCGAAGCCGATGTAAGCGAAGAACACCGTGAAGGCGAGGGCGAGCGAGCCGAGGTTGTAGACGTGCTTGGTCTGGACTTCGGGCAGGCGGCCGCGACGGACAAGCGAGAGCACGCCCAGCAACATGGCGGCGATTCCTGAAATGAACGTACCGGCAAACAGGTACACGCCGAACATGTCGCTGTACCACTCGGGCTCGAGCCCTGAAATCCAGTCGAACGCTAGAACTGTCACGCTGAAGAAGAAGACCACCATGAAGGGTGGTGCCAGGCGGCGCGCGCGCAGGGTGAAGGCCGGATCCTTGCTTTCATCCTGGCGAAGCGAGCCGCGCACGTAGAAGCGATAGAAGAGCATCCAAACCACGGCACAGACCGCCAGGCGAATGGCGAAGAAGGGAAGATTCAACCACGCTGTCTTTGCAACCAGGATGGGATTGTGCGCGGCCGCGGGATAGGTCCAGGGAAAGATCACCGGCACGCCGAAAAACCCGATGAGCAGCAGCACGATGGCCAGGGGAATCAGCGACGCGATCCGCTCGGGCACGCGCCGCATGGGCACGCTCCAGTGCGCGCCCACCATGCGCTCGAGCGCCACCAGGAACAGATTGCCCAGCCCGAGGGTCAGCAGGAACAGGGTCCACAGCAACCAGTTGACCCAGAAGCGCTCGCGGCTGGAGATGAAATACGCGCCCGCAGTTCCCGCCGCACCGATCAGGGTCAAGGCAACCAGGAGGTTGCGCACCAGCGAGGATCGAGGAGTCGTCGCACTCATCGTAGGTCCTCGTCCTTGGCATTCTGCGCCCGTTGCAGAATCCTAATGTAGTGCACGGCCGCCCAGCGATCGTTTTCGTCCAAGTCCGCGGCATAGCTGGGCATGGCGTTCTTGCCCAGCATGAGCACGCCGAAGTAGTGCCCGTCGGGGCGAGCGCGAATCTCGTTGGAGAGGAAATTGCCGGGCTTGCCGCCGTAGGCCCGCGAAAGCAGCGGCACGCCGTCGCCCACAAGACCGTGGCAGATGGCGCAGTGGTCGCCAAACACCTTGTGCCCGCGTTCGGCAATGGACTGGGTGAGCGGCAAGGGATTGCTGAGCAGGGCTGCCGCTTCTTCCGGGGTGGCAAAGGCCGGCGGCAAGTGACCACGCGCCACTGTGCCCGCAACCGCCGGCCGCATGCCGCGCCCGTCGGCAAAAAATGCGCTTCCCTGGAACGCATTCAGCTTGGGCTGCTCGTGCATGTGAATCATGGGCGGCAGGATGGGGATCAGTTTCTCCGCGGCGAAAAGGCCGACACCGGCGACCAAGCAGGCCGCGACGATGGCTGCGATGGTGCGCAGCAGGCCGACCAAGCTGAGCGGGCGATCCCAGGCGGGAACCGGCACGATCTCCACTGACTCGGCCCCGTTGTCGAGCAGCGCCTGGCGGGCGGCTTCGGCATCAAAGGCTTCACTTGTCGCTTCGATGCTGAGCGCGAGTTTGTCGCGGGTGATGCCCTTGATGGCCTTACTGTGCAGGACCGGGTGGCCAAAGAAGGGAAGTTTGTTGAGCGCGAACAGCATGGCCAGACCCGCGGTGAAGGTGGCGAACAGGACGGTGACCTCGAACATCACCGGCACGAACGCCTGCCACGAAAACAGCGCCTTTCCGCTTGTCACCAGGGGATAGTCCACCGCACTCACCCACCACTCGAAGAGCAAGGCCAGGCCAGCGCCGATCACGCCCATGAGCATGACCAGTCGCCCAAGTCGGGACGGCGCAAGCCCGATCGCCCGATGCAGGCCGTGCACGGGATAGGGCGTGTAGGCCTCCAGCCGGCCCAGCTTGCGCGGACGGATCTGGTTGGCAGCGTCGACGATCTTGTGTGCGTCGGAAAACAGCCCCAAGACCGCGAAGGTTGCGCTGCTCATGAGTGCTCCTCGGACAGGCTGGCCTTCATCTCGCTGGTTGCGATAACCGGCAGAACACGGGCGAAGATCAGCACCAGCGTGAAGAACAGGCCAAAGGATCCGAGCAGAATGCCGAAGTCGATCTTGGTGGGAATGTACTTGTGCCAGGCAGAGGGCAAGTAATCCTGATGGAGCGAGATGACGATGATCACGAAGCGCTCCATCCACATGCC
>PMBS01000041.1 GCA_003153015.1 Myxococcales bacterium
GGGCGACGGGCGGCGCGACCGGCGGCTCTGTCGGCGGCACGAGCGGCACATGCAACCCGACGGACGCCGGAACCGTGACCAGCGCCGGGAACCCCAATGGCTCGTGCAGCGCCGGCGTTCCCGCCAGGGGCCAACCTGTCGACACCTCCAATCCGACGACCGTGGTGGGAACCGGCAGCGAGGCAAGCTGCACCTTCAGCAAGCTCCAGGCCGCGGCGACCGCAGGCGGCATCATCACCTTCAACTGCGGGAGTTGCCCGGTCACCATCTTGGTCACCGCCACGCTCAACCTGCCGACGACCAAGAACACCGTCATCGACGGCGGCAACAAGATCACCCTCGACGGTGGCAATGCCGTGCAGATCCTGAGGTTCGATAGTGCGAATTTTCAAGCCAACACCATGGGACTGACGCTGCAACACATCACGATCATCAATGGCAAAATGACGCCCACCCTGGCTATCCCCGTTGCTCCGGCGCCCTGTTCACAGGGATGGGACGACGGCGAAGGCGGTGCCCTATACATGCGGGATGGCAACCTCACGGTTATTGATTCGATTTTCATGAACAATCAGGCTGCTCCTCTCGGGCCCGACACGGGCGGCGGCGCCATCTATATTCTGGGAAGCAAGAACGGCGTACTCATTGTCGGAAGCACGTTCAGCAACAACAGCGCTAGCAACGCCGGTGCGGTGGGATGCCTGTTCGCCGAGCTGGATGTCTACGACAGCTTGTTCACCAACAACACGGCCATCGGCCACGATAACAACAGAGACGACGCGACCCTGTGTTCCGTGATCAACAACGGCCAGAACGAGGTTGGATCGGGCGGGAACGGCGGCGCGCTATACAGCGACGGTCAGTCAGTGAACATCACCCTCTGCGGGGACGCAATTCTCAACAACAGCGCTGGTGTAAACGCCTTCGGCGGCGGCCTCTTCTTCACCAGCAACGACTTCGGCGGGACTCTCTCCATCGCCGATACCACGATGACGGGAAACACCGGCGGGCATTGGACGGTGGTTTCCACTGGCAGCGTCACCAACGCCGGGACCGCGGTCGGCACCAACGCGAAGAGCATCACCATCTCGAACTCGACCCTGCAGGGCGTCCCCTAGCCCGTCCCAGCCAGAATATGTAGCACCAAAGGCACGACATGAGATCCCTTCGATTTGTTGCGCGAACAATTCCTCTTGCGGGGCTGTTGGCAACCGGCGGATGCGGCGCCGGGTCGTCGACCTCGGGCAAGGACTCAGGCGGGAGCAAGCCGAGTGACTCCAGCGTCGACAGCGGCAGCAGCGACGCCAGCGGCGGAGACTCGACGACTACCGACGTGGCCAACGTGGCCACGCCAAGCAATGTGGTGAACGACGGCTATGTCACGACAGGCCCATGGGCGGGATTCGGCTTCACCGCCACCGATCCGGGCGCCGCGCAGATCGTTCCAGACTGCGGCGGCGGCTCTTGCAATCCACCCTTTGTTGGGAAGTATTTCTGCATGCACGGGATCGTCACCGGGCGCATGGACTGGACCGGCTTTGCCATGCTGGGCTGGAACGTGAATCAAGACAATGCCGGTGGAGCGGCACTGACCTGGGCCGTTCCAGAGACCGGCGGACTGATCGTCACCGTTGAGAATCCCAGCAATGCCCTCCTGCGCGTCCAGTTGCAGGGCACGGATCCTCACAGCAGTGCGGATCGCTGGTGCGCGCCTTTGGTTAGCGGGCAGTTGATTCCGTGGGGGTCGCTGCTGACCAATTGCTGGACCGGTGGCAAGCCCCAGAACCCGCTTGCCCCGGGAACCCCGATCCAGCAGGCGGCCATCATCGTGCCTGGCCTGCAGACTGACTTGCCGTTCGACTTCTGCCTTGTCGATGTTCAGATCCAGTCAGGACAAACGAATGTCGACGGCGGCAACGATGGCCCTCTGGCCGCAGAGGCTTCTCCGTCTGGAGAATCGCAAGATGGTGCCTCCTCGGCAGCCGATGTGGCGAACAATTGTTCGGGGATAACCACCAACGACGCCGGGCCGATTGAGGAATGCCCGTGCGTCAGCGCCGTGGGAGATCCGTCGGGTACGGCTTGCGGAAATGTTGGGCAGGAGTGTGACTACGAGCCGCACGGATGCGGGACTGTCAACTGTAATTGTGAGGCGACGGATGCAGGTGGTCAGTGGTTGTGTTTCCAGCTGATGTGCTGAGCGCTACAATCCGGGCTTCCCCCACCCCTATCGGGGAAGCGCAGCTGACACCTAGGATTTCGCAGGCAAGAAACCTGGGATGGGGACCATAGCCACCGGGCCGCAGCAACGTCGGTCAGCGATGTCCGCCGCCGCGACCACCGCCAAGACCACCATGACCGCTGAAGCCGCCATGCGAGCCGCCGCCAACGCCGCCCCCGTGGAATCCGCCCCCAGTACTGCCGCGATAGCCGCTGACAGAGTGAGCGGCGCCGCCAGCGCTCCCGCGATAGCCCCCGCCAACGCTCCCGCGATAGCCGCCGAAAGCGCCGCCGCGAGAGCCGCCAAGCGCGCCGCCGCGGTATCCGCCGTTAGCGTGGTAGCCGCCCCCGCCGCGATAGCCCCCGCCGTAGCCACGATATCCGCCGCCGTAGCCGGCATGATAGCCACCACGATATCCGCCCCAACCATACCCGGCCCGGTGGAGGCCGCGATACCAGCCGAAGCCTAAAGGACCGCGCAGACCAAAGTATGGATACGGGCCCCAGCCCCAAACCCAGGGCGCTGCCAGCCACATCCATCCGTAGCTGGGGTAGTACACATAGGCATAGGGAGAGGCATCGTAGTACGTCCCTTCGTAGGCGTACTGGTCTCCGTAAGGCATCCAGATCCAGCCATACTGATCCGTATACACCCACTGGCCCCCGGCCGTGGCCGGCGCCGGCGCTGCCCCAGCAGGTTGCTGAACCTGAGGCTGCGCCTGGCCCTGGGCCTGAACTGGCGGTGCTGGCGGCTGTTGCGGCGGCGCAGGAGGCTGCATGTCCGGCGCCGGCGTGGCTGGCTGCACCGCTTGCGGCGCAGCGCCAGGGTCTGGAACCTGGCTCGTCGAAGCCCCGACAACGCTCACATCCTGGGCTCGAGCTACGCCGAACCCCAAGAGCAAGAAACACAAAGAGGCAGTCAGCTTGGTCTTCATGGCACCACCCCAAATATGAGACGATCGTGTGCTTGCTTTTGTTCTACAACATATCCTGCGATAGTCGATGAAATCGCTATCTCGCGTCAAGCAAACAGCCCTCACTGACGCGGATCATCGGCGCCCTTATGCCACTGCGCCACGGCCGCTCCGCTCCGGGGCGGGAACCCGCAGCCCCGCCCGGAGGCTGCGGGACGGACCAGCCATCCGTCTCAGTTGCTGACGAACGAAACGTCATCAATGGTCAAATTGATGCCCGTGCACCCTAGCTGACCACCGTCGCCCACCGGCGCGGGCGACTGGAACTGCCATTGCAGTCCCACGATCTCGTTCGCGATGGCCGCCTGGGTGGTCAGCTGTCCGCCACTCAGATTCGCAAAGGGGACGGAGACCACGCCCGAGGTACTCGTCAGCTTCGTGCCCGGGAATACGTAGCAGCCGGATGTGCATCCGCCCACCTGCCCCGGACCTGCGGGTTTCTCGTCGAAGGTCTGGACCTGGAAATAGAGATCACAACCTGCGACGCTTCCGCCCAATGTAAACTGCACTCCGGTGTAGATTGTCGTGTTTACACATGCATCGAACGACATGCCACCGTTAGCAAAGTCGCCTGCTGCCACGGTGCCAGCCAGCACCAAGTTCTCGCTGGTCGTATTGACGGTCGCGTTCATCGTGCTGTTGGATGGTGCGTAGCTAAAAATGCTGCCTGACAGGGCGCCAATCGTTCCCCACTTGCCACCTCCAACAAGTGGGTGCCATCCGGCTAGTCCGGTTGCCGAGAAATCCGTAATCAGCGGCGTGGTGGGTGAAACGCCTGGCGTGCACGTGGGCGCAGTCCCCGTGGTCCCGCCAGCAGTAGCCCCACCTGTGCCTGTCGTACCGCCAGTGGTCGTCGTGGTCCCGCCTGAATTGGTCGATCCGCCGGAACCAGTCGACCCACCTGTGTCGGAAGATCCGCCAGAGCCAGTCGACCCACCTGTGTCGGAAGATCCGCCAGAGCCAGTCGACCCACCTGTGTCGGAAGATCCGCCAGAGCCCGTGGACCCGCCTGTGTCGGAGGATCCGCCGGAACCAGTCGACCCACCTGTGTCGGAAGATCCGCCAGAGCCAGTCGACCCACCTGATGCGGTAGTTCCTCCCGAGCTTTGCGACCCGCCTGATGCGGTAGTTCCTCCTGAGCTTTGCGACCCACCTGACGCGGTAGTTCCTCCTGAGCTTTGCGACCCGCCTGACACGGTAGTTCCTCCTGAGCTTTGCGACCCGCCTGATGCGGTAGTTCCTCCTGAGCTCTGCGACCCACCTGATGCGGTAGTTCCTCCTGAACTTTGCGACCCACCTGACGCGGTAGTTTCTCCTGAGCTGGACGAACCACCCGAGCCTTTGCTTCCGCCAGAGGCCTGGTTGCCGCCACTCGTCTGGGTGCAATTCGCGGTTGCTGCAGCGAGGGCCAAACATCCGATCCACGTGGTGATCGTCGGACAAGTCGTTGCTGTCTTTCGCATTTTTCTAACCCCTTCGTGAGATATCGTGTCACCTCAAGTCTGGGTGGCCACACTACCTACCAGCATTGTCCGCCTTCGACAAGGTGGCCCCATCACCACCCCGAATGGCGCGTCGAAGAGCAGCGCTTGCGGATGACCTCCGAGCGAACCCCAAGGCAAGCAAACTGAGCAAGCCTGCCAGGGTCGAACCCGACGGCCCGCCCGCCACGCGGCAGCCGCAGCCTCCAATCTCCCCAGAATTGCTGGCTCCGCTGGTCCCTGCGCCGCCTGCCCCACCCATGTTGCCGCCGCTGTTCGCAGCGCCACCAGTAGGGCCACCGCCAGCAGCACCGCCGGCTGAGCCTCCCATGCTCGCGTTCGTGCCGCCAACCGCGGCAACCACACCGCCGATTGCGTTGACACCGCCGCTTGCCACCAGACCACCCGAGCCCAATGAACCGCCCGCGTTGGACCCGCCTACGACAGTCGCGCCGCCGGTCCCAGGCACCGTGCTGGTCGTGCCACCCGTAGCCTTGCTACCCCCGGTGTTGGGCAAGCCCCCAGTCCCAGTCATCACGGTCCCACCGGTTCCCGTCACGCCACCCGCAGCTTGGGTGCCGCCGCTGCCGGCGATCGTACCCCCCGTGGCTTTCGAACCGCCGCTAGTGGTGCCACCGAGTGCGGTCGAGCCCCCGGCAGAGGTGGTCCCGCCCCTGGCCGTGGCGCCACCCGTCGCGGTCGAGCCCCCAGCAGAAGTGGTCCCGCCCCTGGCCGTGGTGCCACCCGTTGCATTCGATCCTCCGGTACTCGTGGTACCGCCTGTTCCGGACGCCCCGCCCGTCGCAGGGGTGGTCCCGTTGTACTCATAGGCGCCGATATCGGGGGTGTTGGACCGGGTGGCAGGATTGAAACACCTCGCAACGCCGCCGATGCTCGCAATGTAGGCATAGTCAATCGTGTAGCTCCACCAGCTTGCTCCGCCTGGGCTGCCACTCTTGATGCACTTCGCATCAAATCCGATATCCTGCGTGGGAGCACCGGAAGCGGTTCCCTTGTCCACAATGTTCGCCGTCGCGGACGAGGTCAGATGAAAATCTGGATTCGCGCCCGCCGGATTCACGAAGAATGGTGTCGCCGCATTGGCATTGACCGCATAATTCGTCGTTTGCGTCGGCAATGGTCCGCCAAATGCGGTCTGCGTGTTGTTGTACCCACTGGCCGCAGCCAGGTTGTTCTGAAACACTGCTCCGCTTTTCGCCGTCGCATCCGAATAGTAGATTTCACCCGGAGCTGCCGGTAGGCCCTGCGCATCGCTCGGCTCCAGACCATCGTGGTAGCAAGTATTGTTCACTACGTGCGACCCAGGACAATTCACCCGAATGCACGAACCGCCGTTGCGAAAGCCGATATTGTTTTCAAACAAGGCGCCGGTGCTGCTTTGGTCCAGGATGAAGCCGCTACCGTCCGAATGGTGAGATGATATGTCGATGTTCTCGAAGGACACGTTTCTGCGAATGATGTTGTCTTGGTAGCTGCCACCGGCGGTATACAAATTGACCCCACTTGACCAGGAGGGCTGCAGATTCCCATTGTGGGCAACGATGCTTTGTTGAATCAACACACCCGTCGCCTTGTAAAAGGCGATGCCGTTGACGCCATTGCCGTCCGCAATGCAATTGATGAACTGAATGTGGCTCGAAGGAGTGTTCCACCCGTTGGAGAAGCCGCTGGACTGCCAGTTGCGCGAGGCGATGCCGTCGAAAATTACGTACTGCACCGAGGCGTTGGGCTCCGCGCCACAGCCGACCCCGCCTCCGCCGTCGAGGATTGGCAGCTGGCCGTCAACCGCCTTGAAGGTAATCCATGCCCCCGAATTGCCGCTGGCCCCATTGCGAATGTACTGACCTGAGTACGTTCCGCCGAGAAGATAGATAGTGTCACCTGGCTGAAATGCCTTGCCGCTCGTGTTGTAGTCGAGGGCGCAAGGCGCTGCTTGGGTGCAGGCCGCGCTGGCGAGTCCGCTGGGGCCGTAGTAATACGACGCGGCATGGACCGCGGGCGCGACGAGCACGGTGGCCAGCAATGGCGAAATGATCAGCGGCTTCACGTCTTGCAGCTCCTAGCGAGATTCCATGCTACTGCCCACGGGGTGCCTATGCTACTCCTCGCAAGGTCGCCAGCTGTCCGGTCGCGTCAGCCGCCCTTAGCGCGATCCGTCACGAGTGAACTTGAGGCCCCGACGGAAGCCACTGCTGGCCAGGCAGCGCCTCGTGCCGCGGTTCACCCACGAACGAAAGTCTGGCTGCCATTCCCAAGGCCCGGAGCCACAGGTTGCCGCATAGAGATAATCATGCCCAGTCTCCTCCCCAACCCGCGGTTCCCATTCGGTTCACCTTTCCTGTTAGCTCAGCAGGGTGCTATCGTTAAATGCGGCTCTTTGGGCTGCAGGCGAGTCGCCATGATTCAATCTTCGCATAGCCGCCGACTAAGGGCAGAGCTGCGCCACATCGCAGGCGCTGCATGGAACGTAACGCGCTGGTTCTTGCTGAGCGCAGGCATGCTCCTAGCGCTGTGGAGCTGCAACTCCCATCCCATGGCGAGCGGGACACCCGGCCGTGCCTGGGCTTACGAGCCACCCGACGCGGCCATTGCCTCCTCAGGCGGTACCACGCAGGTTACGACGACCGCCTCTTCCACCCCGCGGAACCCGTTTGCGACCGGGTCAGGCGGTAGCACGGGCGGCGTGGCAGCTTCCGGCGGCGTGGAGGCGTCGGGGGGCGCGGAGGTGTCTGGCGGCGCGGAGGCGTCGGGCGGCACGCCTGCCGGCGGTACCACGAGGATTGCAACGACCGGCCCGACCGGCGGCGCAACCGTTCCCGATGCCGCCGTGGCCCCACCTCCCGACACTCGGCCGCCGCCGCCTGACCTGCCGCCGGACCAGTCGATCGAAACCTTCTCCTGTCCCATCGGTCAGGTGCGAATGCACGTACGAGACATCTGGTCGAGCACGGTCAACCCGACCATGAACACCATGTCTGCTCCCCCGTTGTCGGTTGTCGTCATCAGGCCAACCGGGAGCTATGTCCAGTACGGTGCGCGCCAGGACGCAGCCAACTGTTCTTGGTATTCGGTGTGCATCCCCAACACTGTCGCCACGATCCAGATCAAGCCGGTCGGTCCTGATGGCTGCCCAGCCAACAACGCCTCGGGTGCCTTTGATATTTCGAAACTAGCTCCCACCAGCCCGGACATTTGGCTCGACTACACTGGCCCATCCAGCACCCTGGCCGCTGATTACAGCGCCTATCCCAATGCCAATGTGGGCGCGCAGAAGTTCCGCCTCACCAACGACAAGACCCTGGTCGCTTCCGAGGCATGCCCGCCAGGGCAACCCGATCAGTCTGTCCCCACTGGCTACATCAAGGTCCACTTCCGCTGGCCTTGGGGCGATCCGCAATTGACTCACTTCCCGGGCTCGGCCTGTGGAAAGCTCAAGCTGGGCTACGACACGCCCCCCTACCCCAGCAGCCTGAAAGTCACTGGGGTGGGCTGCGAGATGCAGGCTCTGCTCGAATACCAAGACGGCAATTGCCCCTGGTACTTCGTGCTCATCCCCACGAGTTCTTGGACAAAGACCGCCGCGAACCCGGTGAACATCACCTTCCGTTACCCCGACGACAGCGTGGGCCTGTGGACACCGAATCTGCCCCTGCCCGTGCTCACCCCCGGCGTCAACGAATACTGGATTGGCTACGCGGGCGCGCCCGACAACACAGCGGCATCCATGCCAGTGTGCATGGACTGGTCGCAAGATCCACTCACCTACTACTTCTACACAAAGAACCCCGGTCCTGGGTATGAGCACTGTGGCGGGTCCACTGGCCCAGTCGATCCGTGCCGGCCGCCGGTTCCATCCAACTTCCACACGGTGCACTTCCGCTATATCTGGGCCGGACAGAAGACGTTCACATTCTTCCCCAAACCCGCGCTCATGCCCCCGTGGATGGAAATGGAAGTAACCAGCAACAAGGTCATTTGCTTCCGCGAGGCCGATCGCCCGTGGTACAATTGTCCTGTCCCCGACAAATTCTTTGTCGCGGGTGCTACCTGGCGGGCAGTGGACAAAACCCATAGCCCCGAGTGGAACACCGTCATGCCGCGTCCCTTCCCCGACACACCCAACGAATACTGGCTGCGCTGGGACTACGGCAAGCCCGACATCCCAGCCACTAGTCGTTTCAAGTTCTTCACCTACTATCCCGATGCAACCAACGGTGACTGGTCCGCCACCAGCAACTGGAACGACGGCGCCTGCGCGCCCAAACCGCCGGCCACGCCGGTCATCGTCGGATTCGACTTCGGGGGTTGGTTCCCCTACGCCAGCACCAACTACCTCTATCCCAACGGGGGATCGTTGGCCTACGTCTATCAGGAAGTGGCCAAGGTCCAGGACCTGCTGAATGCCTTCGTGTTCGAGCGCTACTTGATCTGGCGAGACAACTACGTCACGGCCACAGACACGGTGTGCGGCGCGGGCACCGCGCGCATCAAGACCGACCCGCCCAAGACAGTCAGCGAGGGCCAGGGCTATGGCATAGCCATCTCGGCCGCGATCGGCGACAAGCCAACCTTCGATGCCCTATGGAAATTCACCAGGCACTTCCTGTCTCAATCGGCCAAGAAGTACTGTGGCGGGCTCATGGGGTGGATGTGGGACGGCAACATTGCCTGCCGTCCGCTCGATACGCCCTGCGATCCAGACACTGGCGCATGCGGTGGCAACCAGGACAGCGCATTCGATGGCGATGTGGACATCGGCATCGGCCTGGTGTTCGCGGCCCTGCAATGGCCCGAATACCAGCAGAACGCAATCGACTGGCTGGTCAAGATGGAATGCGAAATCAATACCGTCTACGACGGGAAGTGGAACTACCCGACCAACGGCGACACCTGGGACAAGACCGATTGCTCGGGCTACCAGGCCACTGGCCCCAGCAAGCCGTGCTCGTATGTCAAGGGCGTCCCCACCAACATGTTCCTGGACTACTTTCCGCCCGGCTATTTCAGGGTTTTCGGCGATTTCCTTGCTGCCAAGCTGGGCAGCACTCAGACGGCAGCGAACGGGCAAACCCACCGCGACTTCTGGTACAAGACTGCCGAGACCGTGTATGAGCTGCTTGAGCGGTGCTACAACCAGACCGGCGTCAATCCCGGCCTGGTGGGTGCAGACGGCAACATCGAGACGCCTTGTTCTGCGGCGAGCGCAGGAACCTACGAAGAGCTGCGGTCACTCTGGCGCGTGGGCATCGATGCGGCTTGGTTTGGCGACAACACGTCGCTGCCGGAGAACACTGCAAAGTCTTCGTCCCACTACCCGACCAAGACCCGCATGCAGGCCAAGATCGACAACACACAGGAGTTCTTCAACAACTTCTACAAGAAGAATCCGGTCGAGCCCAATGCCAACCGCTTCTCGTCGATTTGCGACTCGCTGCACGGCGATGGCGCCGTGGCCGCCTGCGACCCGGCCTTTGGTCACAACTCGTACACGGTCAACATGGCCATGTGCAACTACGTCAGCGTGTTCAACGATGGCGGGGCCACGACTCAGGACATCCGGCAGGAGGCTCTCGAAGAGGCCGTGTCAACCACCGTCGAGAATGATCGCTACTTCCAGGAATCGCTCGGCGTATACTCTATGCTCTTCCTGTCAGGCAACTTCCCCAACCCGCTGACGGTGCCGACCAAATAGTGCCATACCAAATGACCACGCTTCAATCTTCGAATAGCCGCTGTTTCGGGGCAGAGCTGCGTCAAGTCGTGCGCGCGATGTGGAACGTAACGCGCTGGTTCTTGCTGAGCGCAGGCATGCTCCTCGTGCTGTGGAGCTGCAACTCCCATCCCATTTCGGAGGGGACACCCGGCCATGCGTGGGCTTACGAGCCACCCGACGCGGCCATTGTCTCCTCAGGCGGTACCACGCAGGCCACGACGACCGCCTCTTCCATCCCGCGGAACCCGTTTGCCACCGGGGGACGTGGCACAGGCGGCGTGGTAGCGTCTGGCGGCGTGGAGGCCTCCGGCGGCGCAGAGGCGTCTGGCGGCGGGGGGGCGTCTGGCGGCGGGGAGGCGTCTGGCGGCACGTCTGCAGGCGGTACCACGAGGATTGCCACGACCAGCCCCACCGGGGGCGTAGTTGTTCCCGATGCCGCAGTCCCACCTCCCGACACCCGGCCGCCGCCGCCTGACCTGCCGGCGGACGTGAGCGAAAACTACACCTGTCCCACAAGTGACGTGCGCATACACGTACGAGACATCTGGTCGAGCACGGTCAACCCGACCATGAACACGATGTCGGCTCCGCCCTTGGGGGTTATCGTCATCGACCCAGTAGCCAACTGGTTGCAGTACGGTGCGCGCCAAGACACAGCGAACTGTTCTTGGTACTCGGTGTGTGTTCCCAAGACCATCACCAAGTTCGAGATCAAGCCGATCGGTCCTGACGGCTGCCCCAGCGGCAACCCCTCGGGCAATTTCGATGCCTCGAAACTGGCGCCCACGAGCCCAGAGATTTGGCTCGACTACACCGGCCCGTCCAGTACCCTGGCCGCTGACTACGCCAACGCCAATGTCGGCGCCCAGAAGTTCCGCCTCACCAACGACAAGACCCTGGTCGCTTCCGAGGCATGCCCGCTAGGGCAGCCCGATCAGTCTGTCCCCACTGGCTACATCAAGGTCCACTTCCGCTGGCCTTGGGGCGATCCGCAATTGACTCACTTCCCGGGCTCGGCCTGTGGAACGCTCAAGCTGGGCTACGACACGCCCCCCTACCCCAGCAGCCTGAAAGTCACTGGGGTGGGCTGCGAGATGCAGGCTCTGCTCGAATACCAAGACGGCATTTGCCCCTGGTACTTCGTGCTCATCCCCACGAGTTCTTGGACAAAGACCGCCGCGAACCCAGTGAACATCACCTTCCGCTACCCCGACGACAGCGTGGGCCTGTGGACGCCGAATCTGCCCCTGCCCGTGCTCACCACCGGCGTCAACGAATACTGGATCGGGTACGCGGGCGCGCCCGACAACACGGCGGCATCCATTCCCGTGTGCATGGACTGGTCGCAAGATCCCCTCAGCTTCTATTTCTACACAAAGAACCCAGGTCCTGGGTATGAGCACTGCGGCGGGGCCACCGGCCCGATTGATCCGTGCCGGCCGCCGGTTCCGTCCAACTTCCACACCGTACACTTCCGCTACATCTGGGCCGGACAGAAGACCTTCACGTTCTTCCCCAAGCCCGCGCTCATGCCCCCGTGGATGGAAATGGAAGTAACCAGCCACAAGGTCATCTGCTTCCGCGAGGCCGATCGCCCGTGGTACAATTGTCCCGTCCCCGACGCGTTCTTTGTTGCGGGGGCTACTTGGCGGGCAGTGGACAAGACCCACAACCCCGAGTGGAACACCGTTGCGCCGCGCCCCTTCCCCGACACGCCCAACGAATACTGGCTGCGCTGGGACTACGGCAAGCCCGACATCCCAGCCACTAGCCGTTTCAAGTTCTTCACCTACTATCCCGATGCAACCAGCGGCGACTGGTCCGCCACCAGCAACTGGAACGACAGCGCCTGCGCGCCCAAGCCGCCGGCCACGCCGGTCACCGTCGGATTTGGGTTCGGAGGCTGGTTCCCCTACGCCAGCACCAACTATCTCTATCCCAACGGGGGATCGTTGGCCTACGTCTATCAGGAGGTGGCCAAGGTCCAGGACCTGCTGAATGCCTTCGTGTTCGAGCGGTACTTGATCTGGCGAGACAATTACGTCACGACCACGGACACGGTGTGCGGCGCGGGCACGGCGCGTATCAAGACCGACCCGCCCAAGACAGTCAGCGAGGGCCAGGGCTATGGCATGGCCATCGCCGCGGCCATCGGCGACAAGCCGACCTTCGATTCCTTGTGGAATTTCGTCCGGCATTTCCTCTCACAATCCGCGGTGAAGTACTGTGGCGGTCTCATGGGCTGGATGTGGGACGGCAGCATTCCCTGCCGCCCGCTCGATTCGCCCTGCGATCCGACCAAGGAGAACTGCAGCGGACAGCAAGACAGCGCGTTCGATGGTGACGTCGACATCGCCATCGGGTTGGTGTACGCGGCCCTGCAATGGCCGGAGTACACCCAATTCGCCACCGACTGGCTGGTCAAGATGGAGTGCGAGATCGACACCAAGGCCGACGGCATCTGGAACTACCCCACGGAAGGGGACACCGGGCCCAAGAACTGCCAGGACTATCCCAACAAGCCCTGCTCCTACCAGACCGGAGTCATGTCGGTGAACGTGCACATGGACTACTACCCGCCGGGCTATTTCCGGGTCTTCGGCGATTTCTTGGCTGCCAAGCTGGGCAGCACTGCACAGGCGGCCAACGGGCAAACCCACCGCGATTTTTGGTACAAGACCGCAGAGACGGTCTACGAAATGCTTGAGCGTTGCTACGATCAAGCGGGGTTGCAGCCGGGACTTGTCGGGCAATCAGGTAGTTCTTTCACTACGCCTTGTTCCGAAGTTGGAGGTCCATCTGGACCGTACGAGTGGGAGCGCTTCTTGTGGCGCGTGGGCATCGACGCTGCCTGGTTCGGCGACAATACTAGCCTGCCGGAAAACGCCCCCAACTCCTCAAAGCACTATCCCGGCAAGACGCGCATGCAGGCCGAGATCGACAACGTACAGAACTACTTCAACAGTTTCTACAAGAACAACCCGGTCGAGCCCAACGCCAACCGATTCTCGTCCATTTGTGACGTGCTGTCACCGAGTGGCACTGTCACGAATTGCGACCCTGCCAATGGCCATAATTCCTACACCGTCAACTCGGCCATGTGCGCGTATGTCAGCGTGTTCAGCAATGGCGGGGCCACGACCACGGACATCCGGCAGGAGGCCATTGAAGAAGCCGTATCAACCACCGTCGAGAATGACAAGTACTTCCAGGAATCACTCGGCGTGTATTCCATGCTGTTCTTGTCAGGCAACTTCCCGAATCCGATGACGGTGCCCACCAAATAGGGCAGCGCTTCTGCCCTCTGCCCCTCAGGGGACCGTCCCAGGGGCGGCGTCCCCGACGGCTTGGTCGTTGCAGTTGAAGCTTTTGGAGAGGTCGCTTGAGCAGAGCACAACTTTCTGCTCGGGGGTCACGCACACACCCGTGTCGTCGCTTCCGCTTGGGCAGACACAGGTCGTGCCGTTCTGGCAGCGGTCATCAAGCACCGCCCCGCAGACGCAGAACCCCGCGCTGATCGCTGTGCAAACATTGACCGGGCCAGCATGGTCGCGCGTCTGGATGCACTGTGCCTCCGCGAGGCAGGCGCCACCACACCCACATGCCTCACCAGGTGCCCCGAGGCCAGCGCTGCACGCAGCATCAGCCAGCAAGCTCCCCGCGTCGCCAGGAGCTTGTGATCCCGAGCACCCGCAGACGAACACAATGGCCGTAAGCCTCGCCAGTGTGCCGTTGCTCATCACTATGCGGTGGCTCGCCTTCGTCATCGTTGTGCCTCTTTCCCAACCCTGCTCGTCCCCAGATACTGGCCTGGATCGGTCTAGCGTATCACCTAGATTGGACCAAGAGCCTCCGTCCCTGTCAAGCGTCCCCTCGCCCTCCTTGCCGTCCTACTGCCGGTGCTCCGCCGACAGTTCCAAGCAACTAGAGCACCGAACGGTTTGAATGCTGGGCAGAATCGAAGACTTGCGGGCGCACGGGAAACTCGCCTCTCCCCGCGCAGCGGGCGCAGCGGGGAGAGGGAATCGGACAGGTGCTCGGGCATCACAACTCCTGGATTTCACGGCGGAGTCAAACCGTTTGGTGCTCTAGGCGGTGACCCCAGGCCGCGGACGTTCATTCGGCACCACCGGGGACAGATGGGTGCCATGTCCCTGACAACTGCGCTAAAAGAGGCCCATGTCTCGTGTTTCTTTCGGTCTCGCCGCACCCGTCGTCGCTTGCCTCGGCCTCGCCTGTCAGCGTGCGCCTCTGCCCGCGCACGCGGCATCGCCCTCTTCCGCGGCGTCGCCCAAGACGGCCCAGCCGGCCGCGCCGCGACTGGATGAGTCCGGGCCGCGCGTGGATCTGCTGGCCAACCGGGCCATGTGGCACCTGTTTCAGCGTGGCCTGGTCATTCCTCTTGGCAGTGAAGGATTCAGGAAGTACACGCAGGAATACACCAGCCCCTGGCGAGGGGTGAGCAAGCTGCAAGATCGCGCCGGTCGCGTCTTGGGCTCCACCACGAGCAGCTTGCGCTTCCCCTGGGACGGCGAAATTGGGGCAGCCACCATCGTTGTGCGCATGAGCGGCGATGCCGGACAGCGGCTGTCGCTGCGCCTGAACGGCAGGCCTTTGAAGCCCGCCGCCCTGACCAGCGGCTGGCAGGCAGTGGCGGTCAATGTGCCGGCCGGCGTGCTTCGCGTCGGCGAGAACGATCTCATCATCGCAGTGGCCAGAAAGGGCGCGCTCTTTCACTCGCTGGAGGTATTCGCCGGGCCGGCACCCGAAGCGGGCGACGCCTGGCCGGCCTCGTCCCCGGTAATTGCGGCCAGCGTGGCCGGGCAAGAAAAGGCCGCTCTCGCCGGATTTCGCCGCTATGCCATGCTGCTGGAAGTCCCGCGCCAGTCGTTCCTGGTACTGGAAACCGCGGCGCCGCAGGCAGCCGCACACCTGCGCGTTTCTGCGCGACCCGAGGGTCAGCCAGCCCAGATCCTGCTCGACGAAACCCAAACCCCGGGGCGCTGGCAGCCCCATACGCTTTCGCTGGCGGCCCTGGCTGGGAAGCTGGTGGCGCTTGAACTCGCCGTGGTTGACGGCGGCGATGGACTGTGGGCCTCGCCGCGCATTCTACTGGCTGCGGCGCCGTCGCTTGCACGCCCCAAACCAGTACGCAATCTGGTACTGCTCATCGGCGATGCCCTGCGCGCCGACAGCCTCGCGCTCTACCACCAGAGCAAGGTTCTCACCCCGCGCATCACCGAGGCCGGCCGCAAGAACGGCGTGGTCTTTCTCAACACCGAGGCCGCCTCGCCTTCATCACCGCCTTCGCATGCCAGCATCCAGAGCGGCACCTTGCCGCGCGTGAACGGCATCCTGGGCGACAAGGCCAAGCTCAACCCGGGCACGCCGATGATCAGCGCCGTACTGGGCGAAGAAAGGATCGCCACCGGCTACTACGGCGACAATTCATTTGCCATGGGCCGGCTCAAGACCGCATCCAAGTGGACCGCGTATCATCAGCCCTCGCAGGAAGGCAAAGGTGGGGGCTGCCCTACCCTGGTCAAGATGATGCTGGGCTTCGCCGACGAGCAGATCAAGGCAGGACGACGCTTCTTCCTGTCGTCGATAGCCTTCGAACCGCACACCCCGTACATCTATCACCAGGGCATTACCGAACACTACGTGAAGGGCGAGTTCGACCCGGCCATCGGCAAGAGCCCCGACGGCGTCATCCTGACTGCCATCGTGAAGGGCAAACTGCCCATGACCCCGGCGCGCTGGCAGCAACTGCGCGGGCTCTATGACGGCGAGGTCGAATACCTCGATCAGTGTTTCGGCACGCTGGTCGACGGGCTGGCGGCGCGGGGCCTGCGCGACAACACCGCGGTCATCTTGCTGGCAGACCACGGCGAGGGATTTTTCGAGCACGGCAGCCTGGGCCACGCCTATGGCCACTGGTTCGAGGTCACGCAGGTGCCGCTGGTAATGTGGGTTCCGGGCCTCACCGACAAGGAGATCACTGTCGACACGACAGTCAGCCACGTGGACCTGGCGCCCACCATCCTGGATCTTCTGGGTCTGCCGCCCGAGCCGCGCATGCAGGGAGAGAGCCTTGTACCGATGGCCCTGCGGCAGGGACCGTGGACACCGCGTGTGGTGCCGGCGGAATACGGCCGCAGCTACTCGCTGCGCGCCGCCAATCTGCGCTACATCGTGGACTATTCCGGCAAGGAAACGCTCTTCGATACAGTCGACGATCCTATCGAGAAGACCGACGTCAAGAACCAGCGCCCCATGGCCTTGCGCTACCTGCGTGACTGCGCTGGCTTCTACCTGGCCCATCGTACCCGCTGGCACACGGCCACCTGGGGCACGCTCAACAATCAGACAGAGGAATTTGTGAAAGCAACGGGGGGTTAGAATGCCTTCGGCCTTTCGGCCCTAGCTCGCGGGCTGGCGCTTGCGGCGGATGAGTTCCAGTTCGCTCTCGGAGAAGCTGTACTGCTGGCCGCAGAAACTGCAGCTGACCTGAGCCTGGTTGTCCTGCAGGATCATCGCCTGCAGATCCTCATTGTGGAGCATTTCCAAGGTGGAGGCGGCGCGGGCGCGGCTGCACGAGCAGGCGAAGGTGACCGGCCGCCTTTCGAGTGTCTGCAGACTCTCCGCCACCGGCCCCAGCAGCCGGCGAGCCAGGGTCTCGGCGTCAATGACGCCCGCCGCTTCGAGCAGCACCTGACTCAATCGCTGGTCATCCAAGGCCTGGCGAATGAACTCGACCAGGGCCGCGCCCTCGGCCTGGGGCAGGGTCTGCACCAACAGGCCCGCTGAGGCGATGACCTCGCCCTCGCCGTCCACCAGCGTATCGCAACGAAGCACGCTGTCGATCTGCTCGCTGGTCGAGAGATAGTTCTCCACATCACTGTCGATCTCCCCGGTCTGCAGCGCGGTCTGACCGGCGTAGTTCTGTGCCAGGCCCAGATCGCGGATCACGTTAACCACGCCCTTGTTTCCCACGGCCTCGGCCAGCGACAGGCGGGCCAAGTCGGATGCGCCGACCCAGGGAACTGCGCCGGGATGCCTGAGGTAGCCGCGCGCCCGACCGGACGAGCGCGCGTCCACAGTGATGCTGCCGAGCGGCCCATTGCCAAGAATCTGCAGGGTGACCTGTTCCTCGTCTTTGGTCAGCGTGGCCAGGGTCAGCCCCGCGGTGACCGCGCGACCCAACGCAACCGCGGCCACTCCCCGCAGGTGGTGCCGGCCTGCGATCTCGCGCACGGTCTGGGTCGTGATCGCGGCCACGACCCGAGCACGGTTGCGTTCCAGCAAACAGCGAATGATCTCGTCGTGGTCGGTCACGTCTCGGCCCTGTCAGTGCGGATCGCTTAGTCCTTCGAGGAAAACACGATGGCCCCCGGATCCCGTTCGCGTCCCGAGGCCTGGGTACGGGCCTTGTCGACATCCGCAAGCTCCTCGGCGATACGCGGGAAGGCGTAGCGGATCTGGCCGTTGTCGTCGGTCACCACATCACCGCCCAGGGCCACCAGATCCTGGGACAACGCTTTGGCCGCGGCAGGCTCGGGCGCCAGTTCCTCGACCGACGCGGCTTGGCCCTGCTTGGCCAGCACGGTTTGCAGCAGGCGCCGGCGGGCGTTGCGCCTGCGCCGGCCCGGCTCGCGCGCCCGCTCGGCCAGCCAGCGACCAAGCGGAACCGCGAACAACAGCGACGAGAACAACAGGGGATAGTCGTGCAACAGGAACTCCTGCCCAGGGAACGAAGTGCGCATGCCGGCCTCGAAGGCCGGTACGATCCAAAACGGCGCCAGCAGATTGAACCCGTTAAACAGGCTGATGGCCACGTTGGTACCGGTGCGGTTTCCGGTCAGCGCCGGCCTCGATTCCAGGCGCTCCCAGGCCCGGTGCACAACGGGCTCGGGTTGCTGGCCCAACTCCGCCGTCTTGCGAATGTCTTTGAACACGTAGACCACCACGCCCCCATCGGTGACCTCGGGCTCGCCGCCGTAGTTGACCAGCAGACGGGTGGCCTCCTCCTCGGCACGGGCAAAATCCCATCCCATCAGCATCACCAAGTCCACCGCGGCGATGCGGCCATTCTTCTGCCGGATGTAGGCCAGGGTTTCCTTTTCTTCCGCCAACGGATCCACCGGCGGCTTGCCAGGCCCGAAGACGAACTCGAAGACCTTCTTGTAAAGTGGCTTGTCCGGGGGCCGGCGGCGGCGGCGGCGGTAGGGGCCACCGTCGAAGCTTGGACCCCAGCCCCACATCCAGAAGAGCGGCCAGGCGAAGTCGATGTCTCCCCCCCCGCTGTCGCGATCATCCGAGCTACGCCGCGCAAATAGCACCGCGATCAGCATCGCGACGAACAAGACGAAGTACACGACCAGCGTCGTCACGATGGAGATCTTGAAAAGGAAGGTGAACCCTCTCCACAGCGCATTCCCGACCTTGGCCAGTTTCTCGCGCAGCGGCACCGCATCCCTGCGCGTGAATGACGGATCGAACTGATAGATGAGCTCGCCGCTCTCGGTAGCTGCGAGATGACTGTGAAATTCCTTGAGCAAGCCGCCAAGCGCATCCTCGGCGACCGGCACCGGAAGGCCGGACTTGGCGACCGCGTCGGCTTTGGTCAACTGGCCGCCCTGGCCCTTCAGGGCGTCGAGCAGAATGCGGCGCGCCTCGATCTCGGAGTACGACTTGGTTGCAAAGGTGGTATCGGCCCCCATGCTCCCTGTCATGCCTTACATTGGCGCAATCGCCAAGAGGTTCTCGCCCTGATCCCGCGGCAAGGGCAGCGACGCCACCGGGCGCCTCGCAGAAGGCCGTCGTGGCACGCCGACGGTTGCACGGCCGCCGCCCGCGGCTATATTCATTGGGTAAGCGCCTGCGCGGCAGGATTCGGGCGCGGAAAGGTATCCAGTGGACGAGAGACTCGCCGCAGAGTTGCGCCAGATGGACACGGCAATTGCAGCGATGGCTGATGGCCTGGTGCTCTACGCACCCGACGGAAAGATCCAACGCATCAACCCAGCGGCCGAGAGACTTCTGGGACTGCCCAGTGACCAAGCCGACCTGTCGATCGAAGAAAGCCTGCGTGGCCTGAGGGTGCTGACCATCGATGGCAAGCCAGTCGCACCCGAGCAGCGACCAACCGCGCGCGCCTTGCGTGGCGAGGCCGTGTACCACGAGGTGCTCATCCTGAACGGGCCACCTCCGCACGGACGACGTTCGGTATCGGTCAGTGCAATCCCCATCAGAGGAGCAGACGACAAAGTGGACGCGGTGGTCGCTACCTTGGTCGAGGTCACGCGCTGGCAACAGGTCCAGGAACAGCGTGATGACCTGGTCCGCACGGTGTCGCACGAACTGCGCACGCCCCTGTCCGTCCTGCTCTTGCAGGCGCAGATGCTGCAACGTTCGCTCGCACCAGGGGATCGCCATGCCAAGCGCGTGGCCACCATCATTGCCAACGGCCAGCTCCTGGCCACCATGATCCGGGACCTGGTGGACTCGGCTCGTCTGGAAAGCGGCCAGCTCCAGCTTGTCCGGAAACCCATCGACCTGCAGATCTTCATCACCAGACTGGTTGAGCGGCTGGCAGCCGACCTGCCCACGGAACGTATCCGGGTGTCTTTCGACGGACGTCTGCCGTCCCTGCCGGCTGATCCCGACCGGCTCGAACGCATCCTGGCGCACCTGCTCAGCAACGCGCTCAAGTACTCCAATTCGCCCGACGAGGTCTTCCTCCACGCAAGCTGCGCCGACGGGTTGGTGAGCATAGCGGTCACCGACCACGGCGTCGGCATTCCCGGGCAGGAGCTGCCCCACTTGTTCGAGCGTGGCTCGCGAACCAGGGACGGAAGCCAGCAGAAAGCCCTGGGCCTGGGGCTCTACATCACCGCCATGTTGGTGCGCGCGCATGGGGGCCGCATCGAGGTCGAAAGCGAGGTCGGCAAGGGCAGCGTCTTTCGCGTCTACCTTCCCGTCGACGGGGCTGCGCCGGTGCGGTAGCGCGGTTTCAGTAGCGCGAACGCCCGCGCACCGGCACCAACGCCCGTCGGATGGGCTCAACCTCGTCGGGGTAGCAGGCCAAACGCTGCGCAATCTCCGCCGGGCGCGCACCTGCTGCCACACGCTTGGCGACGGTTTCCACAATATCCGCCCGGATGGCGCGGCCCCCAATCACCGGAAATCCCATGGCTGCGTAGGTCGCGTCGCTTACCTCGGAACTGGGCAGGAACGACACCGCGTCGGATCTGGGTGGCTCGAGCCGGCGGCCCATCTCGGCCTGGCAAAGCAGAGAGCGCTCGCGCAGCGCCGAGGGCTGCAGCAGCCTGGCTGAGAACACCACCTGCTGGCCCACGCGCACGCCGGCGCGGCCGAACGCGCTGCGATCGCGTGGTGCCAATTCGCGCACCTGCTCGCGCGCATGAGCGACCAGAACCGTGCCCAGCCCCTGTTCGAGTTGATAGGCAAGCCCACGCCCCGCCGCTCCCAGGCCGGCCAGTCGTTCGTCACGCAGGGGCGCCAGCAGTTGTGCCACCCAATCGCGAGTCCAGGCCAGCAGCCGCCGGTGCAGACGCAGTCGTTGGCCGGCGCCAAGGTCGTCCACAAGCAGCGTGATCTCGGGCCGCAAGCGATCCACTCCCGCTGCCAGCCGCGCCAGCACCCGATCGCCGTCCAGAATGCGACCAACATCGTCCAACCGGAAGCGCTCGTGTGCCGCCGCCACCAACCCCTCGATCCAGCGCGGAATCTCTGCGCTTGCGTCGGCGTCCTCACGCCGGGTTTCGGCCGGCGGCACCACCGCGCGCAGTTGCTCGCCCAAAGACCCGTCGCGCGGCCCGCGCGAGCGCGTACGCCGAGATGTGGGATCCACGAAGCGCGCTACCAAGCGATCGTGCAAGGCATCGCTCAGACGATCTTCGATGGCCCGCGCGCGTTCCTGCCATGCCCGGGCATCGTTCACCCAGCGCGTGTGGTGCGTGATGTATGTCCAAGTCCGGACGAAGGCCATGCGCGCCAGCAGGGTGTCGATATCACCATGCGCATCGTCGAGCGGGTCGACATGGCATCGGATCCAGTCCTCGGCCAATCCCTGGCGCGGTCCCTGAAGTTGCAAGAACACCGAGCGCAGAAGCTGGAAGTGGTCGTCAAGCTGTAACTGGCGATAGTCAGGAATCTGGCAAACCTCCCAGAGCAGGCCGACGCTCTCGGCGTCCCGCGTGCGGGCCATCACCTCCCGGTCTTGAGCCAAGCGCAAAAGGGCGCGCGTGTCTTCGGCCCCGTCCTGGAGTTCGAGGCAGGCGGCAAAGGGCCGCTGGCGCAAAGACGCCACCAGCGCGTCCACCGAGCTAGTGTCGAGATCGCGGCTGCGCCAAAGAATCCGCCTTTGTACCGGGAAGCGATGGTCTTCGATGGCGTGGCTGACCGCGGCCGGTAGCGGCGGCAGCGGCGCCAGGGTGGCAAAACGACCGTCGTTGTGGTGCCGTCCAGCGCGCCCTGCGATCTGCGCCAGTTCGGCCTCGTCTAGCTCGCGTGTCTGCCGGCCGTCGAACTTGCACAACTCGGCAAACGCCACGCAATCCACGTCCATATTGAGTCCCATCCCGATCGCGTCCGTCGCCACCAGATAGTCGACTTCGCCGGCCTGGTAGAGAGCCACCTGCGCATTGCGCGCCCGCGGCGACAATGCGCCCAGCACCACCGCAGCGCCGCCCCGCCGCACGCGCAGCCGTTCGGCCAGGCGGTACACGGCACCAGCCGAAAAGGCAACTACGGCGGTGCGCGGAGGAAGGCCGCGCAACGGCAGGGCGCCTGCGCCCAAAAGGCGTGACAGGCGCGGCCGCCGATCAATGACCGTCGTGGGCACCAATCGCTCCAAGATGGGCCGTATGGTGTCGGCGCCCAAAAACCAGGTTTCCTGCCGACCGCGCCCGTGCAAGAGCCGATCGGTGAACACATGACCGCGCTCGCGGTGGCCACACAACTGGACCTCGTCGATGGCGATGAAATCCACCTCCCGCTCTATTGGCATGGCCTCGACCGTGCAGACCCAGTAGCGTGGCCGCGGCGGCAGACGCTTCTCTTCCCCGGTGACCAGGGCCACCGCCCCCTCGCCGACCCGCGCGGTCACCCGGTCGTACACTTCACGCGCCAGCAGGCGCAGGGGCAAGCCGATCATCCCGCTTTCATGCTGCAGCATCCGCTCGACAGCGCGGTGGGTTTTCCCGGTGTTGGTGGGACCCAACTGGGCGGCGATGGACTGCGCACCGCTGGCACGGGGTGGATGCATGGGACAAATACTATGGCGCGTGGGGAGCCCGCCGGCTTTGCCGGCGGCGTACCATCGCGGGAGGGCATGGGAACCCTCTCAGGGTTCCCATGTCAAGGAACCGTTCTCGCGCCAGCGCTGCGGCCCGAACAACTCCGGTAGGCGCGCGCCACCTCGGCCGCTGCCCCGTCGGCCACGACCTTTCCTTCGTCCAGCCAGATCAGCCGATCGCACTGCGAGACCAGGTGGTCCAGGTTGTGCGAGACGATCACCGTGGTTACGCCTCGGCGCATGAGTTGCTGCAGCCGCTCCTGGCTCTTGCGCTGGAAGAACTCGTCGCCCACGCTCAGGATCTCATCCAGCAGCAAGACCTCCGGTTCCACCTCGGTGACCAGGGCGAAGGCCAGCCGCGCGTACATTCCAGAAGAGTAGTTCTTCACCGGGGTATCGAGAAACTCGGTCATCTCGGCGAACTCCGCGATGCCGGCCAAACGCTCCTTGGTCCGCGCCGTCGAGAACCCGAGCAAGGTCCCCACCAGATAGCAGTTCTCGCGTCCGGTCATCTCGGGATGAAATCCCACGCCTAGCGCCAAGAGCGGCACCACGCGCCGACGTGCCACCAGCCGGCCCCGGTTGGGGATGATGATCTGGCCCAGTACACGCAGCAGGGTGGACTTGCCCGCCCCGTTGCGGCCGATGATTCCGACCGACTGGCCCTCGCCAATGGAGAGCGACACCCCGTCCAGCGCCGCAACCACCGCCGGCCGGCGGCGGTCGAACATGTGGGCCAAAGCCTGCTTGAGGGTACGGTGGCGCAGGTTCGTGTCGCGGAACCAAACGCTGACGTCATGAAGTTCGAGAGCAGGCGGCATGAGGGCTAGAAGTAGAAGTAGAACTTGTGACGGAGCGATCGATAAAGGACAGTTCCCAGCACGATCACACCAACGCCACTGGCCAGACTGACCCCCCAGTCTAGGGACGACGGCCAGACGCCGTAGTAGATAGGCTTCTGAAACAGCGCTGCCCAGTAGCAAACCGGATTCACCGTCAGCCAAATCTGCCCAGCCCGGCCAGACAGGGTTGCCGGCTTGAAAAACACGGTGGAGGAGAACAAGGCCAGCATCAGCCCCATCTGCACGATGGGCCGAATGTCACGAAAGAACACGAAGATCACGGAAAGACACAGACCGGCGCCCGCCGTGATCAGCACCCAGACCAGCACGCTGAAGGGCAGGATCAGCATCTGCAAATGCCAGGACGCATGGAAGACCTGCAACACCGCCAGCAAGGTGACGAAGCTGACCAGAAAGTCGGTGAGCTGCGCGCCGAGCTCGCTGGCCGGAAAATAGAAATAGGGGACGCAGAACCCCCGGGTGAAAACCGCGCTCGACGCGATGGACGCGGTCATCGCGTCGCAAGCCTGCTCGAAGAAGCGCCAGGGTACCAGGCCGGCGAACAGGTACACAACGAAGTCGCCGTAGTTCGACCGGTTCACCACCGCGAACACTAACCCGAGCATCACGAGAAAAAGCGCGGGCTGCAGGATGTTCCAGGCCAATCCCAGGGCGGCGCCCCGGAAACGGAGGCGAACCAGATCCCTGGTGTGGAGCAGAAGGAAGGTGCGCTGGGTCCGCAAGGCTTGACTTCCTAGCATGAATCCCTGCCCGGTGGCAGGGAAGGGGTACAATGGCAAGAAGGCCTGCGTTGCCTCTATGGGTGCATCCTCGATCTAGCGCATCCGGTATCGCGCTCGCCCACGCGACCCGCGATCCGCGGGCCGGCCCTTCGCCCGGCCCGGAATCTCCCGACGGGCTGTAGCTACGGCGTACAGCCTCCCTCCTCGCAGTGTGAACCCATCAACACGGATACTGGCCAGACGTTCGCGCAAGACTGATCGAGCGCCACTTCCTGACCGCCCGTGCAAGTGACTTTGTAGAAGTCGCCCGCGTAGTCATACGCCACGCTCCCTACGGTTGCGCCGGAAGCGTCCATCACGGTTATGTTTCCTACGCCGTTGTAGAAGTCGTTCCCGTTGAACTCCGTCGAAAAACACGTCGAGCCGGCCTTCTTCACGGTCAGGGTTCTGTCATCAGTTTGCGGGTTGTGGACCATGATCTCGGTTACCCCGTTGCTGTAACAGCTGTTCGAGCTGCCGGTGGCCAAATCCGCCTGCGAGGTACAGCTTCCACTTTCGACGCAGTCGGCGCCGAGGTTCTTCAGACAGTCCGGCAGCTCGCACACGGGAGGACCGCAGACGCAAGCTCCAGAGGATGTCGTGCCGGTGTCGCCGCCGCTGCCTCCCGAGCCTGTCCCGCCCGCCCCGCTACCAGTGCCTCCCGCGCCCGCCCCACTGCCGCTGCTGCCTCCCGAGGCTGTCCCGCCCGCCCCACCACCGCTGCCTCCCCTGCCGCCCGTGCTGCCTCCCCCACCGCCGCTGCCTCCCCGGCCGCCCGCGCTGCCTCCCCCACCGCCGCTGCCTCCCCGGCCGCCCGTGCTGCCTCCCGCGGCGCCCGCGCTGCCTCCCCCACCGCCGCTGCCTCCCCGGCCGCCCGTGCTGCCTCCCGCGGCGCCCGTGCTGGTCCCGCCTCCGCCACCACCCGTCGTGCCCGTGCCAGTTCCGCCAACGCAGACGCAACCTCCGGTGGATGTCCTGCCGGTATCGCCGCCGCTGCTGCCCCCGCTGGCGTTCGTCCCGGTCCCGCCGCTGCCGCCGCTGGCATTCGTGCCGGTCCCGCCGCTGCCGCCGCTGGCGTTCGTGCCGGTCCCGCCGCCATTGCCGCCTGAGGCTGTCGTGCCGGTATTGCCGCCACTGCTGCCCCCGCTGGCGGTCGTGCTGGTCCCGCCACTATTGCCGCCCGAAGCAGAAGATCCGCCGGAACCCGGGGCCCCGCCGCTGGCCGTCGTGCTGGCCCCGCCGCTGCCGCCCTTGGCAGCCGTGCTGGTCCCGCCGCTGCTGCCACCTGAGGCAGCCGTGCTGGTCCCGCCACTGCCGCCCTTGGCAGCCGTGCTGGTCCCGCCGCTGCTACCACCCGTGGGTGTTGTGCTGGGGCTCTTAGCGCAGCCCTGCGCAACCGCGAAAAGGCCAACGATAACCAAGGCACCTACTTTTCTCATGTGCTCTCCTTCTCATTCACGGGGATCGTTCGGGCTACCCGTCCGAGGCGGAATTATAGGACAGGATACTCCGCTCGGCATGCCCACGCTAGCACGTGACGACGGGCAGAGCCCTGGCTACATCTTGTAGCGCAGGAACCTCACGCGCGGTGCCCCGGAGATCTCGACATAGAAGCCGAAATCGAAATCGATGAGACCTGCCCGCACCAGCTGGTGTGGCGGATTAGGAAACGGCTGGGCCTGCTTGAATGCCTCGATGGCCGTGTCGTCAAGGAAGTCCACCCCGGAGGTCTGGGCCACCGAGGCCTTGGCCAGCGAGCCATCGGAACGAAGCTGGACGTGGACCAGCGTGAAACGATCCTGCGCCCCGTAGATGGCGCCCGTAGGATCACGGCGCTGGTACTCCTGGCCCGCCTTCCAGTGGTTCTGCACCTGCTCCTTGACCCGGTTGAAGAAAGTGGCGAACTTCCAACGCTTGGCATTGAGCGCCGTCTCCTCGCCCTCGTCAACGTCGCGCAAGTAGTCCTGGGTTCCGCTGCCCACCGCGCGCGCGACCTCCTCTTCCGAGGGCATGAGCGAGGCCAAGCCGGGGCCGGGCGAGAACAGGGGCTCGCCTTCGCGTGCCAGCGACTGAGCCCGACGCGGCCCACCGCCGCCGGACGGGGCGTAGAGTCCCTCGGGATCCGATGGTCCCGGGACCGGTTCGCCCGTGTCGCCAGGAACTTTGTCGCGATCGCCCGGGCTTGACAAGGCGCTCAGCCTCCTGTGCGGCGGTGTGCGCATGGCTAAGGCACCCGCCGATCCCGGCGGCCGAGGCGAACTCGCCTGCTCAGGCACCGCTGCCCGGTTGCGATCGCCCTCCCCGCGTGACCGTTGCAGCTCGTTGGGATCGAACTTGCCGTACTTGCGGGTTTCGTGCTCGACCGAGGAATCGTACTCGGCAGCAAAGCGCGCGCTCTCGGGCCGCTTCTCCTCGCGCGGCCGGGCCAAGTCCACTACCTGCCCAGGTGCCTTGGTCGACTCTTCCTCCTTCTTCAACTGCTCCTGTTTTGCCTTTTCCTCCAGGCGCTCCATGTCGGCGATGAGCTTGCGCGCGGTATCATCGTCAACCGTACTAACCGATATGGGCTCGGCCGGGCCCTCGGCCGCAGCCCGCTGCCGCGCCGCCACAATGTCGGCATCGCGCGGGGCCCAGATGTGGAGCACCACCCCGGCCACCAGCAGGAGTTGCAAGTGGATGAGCGCGGCCAGTGCGGCCCATCGGCCGAGCGAGGAGCCTTTCCGTCGCTGGGATGAATCGAAGATGGCCATGGCGCCGAACCCGCCTTACACCCACTATTGTAGCGGCTTTTCCTCGGAGACCAACAACCACTGTATGGTAAGCACGTCCACGTCATGAGCCGCCCCGTTCAACCTGGCAAGCCCAAGCGGCCTAGTCGCGTGGGGAGCCCGCCGGCTTCGCCGGCGGCGCACCATCGCGGGAGGGTTTGGGAACCCTCCCAGGGTTCCCATGCTAATGATCGGCCAGCGCAACTAGTTGAACGCGACCTTCTGCATGGGGTGGGTCGCGCTGTGGCAGAATTCGACCTCATCTCAGAGGGTGACCGGATCTTGGTGGCGGTTTCTGGTGGAAAGGACAGCTATTCCCTACTCGCTGTTTTGGAGACGCTGCGGCGGCGGGCGCCAGTTAGCTTCGAGCTTCTGGCTGTGCACCTTGACCAAGGCCAGCCGGGCCACGATCCCGCACCGCTTGCCGAGTGGCTGCGTACCCATGGGTTCGACCACCGCATCGTGCGCGAAGACACCTATTCAATAGTGGTCGACAAGATCCCTGAAGGCGGCACCTACTGCTCGCTGTGCGCGCGCCTGCGCCGCGGAATCCTCTACCGCCTGGCCCGCCAACTCGGGTGCACGAAGATTGCACTCGGTCATCACCGCGACGACGCGGTGGAAACTCTGCTGCTCAACATCTTCTTCGCAGGCAAGCTGGCCGCAATTCCTGCGCGCTTGCTCAGCGACGATGGCGCGTCCATCGTCATTCGGCCGCTCATCTATTGCGCCGAAGCAACCTTGGCCCGCTTCGCCAAGAACCAGCGCTTTCCCATCCTGCCCTGCCACCTGTGCGGCTCGCAGCCCGATGCCCAGCGAAAACAGATGAAGGCCCTGCTGTCCCGCCTGGAAGCCAAGCACCCCAACTTGCGCCAGACCATGTTGGCGGCGCTGGGCAATGTGAATCTGTCTCACCTGTTGGATCGCAAAGCGGGCGATGTCATTCACCGCGACAGCGGCGCGCCGCTGAGAACACAGAGGTGAGAGGAGAGGACACGGAGACGGAGCTGAGGGGGCGGCCGAAAGGAAATTCAACTGATACTTTTTAGCTTGGTATCTATCTATGGGTAATGATGAGGGATTCTTCATACGCTGGCGACCACAAGTCTGCCCCAGGCGAAAAAGAAACGTGCCGGCTGTACTTCCCCCTCTAACGTTGAGATTCGCTATCATCTTTGGTAGCTGCGTCACGCACGCACATACGGGGACGAACATGAAAGCAAATCACTCGAAACTCTGGCTGACTCTTGCACTCCTGCTCGCGATGGGATGCGGGGCACGAACACCGCTCGACGACTGGGAGACACCGGCTAGCCCGGGCGCCGGCGGAACCACTTCCCAGAGTGGAGGCACAAGCGGAACCTCCGCAAGCCTTGGGGGCAGTCTCGCAACCGGCGGCCAGGGCGACGGCGGGCAAGTCGCGACCGGCGGACGCGGCGGGCAAGTCCCCTTCGGCGTCGGCGGTACCGTGGTCGGCGGCCGCGGCGGGCAAGTCGCGACTGGCGGGACCGGCGGACAAGTCCCCTTCGGCGTCGGCGGTACCGTGGTCGGCGGCCGCGGCGGGCAAGTCGCCACCGGAGGGACCGGTGGACAAGTTGCCACCGGCGGACGCGGCGGGAATATCCCAGACGGCGGCATCATAGTTGGCGGACGCGGCGGCGCGGGCGGGACCCCGCCACTCGGTGGCACCGTGATCGGCGGACGCACCCGCGGGTCCGGCGGGCAAGTCGCTGCTAGCGGCGGCGCGGGCGGGACCCCTCCACTCGGCGGCACCGTGATCGGCGGACGCACCCGCGGGTCCGGCGGGACAACCCCATCGGGCGGCACCGTGGCCGGCGGACGCACTGGAGTGACCACCGGGCCCATCCCCTTGGGCGGCACCATAGTCGGCGGACGCGGCGGCGCGGGCGGGACCACGCCACTCGGCGGCACCGTGGTCGGTGGACGCGGCGGCACCGCTGGCTCGAGCACCGCGGGTGGAACTGGGGCTGCGGGTAGCGGCGGGACGGCCGGCACCACGTGTGTAGGTTTGGCTCCCAATGAAGAACTGATCGACGACATGAATGATGGTGATCGCTTCATCCCGCAGGTCAACGGACGTGCCGGGGCCTGGAAAGACAGCGACGACGGCACTCCGGGCGCAACCATGTTCCCCGATCCAGCGGGACTATTCACCATGACAGACACAGGCGACGCCTGTCGCAAGTACGCGGCCTACGCGTACGGTGGGCCCTTTGTAGACACGGGCGCTACCTTTGGGTTCGGGATCGGCGGCCCGTACAACGCATCCGCGTACACAGGCATCAGTTTCTGGGCAAAGATCGACGGCGGCACATCGTCGGGCTTGCGGGTCGCGTTCCCCGACAAGGACACCCAGCCTGATGGCGGGCTCTGCCAGCCGGGCGTCGCGGGTCCGACACAGTGCTGGGACCACTACGGCAAACGCATTACCAACCTCACCACGTTTTGGTCGAAGTACTTCGTCGACTTCTCTTCACTCAGCCAGGACGCGTGGGGGCGCCAGGGAACCGCCTTCGACCCGTCGACCATCTACGAGGTGCAGTTCCAGATTCCGGTCGACGCCAAGTTCGGGATTTGGATCGACGACGTCGCGTTCTTCACAGGTTACTTCGGTCCCACACCCTAGCACTACTGACTGAAATTCGGACCGAGCCGGCGCGTCGCGAGGAGCCCTGGCCGCGACGAGCGACGAGGGAAGATACTCGACGTATTGTGCAGCGATGCTAGCTGACGTTCTATCGGGTGAAAGTCCCGTCGGCGTAGCCCTCCCAGGGAGCGCCGTAGTCATATCTGCTGTCAGGACGGGTGACCAACCTGACAAAAGCGCAGACGTAAAAGTCCTCGTGGGCTGGCGCACGGGTACGCCCGTGCCTCGGTCCGATCCGCCAGGAGGGCGAGCAAACGGACAGGCCGCAGCGAAGGTGAATAGCCGCAAGCGAACCAGGAGACCCCGAAATAGTATTCCCGCCCGAAGCGGATGGCGGGGGAGTCGAGCGCGCCGAGCCTCAAATACGTGGGCGAAGGCCATCGTCGTCGGTGAAGAGTACATCTGGGAACAGGCAGCCGACGAGCACTCCGGGGGCATAGAGGACGGCATGTCAGGAAAGAGCGGGCAGCGAAAGCACGGAACCACTCGCGGGTCGCCTAGGCGCTCCCGCACAGCGAAGGCGTTGCGCATAATCGGCACTGCCGAGAAAACGCGACGTGCCTGCGAGTGGGGCGGATGGGGCCGGTTAAGCGTCGATGGACCGGGACAGAACAACCCGGACCGGAGCGAGGGCCCCTGGGGTAGAGCGGCGGGTGCCGCTCGCATGGCGGCGTCACACCGAGCCGGCTTCCTCGACTCTGATCGAGGTTTTCGGTGCGGCCACGGAGGACGCGAGCGTCGGAAGCAAACCCGAGAACGAGCAGGGCATGCCGGGAGTGGGCTTAACCTGCACGGACAAGGGGCAGGCCCCGACGGAAAGGCCAGCCTTGGAGCCGTACTGGGGAAAACTCGCCGTACGGAATCTTAGGGGGGACGATGGAAACGTCGGCATCATTCGAAGTCCGGTCCGCGCCATCGTCCTACCCGACTGACTGAGGAGCGAGAAAGCGGACAGGGCCCGCAGCAGCGACGGCGACGGGAGAATTTCAATCAGTAGTGCTAGTCACCTGACAGCCGCATCTCTCTCTCCTGACCTCCGCGCTCGATGGTGAGCTCGCAGCCTACGCCGCGCCGCCGCGGCGGGGTGGCGTCACCACCTTGGCGGCAGCCCCGCGCGGGGCCACCGCGGCAGACTTGGTATGGGACACCGGTCGGGTCAACGCCACCACCAGGGCCTCGTCCACGGTATGCACCGGCTGGATCTTGATCCGCTGGCGCAGGTGAGCAGGAATCTCGCTCAACTCCGCCATGTTGCTGGCAGGCACGATGGCCACGCGCATCCCAGCGCGCACCGCCGCCAGCAGCTTCTCTTTCAGGCCGCCGATGGGGAGCACCCGGCCGCGCAGGGTGATCTCACCGGTCATGGCTACGTCCCGCCGCACAGGGATCCCGGACACCAGTGACACCAGCACGCAGGCCATGGTGATCCCGGCCGACGGGCCGTCCTTGGGCACGCCACCCGCGGGCACGTGAATGTGAATCTCGCGATCAGCAAGGAAATCGCTACGCAGCCCCAGCCGCGTGGCCTGCACCCGGGCAAAGGATAGCGCTGCCTGCGCCGATTCCTTCATCACTTCCCCGAGCTGGCCGGTCAAGATCAGGTTGCCCTTGCCCGGCATCATCTGCGCTTCGACGTGGAGTACTTCGCCGCCGGCCTGGGTCCAGGCCAGGCCGTTCGCGATCCCGACCTCGTCTACGCGCTGGCGCTCGTCGGGGATGAACTTGGGTGGTCCCAGCAACTTGGCAAGGTCCTCCGCGGTCACCAGTGTGCGGCCAGCCTTGCGTCCTTGTGCGGGCGCAAGACCACTCTCCACCAGACGCCGCGCCATCTTGCGCGCGAGCTGCGCCACCTGCCGTTCCAGCTCGCGCAGCCCGGCCTCGCGCGTGTATTCGGAAATGATCCTGCGCAGCGCCGGCCGCGCCAAGGAAAGATCACGCTCGCTCAGGCCGGCCTCGGCGATCTGCTTGGGCACCAAGAACTTCTCGGCAATGGCCAGTTTCTCTTCCTCGCTGTAGCCCGACAGGCGCAGGGTTTCCATGCGATCCCGCAAGGGCGGCGGAATAGTGTCCGCCAGATTGGCGGTGGCGATGAACATGACCTTGGACAAGTCGTAGGGCACGCCCAGGTAGTGATCGCGAAAGGCGTGGTTCTGCTCGGGGTCGAGGACTTCGAGCAAGGCCGCAGAGGGATCGCCACGGTAGTCCGAACCCAGCTTGTCGACCTCGTCGAGCATGAACACCGGGTTCTTGCTGCCCGCCTGTTTCATCCCCTGCAAAATGCGCCCGGGGAGGGCACCGACGTAGGTGCGGCGGTGGCCGCGGATCTCGGCTTCGTCGCGCACGCCGCCCAAGGAGATGCGCACAAACTTGCGGCCCAGGGCCCGGGCGATGGAGCGACCGAGCGAGGTCTTGCCCACTCCCGGCGGGCCGAGAAAGCAAAGCAACGGTCCATGGGCCCCGCGGCGTAGCTTGTGTACCGCCAAGTAGTCGAGAATGCGTTCCTTGACGTGCTCCAGGTTGTAGTGGTCCTGGTCGAGCACGGCGCGCGCGGCACGCAGATCCACCGGATCCTCGCCCGGTTCTTTCCACGGCAGCTCGACCAAGACGTCCACATAGCTGCGTACCACCGCCGCCTCGGCGCTCTCGGGACTCATCTGTTCTAGGCGCCGCAGCAGCTTGTCCGCTTCCGCACGAGCCTCGGCCGGCAGTCCACCTGCTTCGATCCTCTGGCGCAGGTCCTCAATCTCGTCGCGGAAGGAATCCGCATCGCCCAGTTCGTGCCGGATCTGGCGCAACTGTTCGCGCAGGTAGTAGTCGCGCTGGGTTTTGGACATCTCCTCTTTGGCGCGGCTCTGGATGCGGTTCTGCACCTCGAGGATTCCGACTTCGTTCTCCAGGGCCTGATTCACCTTGGCCAGGCGTTGCACCGGATCATCCATTTCCAAGATGGCCTGCGCGTCGGCCAGCTTGAGCGTGAGATTCGACGCCACCAGATCCGCCATGCGGCCGGGCTCATCCACGTTCTGCAACACCAGCGCCAGTTCGGGCTGCACGGTGCGGCCCAGCTCGGCCACCCGCTCCACGTTCTGCTTCACCGTGCGGGCCAGCGCTTCCAGTTCCACCGTGGATGCCGGGGTCGGCTCCTCCATGATGTCCAGACGAACCCGATAACTGGGGTGCTCCGCGATGAAACGCTGGATGCGCGCACGGCACAGACCCTGGATGAGAATCTTGAGCCCACCGTCGGAGAGCTTGCGCATGCGCATGATGATTCCGACTGTGCCGGTGTGATAGAGCGAGCTGGGCTTGGGATCCTCCTCGGCCGATTCGCGCTGGGCGACGATGAAACACAGACGCTGATCGTTCTGCAACGCCACCTGCACCGCGTCTAGCGAGATGGGCCGCGACACGCGCAGCGGAGCAATCATATAGGGAAAGACCACCAGATCCCGAACCGGCAAAAGCGGCAGGACATCCGGTATCTCGTGACCCAGGCCGGGCTTCTTGCCTTCGCCCTCGGCGCTCATGGTTTGCAGACTAGCAGAAACGATCCCATGACCAAACAAATCGGTTGAGTCCGTCAAGCGCTTGACAGATCCCGCCGCGAAGACTAGTTTGGCGCCGTACTGACAACTGAATACGGACGCGAGCGCGGGGCCTCGACGGCCCCGCTGAAAAGGGAAGCCGGTGCGCACCCAAGGGTGTCATTCCGGCGCGGTCCCGCCACTGTATGTGGGAAGTCTGTTCCGATATGACCACTGGAGGACAACCTCTGGGAAGGCTGGAGCAGGTGACGCGGCCTTGCCGCAAGACCCACGAGCCAGGAAACCTGCCCGCGTCAGCCACGATGCCTTTCCCGAGGAGGAAGCGGGCGCCGAGCTAGCAGCTTGCGACCCCCGCTTCCGCCGACGGAACGGGGGTTTTTCATGGGGTCGAAAAGGGTGCCGGCCGGCGCGGAGATCGCCGACCAAGCCTGCAAGCACAGACTTTCGTTTCCAGGCGCCGCTTCCGCGGCGGCGGTTCTGTGCATGACCGCGGGCACCACGCGGGCGGCCGAACCGCTCTATGAGACCGTGGTGGTGGCCGAGGCAGGGGCCGGAGACCGGGCGCGCCAGGATGACGCAGCGTCGTCTTCCATAGTCACGGCCGACCGCACTCCCCGTAGCGCTGAGGACTTGCCCCAACTCCTTTCCGAGCTGCCCGGCGTCTCGGTCACGCGTTTGGGCGGTCTGGGATCCATGGCCACCCTGTCGCTGCGCGGATCATCGGCCAACCAGGTCGAGGTCTACTTCGACGGCGTGCCGCTCTCGGCAGCCTCCGGTGGTGGCGTAGACATCGGGCTCATTCCGGTCGTGGATCTCGATTCGGTCGAGGTCTATCGGGGAATGAGCCCTATCGTGTTCGGCACCTCGGCCATGGGCGGAATTGTGTCGCTTTCGAGCGCCGCCGCAACCGATTCAGGTGCGCGCGCCTACGCGGGCGGCGGCTCTTTCGGGACCGAGTTTGCCGGGGTGCAAGGACGGTGGGCCGCGAAAAACCTACGCGCGCTCGGCAGCGTGA
The DNA here is from genome assembly GCA_003153015.1 of Myxococcales bacterium. Lineage (GTDB taxonomy): Bacteria > Myxococcota_A > Polyangia > Fen-1088 > Fen-1088 > Fen-1137. The sequence goes on from PMBS01000041.1 coordinate 34,352, forward strand.
ACGCTTTCAGCTCGGCCGGCGACTTCACCTATCACAACGACAATGCCACACTCCTCGATCCCGACCCCAGCGACGATTCCACACGTCGCCGCCAGAACAATGCCCTCTGGCAGATCGACGGCCTGGTTCACGTAGTGGGGCTTTTGCCTGGGCGGCGACAGATCTGGGGCACCGCCAGTTTTCTTCACCGCGATCAGGGCGTGCCACCCGTGGGCTCGCTGCTGGCGAGGGGAGCAGCGCTCGGCACCGACAGACTGATTGCCACCGCGGCCTACCAGTCGCGCGACGATCTCGGGCTGGGCAGTTCGTTGCGTGCCCAACTCTACACGGTAACCACCTGGCAACGCTTCCACGATCCCTGCGGTGATCTGTCAGGCCAGCCCACCCAAACGCGGGACCTTTCCACCAGCTCTGGCGCCACGCTCGCTGGCTCGAAGCCGCTTGCTGGGTGGCTGAGGCTTTCCGCGATTGCCGAAGGCCGCTATGAACGCTTCGATCCTTCGAACGTTCTGTCCGGCGCGGTTTCCATTCCACCTGGCTCGCGTACTTTTGCTGCCGGCGGCATGGAGGCGCGTTTTCTCGTCCAAGCGCTACGTCTGGCCGTAATCCCGTCGCTGCGCCTGGAGGTGGCCAAGGACGAGATCACGAGCCCGAAACGCTATCGCCTGATAAACGCTGACACCCGACCCGCCACCTACTGGCTGCCCAACGCGCGCTTGGCCCTCGTGCAATGGGCGAGCGAGCAAGTCACTCTGCGCGCAAACCTGGGGCGCTACGGTCGTCTGCCTTCGACGTTCGAGCGCTATGGAGACACCGGCCAAGTCTTGGGCAATCCCAGCCTGGTGCCCGAGACCGGCACCAACGCAGACCTTGGCGCAAACTGGACTCGCGCAGGCGCGCGGCTGCGGCTTTCGCTCGACGGCGCTCTGTTTGCCGCCTGGGCGCACGACCTCATCCAATTCCTTCAGGTCGGGACCCAAATGCGGCCGGGCAACGTTGGTCGTGCGCGCATCCTGGGCGCGGAATTTTCGGCCACCGCCGACTGGCGACGCCGCTTTCGGTTCTTCGGGCAAACCACCTTCACGGATGCGCGCGACCTAGAGGACGTGGCCTGTTGCCACAATAAGCAGCTTCCCCACCGGCCTCGCCTGCGCGCCTACGCGCGGCCCGAGCTGCGCAATCTTGCCCTGGCGGGTCGCTGGCGCTGGGGGCTGTACGCCGACCTGGACGTGACCAGCGGTAACTACCTCGACTCGCCCAACCTGGTCGAAGTCAACCCGCGTGTGCTCTTCGGTGCGGGTGGGCAGATCAGCGCACCCCACTGGGGGCTGCGCCTAGTGGCCAGCGCGCAGAACCTGGCCAACACCCCTGTCGTCGATCTGGTCGGCTATCCCCTGCCCGGCCGCTCGGTCTTTCTCACCCTGCAATGGTCCACGCCCGAAACCAACAAGGAGATTCTGGAATGACCCATCGACGATTCGATTCTGTTTTTTCCCTTGTGCTTCCTGCAATGCTCGGGCTGGCTTGCGGCAGTGGTGCTGCGCCGGCGTCAGGCAGCGCCGGCCCAACCGGCTTGGCCGTCATCCACGGCAGCATCGACTACACTTCGTCGCTGCTGTCGCTCGTCGATCCAGCGACTGCCACGGTGGCGCGCGACAACTGCCTCAACTCGGGCAGCGCACCTCCGCAACTCTCGCAAGCGCTTTCTGGTGACGTGGTCCTACCCAGCGCGCCCTTGCCCGGCCATCCGCTAGTGCTTATCGATCGCGGCAACAACGCCCTTCTGTGGGTGAACCCCGCGGACTGCAGCGTGACCCGCGAGATCAGCGTCAGCACAGGATTTGCTGCCGACCCGCATGACGTGGTGGCGGTTGCGCAGAACAAGTTCTACGTGACCCGCTATGCGACCAACCTCAAGCCGAGCGCGGACCTGTCTGACTTCGACGAGGGCGCGGATCTCCTGATCTTGGACCTCGATCTTGGCAAGCCGGTGGCCCGCATTGACCTTTCCCCCTACGCCACGGGAGCGGGCATCAATCCCAACCCCGACCGTGGCCTTGTTCTCGACGGCAAGATCTACATCACGCTCAACAACTTCAGCGCGGATTTCAGCCAGGCCGGGCCCGGTCGCGTGCTGGTGGTGGATCCAGCGACCGACGCGGTCACCACGATCATCGATCTGCCAGGTCTTAAGGACTGCAGTGCCATCGTGCCGGTGCCGGGGCAAGAAGGAGCCCTGGCTGTGGCGTGCGGCGGGGCCTTTGCCGACGGTGCTGACCGAGTCAAGGGCTCGGGCGTGGTCTTGATCGACACATCGGTGTCGCCCGCCACGGTACAGCCCCTGATGGCCGCGGCCTTTGGCCGCCCACTCTCATTCGCCGATCTCGCCGTGGTGAGCCCCACCCTCGCCTTTGCTGTCTTGCCTGGTGACTTTTCGGGCTCGCCTCCCGATCAACTGTGGCAGTTCGACTTCACCCGGGGCGTGCCGCAGAAGCTGCTCGACGGCGGTACTGACTACGTACTAGGAGGCCTGGTCTTTGATCCAGAAACGCAGCGGGTTTTTCTGGGCGATGCCGATGCACAGACGCCCAAGCTGCATGTGCTTGACGTGAGTGTCTGGCCGCCGGCTGAGCTGCCCTCGTTCTCAAGCGACCCAGCCGCAGGCATGCTACCGCGGAATCTTGGATTGTACTAGTGCCGCTTGCCCGAAGTTACGAAAGGGTTTCAAACGATGCGCGCAACAATGAGGGACACTGAAACACGAGGCGAGGCGGCACTAGTCTCGATTTACGGAGGGGTGTGCCCCTCCCCCCGTCGGGCGAAGCCCGACGGGTCCCCCCTTCCCCCGCTCGGCCTTGCGGCCTCGCGGCTCGCGCTTTGCGCTCGCGTGCTACCCGAAGAGCCCCTGTGCATCCCTTCTACGAGTTCTGGCGGGCAGCACTAGTGAAGACTGCGCTCACATACGCTGTCCTGCTCGTGCTCCTGGTGGGCTCGGTGGCGCTGGCGTTGCTGGTCGGGCACGGCAGTCTGGCCGACCCAGCGCTGCGTTCGACGTTGCTCGGCTTGCGGGCGACACGCGTAGGGGCAGCCTTGCTGGCAGGCGCGGCCCTGGCCACTGGCGGGGCCGTGGTGCAGGGCGTGTTCCGCGATCCACTGGTCAGCCCATCCATCCTGGGCACCACAGCGGGCGCCAGCTTAGGCGGACAGTTGGCCATGCTGGCTTTGGTTTCGGGCTCGCCCTTGGCCAACTTGGCGGTCAGCGCCGAAATGGTGTTGCCGCTCGGCTGCCTGCTGGGCGCCGGCCTGTCGCTTGCCATCGTGCTCACTTTCTGTCGCGAGCGCACCGGCACGCTGACTCTCATCCTCACTGGGTTCATCCTGTCGTCGCTGTTTCTCGCCCTGTCCAGCTTCATCACCAGCCTGGCACAAGATTCCTGGGACATGAGCCGAGCCGTGGTGTCCTTCACTTTGGGCGGCGTGGGCGGGGTCAGCACGCGCCAGCTTTTCGCGGTCCTGCCCTTGGTCGGCATCGGCATCCTCGCCTGCTGGCTGTGGAGCGACAACCTCGACCTGCTGCTTTCCGGCGAAGACGAGGCCGGCAGCTTGGGCGTCGAGGTAGGGCGAGCCCGACGCTGGGCCGTGACCTGGGTGGCGGTACTGGCCGCTGCCGCCATCGCGGTGGGCGGCAACGTGGGGTTTGTCGGCCTCATCGTTCCGCACACCCTGCGGCCCTTGGTGGGCGTGCGCCACCGGCGCCTGATTCCGGCCTGCGCCCTTCTGGGCGGCGCATTCCTCGTCGCCTGCGACGTCATCGCGCGCGTCTTCCCCAGCCGGTCCGAGCTGCCTCTCGGGGTAATCACCGGCATCATCGGGGCGCCCGTGTTTCTGATTTTGCTGGCACGCTCGCAACGCGAGGTGAGCCATGGCTGACGAAGCACTCATCGAGGCACAGGGGCTGACTGTGCGGCGGGGAAATCACGTACTGCTCGACCAGATCTCCTTTTCTCTTGGGGCAGGACAAGTGGTTGCGCTGCTCGGGCCAAACGGCGCGGGCAAGAGCACGCTGCTCAAGGCCCTGGCCGGCCTGTTGCCATTCTCGGGTGAGCTGCGGCTCGACGGCCGCGAGGCATCCCAACTTGGCCGCCCCGAACGCGCGCGCCTGGTGGCCTATGTGCCCCAGCATTCGGCGCTGGATGCGGCCTTGCCAGTACGCGATGTGGTGGCGCACGGTCGCTTCGCCTATCGGGATGTCTGGGGTCGGCCTGACCGGCGCGACGATGCGGCCATAGATCGGGCCATGCAGCTCACCGACACGCGCCGGCTGGCCGGCCGATCCTTCAGTCGCCTGTCCTACGGCGAGCGACGGCTGGTGCTGCTGGCGCGCGCCCTGGCCACCGAAGCGCGCGTGCTCCTGCTCGATGAGCCCACCGCCGCGCTGGATGTGACCCACGCACTTGGCTTGCTCCACCTGCTACGGGACCTGGCGAGCCGCGGGGCTCTGGTCATGGTGGCGCTTCATCAACTCAACGAAGCCGCTCAGGTGAGCGATCGGGCGCTGCTGCTCGCCAGCGGCCATCTGGTCGCCGCAGGCTCTGCGGCGGAGGTCATTTCTGTCGAGCCTGTGCGCCGGGTCTACGGCGTCGAAATCGTGCCCGCAGCCCAGTTTGGCTTTCGCACGCCGGCTGAGAAGGACACCCCTCCATGAACCGCGCCACCCTAGCCAATGCCTGCGCCCTGGCAGCGGCTGTCGCGTTGACCATTCACTTTGGCCGCAGCCCTGGCCGAGCCATGCCCGGCCACCGAGGCGGCCCACCGACTGCAATAGGTCCGACTGCCAACCCAAGCCTTCCCGATGCTACCTCCCACCCCGTGCCTTTGCGGCGCTACACCCGCATCGTGTCCACCAATCTGGTCACCGATCGCCTGCTCTTGGATCTGGCCGAGCCTGACCGCATCTTGGCCTTCAGTCGCGCTGCCGCCGAGCGGCCGCAGGACGGCTATCGCTATTCCGGCAAGCCGGTTGTCGACGGCTTCGGCCCGGTTGAGGCGCTGATTGCGTTGCGGCCGGACCTCGTGCTCACCAACAGCTTCGGCACCGCCGGACGCGCGGCCAAGCTGCGTTCAGCTGGCATTGAGGTCTTTGACTTGGGCGAGTTGCGGGGTGTCAGTAGTTTGCTCAAGGCAGCCAAGACGCTCGCCCAACTGCTGGGGAAGCCCGAGCGCGGCCAGGACTTTGCGCACAGCTTTGCGCAGCGAATGAACAACGTGGCTGCTGCGCTGGCGGGGCGGCCGCGCAAGACCGCCCTGTTTCTGTCGATAATTGGCAACCAGGTACAAGGCGGCACCACCGGCACGGCGTTGCACGACGTCCTGACCGCAGGCGGCCTAGTCGATATCGCTGCCGCCCTCTATCGCGACTGGCCTGCCTATTCGGCCGAGCAGCTCCTGGCTCTGGAACCCGACCTGATTGTGACCAAGCAGGGAATGTCCGCCGCGGTGTGCGCCTTTCCTGGCGCCGACTTCCTGGCCGCCTGCCGCGAGCCCGACCGAATCATCGAGCTTCCCGCTGAACTGCTCGATGAGCCCGGCCCGGCCATGCTGGAAGCTGCCGAGGCCATCTACCGGCTAGTGTACGGCGAGCAGCAGTAGTCACATCGCACTTGGCCTGCGAATCTGACAGAGTCATCGGCAGCTGTTCATGCCGAACCCCGCTGACAAAACCCCTGCTTCCGCCCGCTGGCAGATTGTCTCGCCCAGCCGCTTGCGCCCTACCCTGTTCGCGCGGCGAAAGTACTGGGCGCATCGCTTTGGCGTAGCGCCGGTCCTGCCCATGTCGCGCGCCGAGATGGAGCAGCTCGGCTGGGAATGCTGTGACGTCATTCTGGTGACCGGCGACGCCTACGTTGATCACCCGAGCTTCGGCGCGGCGCTCATCGGCCGCGTGCTGGAGGAACAGGGCTTTCGCGTCGGCATCATTGCCCAACCCGACTGGCGTTCGGCAACCGGGTTCGCCTGCCTGGGCCGCCCGGCCTTCATGTTTGGCGTGACCGCCGGGAACATGGATTCGATGGTGAATCTGTTCACCGCGGAGAAGCGGGTGCGCAGCGACGACGCGTATTCGCCAAACGCAAAGCCTGGCCTGCGGCCGGAACGCGCGGTCACGGTCTACGCCCAACGCTGCCGCGAAGCCTTTCCCGACGTGCCGGTGGTCATCGGCGGCATCGAAGCCAGCCTGCGCCGGGTCGCTCATTATGATTACTGGTCGGACAAGGTTCGGCGCTCTGTGCTCTTCGATTCCAAGGCTGACCTACTCGTCTACGGCAACGGCGAGCGCCAGGTGGTCGAGATCGCCCATCGCCTGGCCATGGGCGAACCGGTTGCGGCGATCACCGACGTGCGTGGTACGGCGTTTGCGCTGTCAGCCAAGACACCACGGCCCGGTGAGATCAACTGCACCACCGTCAGCGGCAGGCGCGCATACAACGGCCAGGTGATCCGCCTGCCCAGCTTCGAGGCTGTGGCCGAGGATCCAGTCCTTTACGCCCATGCCTCACGCATTCTCCATCTCGAATCCAACCCAGGCAACGCGCGCACCTTGCTGCAACGGCACGACAACCGCGACCTGTGGGTCAACCCGCCGGCCCTGCCGCTCACCACAGCAGAGTTGGACGCCGTCTACGATCTGCCCTTTTCGCGCCGGCCCCACCCAAGCTATGGCGGCTCGCGCATTCCGGCGTACGAGATGATCAAGTGTTCGATCTCGATCATGCGCGGATGCTTCGGCGGCTGCACCTTCTGCTCGCTCACCGAACACGAAGGTCGCATCATCCAAAGCCGCTCGCCCGAGTCGGTCCTACGTGAGATTGCGTCGGTACGCGAGAAGACACCGGGGTTCACGGGCGTGATTTCCGATCTGGGCGGGCCCACCGCCAACATGTATCGGCTGGCCTGCAAGAACCCCTTGATCGAGGCTGCGTGCCGGCGGCTTTCGTGCGTCTTCCCAGGCATTTGCCCCAACCTCGACACCAACCACGGCCCGCTCATTGATCTCTACCGGCAAGCGCGCCAGGCACAAGGGGTGAAGAAGGTCACCATCGGCTCAGGCGTGCGCCACGACTTGGCCCTGGCCTCGCCCGCCTATGTTGAAGAGCTGGTCAGGCACCATGTGGGTGGCTATCTCAAAGTCGCTCCTGAGCACAGTGAGTCCGGGCCGCTCGACAAGATGTGCAAGCCCGGCATCGCCGCGTTCGACGAGTTCCGCGTGCTGTTTGAACGCTTTTCGCGCCAGGCGGGCAAGGAACAGTATCTCATCCCCTATTTCATCGCCGCGCACCCAGGCGCCACGCTGCGAGACATGCTGGAGCTGGCGCTCTGGTGCAAACGCAATCGCTTCCGGCCCGACCAGGTGCAGGCCTTTCTGCCCACACCCATGGCCCTAGCGACCGCCATGTACCACACGGGCAAGAACCCTTTGCGTCGCTTGCGCCGCCGCGGCGGCGAAGAGGTTTGCGTGGCTTGCGGTGAGAAAGAGCGCCGGCTACACAAGGCATTTCTGCGCTACCACGATCCGGAAAACTGGGCGCTACTTCGCGCTGCCCTTCTCCACCTGGGCCGGCCAGACCTCATCGGCCACGGCCAAAACTGCCTGGTTCCGCCTGACCACCAGACGATGCGCGGAATCCGTCCCGCCCTGAACAAGCCACGAAGCACGCACCGCCGCCACTGATCGTACCCGCCTTTGCTCGATTTTGGGGCCGTGAGCCGCCGCGTTCTACGGCCAGAACGTTGACCGCGTCAGCCACCGCCAAACCTACGCAGCTCTGCACAGCCCGCCGCGCGAACGGTTGCCGGCGCATGGGTCTCTTTCCAAATCCGTCGGAGATAGCTACTCTACTGATATGGCTGCAACCACACGACTCCCTCGACTCATAGCAATAGTGGCGGTATGCGCGCTGATGGCAGGAGCCGGGGCATGTGCCAAGACGGTCACCTCTGAGTCTAGCAATGGCGGATCAACTGGCGCCTCCACGACCAATCCGAAAGGGGGAACCACGAGCAGCGGCGGCTCCTCAGGAGCCGGCGGCGGCGGGGGCTCTGCAAGCTCCTCGGCTCCCGCTGGCGGCGGCTCCACCAGCAGCAGCGGCGGCTCCATCAGCAGTGGCGGCTCCACCAGCAGCGGCGGGTCGACCAGCACCGGCGGCACGCAACAATCGGGCGGCGCGACCGCTACCAGCGGGGGAAACACCGTAGTCGGCGGCACGACTGCCAGCGGGGGCAGCACACGAACCGGCGGCACAACTGGAACCGGGGGAAACACCGGAGCCGGCGGCACGGGTACAAGCGGGGGCAACGCCAGTACCGGCGGCGCGACCGGCACGGGCGGCTCCACGACCAGCACCACCGTTCCCTTGCTGCCGCCGCCCAACCCGTGCTCCAACCAGTTCACGAGCCAGGGGTGCAGGAAAGGCCAAGCGTCGAGCACGTGCGGCGGCATTTGTGCGAACGACTACGGCGGCACTGCCGCCAACGTGTGCCAGGGGGGAAGCAACGGCGTCCCCGTGAACTACGCCTGCCCGCAATTCATGCTTTATAGCGATGCGCTGAATCAAGCGGTGATCGCCGACGGCTTTGGGGACAAGCTCAACTACGCCGTGGTTGGGCACGACATGGACGGCGGCTCGGGTGGCGTTGACAGCGGCCTCCCGGACGCCTGCTGCCAGTGTTACCAACTGGTGTTCGATTATCCGAAGGAAAACCAAGTCTGGGTTGACCCTGACCATACGCCTGGAACATCTGCGATCAACATCCCGAAGCCCTTGGTGGTTCAGAGCTTCAACACAGCGACCAATGGACCCGATGACTTCGACATCTACATGGGCGCGGGCGGCTTCGGCGCCAACAACGGTTGCTATGTGAGCGGCGGAACTTGCCCAGGCGGCCCCTGCATGTACAGCGGGTATCCCACCCAAGACGGCGGCATGGTCAAAGCCGTGGGCAACACGTTCCAAAACCCCTGGCCCGATCCGTGCAAGACCTCGGTTACGAATTGGGTCACCCAGGCCACTCTTACGTCACCGGCCTGCGCGAATGCCGTGACTACCGCGTGCAATCAGATCACCTCGCCCAATGCCAGCATCCAAACCCAGACGATCCGCTCGTGCGTGCAGTCGAACGGCGTGAAGGCCGATGACACCGGGCAGATCCCCGGCGACTACCACGTCAACTGGTACATCTGGGTCAAGCGCGTCGAGTGCCCGACCAGCCTCACCAACATCACCGGCTGCAAGCTCGCGAGCCAGGCACTGCCCAAACCAGATCCGAACGTCGCCACCGTCCCGCAAGCCAAGGCCGCCGGCTTCCTTCAAAAATCCGGCAGTGGCAGCAACTTCAGCACGACTCAAATGCAGGACTGCTGTATGGCTACCTGCTCCTGGTCGAACAACGTGAAGGGCACCACGGTCAACGGCTACAACTCGTTCTATTCATGCGACAAAGACGGCGTGCCGTGGACGACCGCCGTCACCCGGACTCAATGAGCCACAGCGTGCGCACGTCCACCGAGCGCACGCCCACCTTCTCGAGTTGGTTGTGTGCGGCGGGTTGCGCTGTTGCTTGGGGGAA